>CAJOFU010000020.1:0-31928 GCA_905233935.1 Paludibacteraceae bacterium
TCAAAAACACCCAAAAATTGACCAAAAAGCAGAAAAAATCACATTTATGGATTTTTGTGTTAAAATTTTGCACTTTTTTAAGCCATCAAAACCAAAATCCGCTACAAAGATACGTTAAACATTTTGTGTTTTCCAAATCTTTTGGCACATTTTTGCATTTTCTGTCACTTTTTTGCACTATGGTTTGCATATTTCAAAAAAAAGTTGTAACTTTGCGCCAAAAATGACGCAAATGACGAGATAATATGAAACAACTACTATCAGTTATTGTAGCAGCTGTGCTACTTACGCCATCGGCATTGGCACAGGAGGACCTGCAGAAAGGTGCAGAGCCTTTTGGGGAAAAGAAAACATTTACTACTATAAAGGAAGTCCCTATAACCAGTGTCAAGAACCAATATCGCAGCGGTACTTGCTGGGACTACGGAACGATAGGATTCTTCGAGAGTGAGATTCTGCGGCAGACAGGCAAGGTGTATGACCTGTGCGAGATGTTCGTTGCCAACAGGGATTATATGGATTGCGCCACGCATTATGTGCGCATGCACGGATATAGCCAGTTCACGCAAGGCGGCTCGTGCGATGATGTATTGGAGGTGATCCGGCGCTACGGAATCTGCCCGGAGGATGCCATGCCGGCACCCGGTTCGTTGGTCGGCGACGTGTTGGCAAACTTCAAGGAGTTCATGCCCGCACTGGAGAAGATGGTGAAGAAGATTGCCCGAAAAGAGAACAAGGCGCCCATGGAACACTGGCAGGATAGCGTGCTCAGTATCATCGAGCGGTACATCGGCCGTTGTCCCGAGTCGTTTGAATATGAGGGCAAGACGTACACGCCTAAGTCATTTGCAGAGAGCCTCGGACTGAACCTGGATGAGTATGTGAGTCTGACCAGTTATACGCACCATCCGTTCGGGCAATGGTTCGTGATTGAGGCTTTGTACAAATGGCGATTGGAACCGAGTTATAATATCCCCATCGAGCAACTGATGGACATCTTGGACAAGGCGCTGGATAATGGCTATACAGTGGCTTGGGGTGGCGATGTAACGGGTAATTTCACGCGCACAGGGCTGGCTATGCTGCCTGATAGCGTGAAACCAACACAACAGTTGCGTCAGGAGCAATGGGACAACTGGCAGTTCACCTACGACCATGTAATGCTCATCTATGGCAAGGCTGTTGACGAACAGGGAAAGCCCTACTATATGGTAAAGAACTCATGGGGTCGGCAAGGCGACTATAAGGGCATATGGTACATGTCGCGTGACTATATGATGCTGAACACCACCTATCTATTTCTCAATCGCAATGCGCTATCAGAGGATTTCTGCAAGAAATTATAGTGCCGTCCCCGTACCACTATAGCAGCAGAACCGTCCGCAACTTTGTGTAATAACAATACGACAAAACTATGATAAACATCTACCAACTTCGCGAACAACTCAAAAGTAAGTTCATTGTTGACAATGGCGGCAGTGGCACAGGAGAAACCGCTTTTGTGGCGGTTCACCCCGATGGACTATTTGTCATGCATCATGATAACTCGTTCTGGGGCTTGGGGCTTATCCCCTGGGAGAACATCCAAGACATTTCGGATTATTATATCTCCCCTCACGGTACCGACCACGGTCTGAATATCGTGGGCGGTGATGCTGTGCGTATAGAGGTGTATGACATCCGTCAGGTGTTTAAGAACTTCACGCTGATGTCGCAGTCGGCAGGTAGAGGCGAGTGGTATGCCAACTTGCTGTCACGCTGGTATGTACGCAAGAGAGGATATAAAATAGGTGTATGGTGGAAAGCGTTGGGTGATATATTGTTCTTCCCGAAAGAGATAACCTACTTTGCCGAAACGGACGAGTATGTGATCCATCTGCCGAAAAAGCATCTTTCTGATGAACTGGTGCAAACGATGAGACATCAACTGTTCCTGCATGTAAAGAATCGCGCAGAGCTCGGCGATGCGGAGTGCCAATTCCGTCTTGCACGTTTTTATGAGGACGGAAAAGGAGTAGATCAAGATTATGTCCAGGCGATGTACTGGTGCAAAAAAGCATGGGCAAGAGACTACAAGGCAGCAGCCTGCGATATTAGTTGGCTATATGAAAACGGTTATGGCGTGGAGCAGAACTACGTCGAAGCCGTTTCGTGGGCAAAGAAAGCCATCAATGCTGGAGAGCCCAAAGGAGAATCCCGCTTAGCATGGCTGTACCTATACGGCTATGGCGTGAAACAGGACGATCGAAAAGCATTCGAGCTCTATCTTTCCGCTGCACAAAAAGGGGTGCCTCGAGCGCAAATTATTGTAACGATGTCATACTTTGAGGGACAAGGTGTGGAGCAGGACTATACAAAAGGGGTTGAATGGCTTGAAAAAGCGGTAAAGAACAGAGATGTTCTTGCAGAATTTTTCCTTGGGCATTGTTTCTTAAAGGGTGAAGACCTACAACAAGACTACGTTATGGCCTATGCATGGCTGTCGTTGGCAGCGAATCAGGGCGAAGAAGATGCACAATACGAGGTAGGGCTTATGTACGAGGAAGGAATCCAAGTAGAAAAGGACCTTGACATCGCAATATATTGGTATGAACGCGCCGCTCAAAAAGGCGTGGAAGACGCTTTAGAGCGAATTAAAGAAATAGAGAATGAGAAAAACATCTCAATTTTAGAAGATGAAGAGGATGAAGAAGAGGAATAATAACCGACACGATTAACGTGTCATACATAATCTATTTCCTAAACAAGTTTTCAAAAAAAAAGCATAACTCGATGTAGAAAAGTTATGCATTTTTTGTGCAAAATACATTTTTTTTGAAAAAAAATCATAAAAAATTTGCATATATCATATAAATTTTGTAATTTTGCAACGTCATATGAAGATATAACTCAGAATATAATTCGAGATAACCACGAGAGATAGATAATATTATGAATAACACACCCTTTTCCTGCATACGATTAGTGCCATACAAGCAATTTGCAGATGGCACATGGGGAAGCATCTTAGTCATCGGTTGGCAATCCGATGAGCCATCTGCATTTCTATTCAACAGCAGCGAGCGTAAGCCCGGTTCGCCAAACACGGCACGGAACTCCCTACTCGATCAGGAAGTAGAAATGTATGAGCATTATTTAAATAATCATCCGACGGGACGGGATGCACGATCTGTGTATGAGGATTATGGAGTTATTCGACTTGCAGGAACTTTAGTAAGTGCACATATTTCAGACCTGGTTTGCGAGAATCTGAATAAGCACAGCGAAACCAAACGACACAATGTGAATCGTGTAAAAAAGCTATTGGAGAACGCCGGCCGCGGCGGTCAGACAAATTTGCTTGAAGATGAGTTGCGGTCGCACATGGCAGACGAATCAGCTTGGGAGAGATCGATACTGGAGCAAACTCTACCGCTAATCACTTCAGGATATAATCACAAACAGTGGCTACAATCCGCATTAGCAACCATTCAGCACTCAACTGAAACAAAAAGCAGGTTAACCCGGGTAAAAGGGGAAAACGGCATATTGGCTGTATATAAGTCGGGACAGTGCAAAACGAAAGCTGACTGGGGAGTGGTATTCAAGATTATGGTGGAGAAGAAATATATCGCCAAGACATCGTATACCGCAGGCGCACACATGATCAATCAGGTATGCGGAGAAGAAGTGACAACAGCATCGGCTATCAAGCAATCTCCGGCGATGACAATCATAGGCGGCAGTTTAACTCGCGGATGGACAGACAAGGCACACAACAGACAGTCATCAAACCTGTTGATTCACTACCAAAAGATTGCAGACGAATTTCTCAAGAATTGACCATCTGACAGCAAAACGTGTTATAGCTTCGATAATATATCGGGTTATGACAGATAATGAATTTATCACACTGATATACAAATAAATGATATAACAAATAAGAGTATGAAAAAACACGTTATCTTCATTGTAATTTCTCTGATGACTGTTGTTTCACTTACGGCTCAAGACAGATCACTTGCCTACCTGAATCAGCAGTGTCCGCAACTGACACAGTTGTATCGCGAGGAACTTAAGAACTGCCATGCACATTACATCTTTGCAGTAGATGTTTCACTGTCGATGTGCAAGTACGAGGAAACGGTTCGTCCGGCAATAGAAGCATTTGTCAAAGCATTGCCAATGGGTGATCGCGTAACAATTATTCCGTTCGCGCACGATGCCATATCGAACAAGATGGGTTATGATGTTACGATCGACGCACAGACAAAGACGAGCATGGTACAGATGCTATCGACCCTGTATCCGCAGGGTGCAGATCGAAGAGATCGTCAATACTACGACACGGACATCTACAAAGCCCAGCAAGCCGTAGCCAAATCCGTGCAGATGAACCAGCAGTATGATGTGAACATCATCGTATTCATCAGCGATCTTCTGCACTGTCCGGAGAATAACATTGACCGTCAGTTCAACGGTTCGGAGATGGGCGACATGCACACGCTCATGAAATCGGCTTACAACGCAAATTCGGAGAGCATGGTCTTCACCTTGGAGTTACCTCAAAGCGGCAAACCGGTTGGCTACGTGTTCTCGCAACTGAGAGAGTTGTACGAGGATTGGAGTATAAAGATTGAGCAACAGCGTATACCTGACAACTCGGAAGCACTGATTCGACAGTGGTTCGACCAACAGAAAGACCGAATCATGTTCATGAAACTGCAGTCGATCATTATCCGCGAGAACAAAGCCAACCCGATTGTAGTCAAGACCGAGACAAACATTGACGGCAAGGTGAAAGCTCATATCGACTGGAAGGCCACGAAACTTTATCCGAAGATCACTTTAGACTCGACTTATATATTGAGTTCCGACTTCTACTTCAAGGCAAACCCCGATTATATCAACTATAGCGAGGCAGGCGAGATGCATGCAGATATCGACTTAGGTCAGATCAAGTATAAAGATTTCGGATTCCACACGATAGCAGACACCTTGCATTTCGATGTGAAGCTGCCAGTAGACTATCAGAATGAGATAGACAAGTTGCTGGAAGGTCGTCCGGGAGCATTGGCCAACTCATCAGTATATTGCGAGCGGATGCTATTCACCTTCTTCTTGCCGCTATGGCTTACAATCACGCTAATCATATTATTTATACTATATATCATAGGCGTATTCAAGGCAATCGGGCGTAACAACAGCTTATGCTTCAAGGGCAACATCACGGTATATGATGCTGAAGGCAATCAGATAGACGATATGCATCGCATGGGCAAGCAAAGTGGTAGTGCCGTTATTCTGTTTGGCGCGAACGGCACATCCGTGGCGCGTGTTGACGACGCCGAGTGGCAATTCGAGATCCGCAAACAGAAAGGAAATCCGTTATTGGTATTTGCGAAGCCGAAATTTGTATGGCGGAAGACACGTGGCTATTGCGCAGCCGGTAGAGCACAATCGGGCTTCCTCAGCTATGATTCGCCGACATCAATCAACCTCCGATGCGGAAGAGGTATATCGGATATAACGCACAAAATCAAAGTGCAATTAACTAAGTAATATAAATATAATTCACCCTTTAAACCTACAAGTTATGGCAAACGAAAAGCACATTTTCATTGGCATTGGCGGTCAAGGTTGTAAGACCATCGCAATGATTAAGGAAAAGGTTTATGAGAAGCGTTTTCCTGTGGCCACAAAGTCCAAGAGCCGTCTTCAAGCAATGAATGACAGCTACCGATTCTTGTTCCTCGACACGGATCAACGTGACATCGACGAGGCAAACAAGCGCAACAGAGCTACGTTTGAGCAAGGTAAAGTACCCTTTATTTCCCCTCAAACAGATTTGATTAACTTGGGTCGTGCCAACCCTCATGCCATTTATTACGAGGCAAAGCAAGATCCGAACAACCTGATCAACAAACGTATCCTGGAGGCATGCTCGCCGGAGTTGGCATCGAAGATACCTGATCAGCCGCTGTCTTTCGGTGCCGGCGCATTCCGTATTAAATCGCGAATTGCCTTCGCACACGCGTTAGCAGATTTCCAAACCAAGTTGCAGGCTGCTATCTCCTCACTCAACGACGTGAAATCGGTCGGAGGTGAGGACTGCATCATCTACTATTGGCTGGTCAGCAGTTCGCTCGGAGGTACAGGTTCAGGCATCTTCAACGACGTGCTGTATCATATAAACCAGATTCACCATCAGGTGGTAGGTAACGGCGATCCGCAACTCGTTTACACGATGTATATGCCGAAGTTCTTCATCGACGCGAACTCCACCGAGGAGAAGTATTCGCTCAACGCATTCGGCGTGTTCTCCGAGTTGGAGGCTTTCAAAGTAATGAGTTATAATCCTAAACAAAATACGGTCATGCATCGTCTGGCGTTCAATAATGATTATAACCTTATTGACTACAACAAACGTTACTGCCCGTTCTACTACATGATTCCTGTAGATATCCAGACGGATAAGGGAACAAGTCTCGGAAGCCCCCACACCATGATCCGCAACACAGCCGAGATGCTTTATCACCTGCATAACGGTCAGGCCGGTGCAACCTTCCGTTCGGATATTGACAACTACATGAACGATATCATGGAGAAGAACCACAAGGACTTCCTTGTTCCGATGGGTTACGTATCGCTCCAGAAGCCGAACGAATACTTCAACAAATACATGCGTTTCCGCTTGCGTCGTGACATCGTCCGCAGTTGGCTCTTAACCGCTGAAGGCAAAGAATCAAAGGTAGAGGACAGCAAGATTGGCGATCTGACCCGCTTATTGTTCCGCGAACTGGATGAGAAGACAACGGGAACAATAGCTTACAAGATTGCTCATTGCAACGCGGCTAATACGCTCTATGAGACCTTGGATAGCCAGGATCCCAACGAGGAGAAACTGAAAGATGAACTCGAACTGAGCACCATCTTAAGCGACTTGGCGAGTGTACAGACATCTATTGCAAACGAGACGAAGAATCTTGAGAAACGTGACAAGTACAAACGTCTTATCGCTGATGCTGCATGGAAACAGGCTGAGTTGTGGATTCGCACCAATGGTCTGACCTATGCGCACGACGCCATCGACATGATTCGCAAGCAAATGGCCGAGGATTATCTGGCAGAGGAGAAGATCATCAAGAGTGCAAAGGAAAACTTACTTAAATCCGCTGATGATCTGAACGGCTTACGTGAGGAAGCTAACATCAAGGGCGTTGAGAAAGTAAAGATCAAATCCAACAAAGAGGACATCCAAGCCTATATCAGTGCTCTGCAGGCGCACGTTAGCGAAACTATTCGCGTCGCGATGCTCGAATGGGCTCATGACTTGAAGAAGGACTTCTGCCAAGACGAGAAGAACGACGAGTTGGCACTGCTGAAGAAACAGGTTGCTTCGTTCAAGGACAAAGCCGCAGAGATGGCACGTGAAGCTGCTTCGCAATATGACAAGTTGGCTGCCGCGATGGGTGCAGCCCAGATGGATGTTACTACCGTTTATCTGCCGCAGTTGGCAAAGATTTGCGACGGTAACGGTTGGGTGCCTGACAACGTATTCAGCAAGCTCTACACCGAGTTCGTCAAGGCACAACACGACAAGTCTGAGACACCTGATCGCATCGACATCCAAAAGATGATCGAGGACAACATCTACAATGCTGTTAACGAAGCGATTATTCAGGCTATCGCTGCCGGTCAATACAAGGTAGTACGCAAGGTTGTGGACGACAAGACCAAGAAAGAGGTTGTTATGGAAGATGTTCGCTTCTTCTGCAACCCCGAATTGGCTGACGCCAATGTTACCTGCGAGAAGATCGTGAGTGACTTCCTGTCGTTGATCGAGACCGTATTCGACAAGATGATCCGCGAGAACAAGACCGTTCAGGAGCGTTGGGAGAATAAGAAGATCTCCGCCTTCTTTGCAGAGCTGAGCAATGATGAGAAAGATGCTGTTCGCCGCAGCTTGAATCCTGCATTGTTCTTCTCTTACAACTCGAACCGTATCGATGTAATCAAGAAAGAGGAGCACTTGGTATTCGTAGCAGGCAGTGAAGATCTGGCAGTAGAGATGCTTGGCATGCAGAAGGGCAACCCGAAACATCGTTACGAGAAAGCCGACAGCGATGATGTGGCATTGGTACTGAAATCGAAATTCGGTCTCTCGCTGGAGGACTACCGTATATACGACTCGATCAAGGGCGTATATGACCGTGCATCGTTCCGCGAGAAATATCATTTCCACCACGACTTTGCGCAATACGGCGCTCAACTGACCTTGGACAACCTGCCTGAGGAGAAGTTGCCGCAACATCGCACGTTTGCCAAGTTGCTGCTGTTGGATAAGTTCCGCGAGGAGATGCACAACTTCTTCTACGTAGATGAGTTTGATCCTGAGACCTATACTGACACGATGTATCTGGTCGATCCGGAATGCAAGACGTATTTCCGTTTGGCTAAACCGGAGGCATTCAGTATTCATCCTCAGACAGCCAAACTTGTGCTGAAGAAGGAGGAGAACGGACGCCAACTCTACTATGAGATAGAGGGTGCCGACTTCACGGAGCAGTTCGCCAAGTATCGCGATGCTTACTACAACTATCGCTTTGGCGAGACTTGTGAATCCATTCTTCAGGCACTGCTGCGTCAGAAACTTACCGTGAACGGAGAAGAACTCTCGGGTGAAAATATCCTCAAGCGCCTTTACCCGGTTAAGCAACGCGAGTTGCTCCACGAGTTGGCTGACAAGAAGAAGAATGCCGCCAAGACGTCCGAGCGTCGTCTGTATGAGGCATTGTTCAGCATCATTCGCGAAGAGTTCGACTACGTACAGAATTTTATTAAATAACGATTCCTAATTCAGCCATTCTATGCTTCCTCTTTGGATAATAGATATTACATGCAATCATGCTCGGAGAGAGCCCTTAGTGGCTCTGCTCCGACGTGTTGAACACGTACACATTTCTCAAACTTTTACAGCAACAACCGGCAAGAGCGGCAAAGCTAATCCTGCATCCAACTATAGTGCGGAAGAAGGTTCAGCCGGATCTGTTATTGATGCATCGGCATTGTTGCAAAGGGTTGAGACAGTTGAAGACTTATCTAATTCCTTGTCGCAGCAGGAATTGCTGGATCATTGGGAACGCCGCGCCGCGGAAAAAGATGCCATCATCAAAGGCGACTATTGGTATTATAGCGCCTTTGATGATGTGTTCCGCGGATTAGAAGACATAAAGAGTGAAGATTTGGACAAGGAAAACAATATAGCCGAGCGACTGTATGCGCTGCAATCGAAGATTGTAGAAGCCGGCATGCATTTTATCCACCAACTCCGACTCTCTAACGCTAAACCTTTCCAGACTGTGAATGTGATGGTTCTCGGTGACTCGACAGAGACCTTTACCCAGACCATCTTCCCCTCTATTGCAGCAATGCTGCAAAAGGAAAAAGAACGTATTCTCCAAGCTCATATCCACCAAGGTATGTGCATCTATGGAGCTATATATGTACCCTGCGACATTAACTCCCACAAAGTGGAAGATCGCTCTAAAGTATTGCGACTGCTAAATGAAGTGGAAGTACAGCACAACCTGCGCAATGTACGCGGCTACGATCATGTGATGTTGTACCAGAACGTACAGAACAGAACAGAGTGTACGTACGCGCTGATGGATGAAAAAGATCAGGCTGAATACCTGTTCCAATGCCTGATTCATCTGTTTTATGCCTGCGATTACACCCATCCGCTTATCACGGGAACGAGAAGTCAAGATATGCTTTACTTCTCCATGGGTGCCACATCTATCTATTTTGACATGCAAGCCGAGGACGTCAATGACGCCAGCCGGTTGGCCGGGGAGTTGATGACCAACATAATGGTTGACAGCGAGGAAGAAGCCACGGATCGCGAGGAGATATACATCCTCAAACACGAAGAGTTTGACGCGCAGAAGTTCATTCACGACATCAACGAAGGACTGAGCGTTAAACTTCCTGACACACAAATGGACGAACCCAGCCCGCATCCAATCCTGAATTACATGCAGAAGAACCTGAAGAGGCTGTACTACTTCTATTATCTCAAGTTCTTCCCCGCCAAGTTATTGCGGAAGATCACTGACAACATCGAACGTGGAACATCAGACTTGCTGGACCGTATCTCCATCCGCTCGACGAAAATGTACAAGGGTTGCGAGATGGCTATCCATCCGGCTATCACACGCATCATATCCAAGGTATTGCCCACAGAAGGCGTTTTGGCGGCAATCGACAGGGAGTTCAACAAGCTTCAGGAGCGACTCTCACTGGAGAACGAGCGTATACGTGAGGAGCTTGAGCACCATTTCTGGGATGTACTTCTCGATCCGGAAAAACCGATGATAGAGGAGAACCAAAAAGATTTCTTCGAGAATTACCACGAGGCTTACAGACAAGACATTTCCTCTGGCAACGGCGGCACCGGTCAGATGGAGATGAAGCAACAAGCCACGGAAAAACTACTTAAACTGACATCGGAAGAGCAGACGACGTTGGCTACCATTACGCGTGTGATGCTATTAGGCTTGGTGTGCGTATTGGGAATATTACCTATATTATCCCTTATTTCTCCGTTATTCATTGATTTGGGTGACGTGAAGGGCAATGCGTTTATCTGGGCATTTGCGCTGTTCATGCTGCCGGTATTGATACAGATCATCTGCCTGATAGTATATACGCGCAAGAAGGATGTATGCATCCGCGTACTCAAAGCCTACTATATGCACGACGCTTATGCGCGTCTGGCTAACCGAATAGAGTTTGAAGCATCGGACTTCTACGGAAAGATGCAGGCACTATGTGAGGCGTACCTGAACCGCAGCAAACAGATACGCGACGAGGTGAAGTTCCGCATTCCCGACCTTGCCGTCAAAACCATGCTGCCGAACACGAAGTTCAACCAGCCCTTACGTTCCGGCAAGTTCGGAGGCGAGGAGATTCTGCCCGCCACGGAAGTGGAAGGATGTCGTATTCGCGTCAACTACAAACCTGTGTTGATTAGCGAACTGAACACGAAGCAATACTTCATCCTGATCAACCACTTCAACGATGAGATCGCCGAGCTGTACAAAGATGTACGTGCGCCGGAAGACCATGCGCGACGTCTGAACAAAGACACGCAGGAATACGAGTTCTTCTCCAAGGAGCAGCTGTTGGAAGAAGCGGCGCAGCAATGGCAATTGCACAAAACCGCGTTCCACAAGCAGATGATAGCGGCTATCAGTAAAGAGATGTTACCTCGTGAGAATCCGACGGTAGGCGAGAAACTACTGCAATACGAGCGCAAGACCGGTAATATCCATCTGTTGGACACGATGGTTGAATACGCTGCAGCGAACGGAGAGATCATCTGCGATGCGGATTTGGAGTGTTCGGATGTAAAGGTCAACAAAGACATCTCTATTCTGCTGCAGACGTCACTGCAATCGACACCGAACCTGCAGCATGCAGAGTATAACGAACTATACAAGCGTTACCTGTTCATCACCCGTTGGCGCAGTTTCGCCAACTTCTCGTACAACCGCATCCTGCCGACAGAAGACTTCGACCAGAGTATTCGCAACATGCGTGTATTTGAGGATGAACAGAAGGCAAAGAAGAAGCAAGAGAAGATTGATCGTCGCAGACGCATTATCGTACCGGAGGCGGAACAAGAAGTGCAGATTGATGAGGCTCCTCAGTCGGAACCCTACAAGCCGGAGATATCCGCGCTGATACTATGGGCTATCTGTCCCGATGACACCTCCAGCGAATGGCTCAAGCTCTTTGACCCGAGCCACTTCGCAGAAGCCTTCAACGACAGACAACGGATACGTAAGATCATGAACCAGGAAGACTAATGAACCTATGATAAACATTGAAATTCTATTGATCATCCTTGGCGGTTTATGTACAGTGCTCGCAGGAGTGCTCATTAAGAAACTGTCAAAAGTTAAAGTGTGGATCGATGCACGGCAGAAGGAGAATCAGCCGTTCGTTCGTACATGTTATCTACAGAAGGGCGAAGAGGGTGAAGCCGCTGAGGTTCACCGTGCGGGAGCCTTCGGTAAACCTGCTGTAGCCATCATTAAGGTGGACGAGAAGTCAACCCTGAACAGAGGCTACGTGGATGTACTGATGACGGACATGAATGATGATGCCGAAAAGCCTCATTACCGCCGGACAGGGTACATTAGTTTTGACCAAGACACGACAGTGGATCAATTCGGCTATATATACAAACAGATAAAAGGCAAGAAAGACAAGGAGATTGTCGGTTATCTGGCTCGTCCGTCCAAGCCGAATGAGCCTACTATCTACGGCGAGCGCTCGTGGAAAACGCTGTGGTTGCAATGCGTGCTATGCGCCTATACAGGCTTGCCGCAAAACGCAAAAAGTGATGCGAAGGAAGACAAGCAAAACAACGCCAAAAACGTGCAACCTGTTGAACATCTCTGCATCAACAGTCCCAAACGGAAAAAAGAGGAGGCGATCACTGAAGAGACGACGGAAATAATACCGGAAATAGCACCGGACGCAGCAGAGGAAATTGTACCGGAGCTGATAGAGGTGCCTGTACTGGAGGTACCGCAGGTAGAAGAGCAACCGGCAACCGAGCCGCAGCACGAACCCAAACCCGAACCGGAAGAGACTTCCGAAGAGACCAATGAGCCTGCTGAACCCTCCGCTCCTGCACCGGAAGAAGAGAACACACCCAAGGCAGAGGAGCAGGAAGTCAAACCGCTGGAGAAACTGCCTCCAAGAAAACCGGTGGCTATCTGTTCGTTCTGGGGCTTCCACAATTCGGGCAATGATCATCTACCGCCCGAAGCCCGCGCCGGTGCGTACGCGTTGCTACAACGCTATGCTCCGCGACAGAAAGAGGCTGAGTACGCTTCGGAGCAACCCTACGGATGGAAAGATACAGCACTGCTGTCGGCATTTATCTATACCCTGCTGTTTATTCTCGTTTATCTGGTGAACTCCGGTATCTTCCAAATGCCATTGTTGGGCAAAGACTGGCAGTCGGCGGCTGTGTTTGTTGGGTATTACTTCGTACTTTGGGCTATCGTGCGGTTCATTAAGATCGATGCCATCGAGAACGCTAATTCGTTCCAACCGATGCTGGATCTGTTCAACAAGAATCTCGGGTTGAAGTGGGTGAACGTAGCCATTCTCGTGCTCTGCTCCATTGCTACGATATTCACGTTGTTCTACTATGACTACGACTTCCTGCCGTTACTGATCGTCATATCTACCGGTGTATCTATCAACATGGCTCTTCCGGCAGCCAACAGACGTTGGAAAGTGCAGTCATCGTTCCTGGACGACAGCGCGGAATACGACGATGACGAGGAGGACGATGTGGAACCACAGAATCCCCAAGGCGACATATCCCGCACTTATGATTGGACATTGGATCAGACCTATGATCCCCACCGGACTGTAGCCGGTTCGCTGACCTTGTACTTCCGAGCGGCAGAGATTCGCGATGTACGTCATCTCAACCCGTTCTTCGACCAGCGCAAGGATCACTCGGACAAAGAGAACATACTGAATATGTTCCATTTCCTGAAGAAATACAGAAAGACGTTCCTCGCGCGTACGAATTACGTTGCATACTCCATCAACAAGATTGCGGAAAAGAACGCGTTCTCTCCGATGGACAAGTTGCAGTTTACGCTGGATTTCGTGCAAGAGCCGAACATCGCTTTCGTGGAAACCTCGGAAGACAAAACCATCAATTTCTATGACGATTATATCCGCTATCCGGATGAGACGCTTTACGACAAATGCGGTGACAGCAGCAGCAAATCGCTCTTGGCTGCTATGCTGTTCCATCTGATGGGACATAATGTGCTGTATCTCATCTCGCGCAAGCACAAGCACGCCGCTATCGGCGTAGAAGTGCGCCTGAGCGAACTGAAAGACGGCTGGTATGGCGACACAACGAAGATCGATAATATAGCCATCAAGTACGAAGACAAGTATTATATCTTCTGCGAGACGACGGGCGATAACTTCGCCTTGGGAGCGAAGGTCAAGGGCATGTCGATCGACGAGTTTGACGAGAAGATCTATATGCCGCTCCGCGACGATGATGATGAAGGCGACAGAGAGGACGAGAACGCCGAATCCGTTATCGAAAGCCGCGTATTTACGTGGGAGTTGGATTCACCCTTGGGGCATCAACTCAAAGGACAATTACCGCTGGAGATAGACTCAGCCGAGATCGACGAATTGCGGGAGCGTAACCCGTTCACCACCTACGGGCAGGACGGCAACACCTATGCGCAAAACGTACAGTCGATCTTCCAATACCTGAAGATGAACCCCGAGAAGATGTCTGGTGTCCGGCAGGTAGCGAATTATATCCGCGATACAGTGAGAGCAGCCGGATTCCCCGAAGCCGACCTGATGCAGTTCGCCCTTGATTTTGTACAAGAACCGAACATCAAGTACGTCATTGATGAGCAGAGCCTGCCTATCTTGTGCGCCAAGGAATATATGCGTTTCCCTGCTGAGGTGCTCTTCGACAAGGAGGGCGACTGCGATTGCAAGTCATCACTCGCCGCGGCACTCTTCCTCAGCTTGGGCTACAAAGTTATCTTCCTGCTCTCTGCCAAACTGAAGCATGCCGCTATCGGAGTGGAGTGTAAAGACAGGTCGTTGCTCAAACTGATCAATGCCACGAAAACGGATGACATCGTGATGGAGTACAACGGCACATCGTATATCTACTGCGAGACGACCGGTGACGGATTCCGGTTGGGACAGATACGGGAAAAAGAGTCCATTAAAGATTTTGAAACCATTCTTGAATTATCGGTATGATTAACAACAAAAAAGTAATATCGAAAATCACCGCTATGGTGATTGCGCTGGCGGTCATCGGTTTGGTCATTGCCAAATTGTATGATATAGGTATCCACCGTCCCTCACTGGCGTACCGGCAACTCTCGCCGCAAACGATTATGTGGCTGAACGCATTCAACCAGGCTGATCCTGAGAGCATCATCAAAGCGGCACCGGTAGGTCCCTTTGAGTGGAGTAACAAGGATGATATCGGTCAAAAGCGGAAAATGGGCAAATGGGGCAAGGAAGAGGACGCCAATGCCATCGTCTATTACCGCAAGGACCGCGATGCACAAGGACAGCTCCGCGCACGAAGAGTGATCGAATGCGTGGAGAATATCATCCTCGAACTGCCATCGTATCTGAGCACCTACCACTACCCCACCGACCTGAACGGACGGAAAATGGCTATCTATCTGCCGGACAAAGACAGTGAATTCACCACCTTGATCAACAAGTTGAGCGATAACGGACTGCTGGGCGGTTCCAAGTATGGTTGCTCGATCATCTCCATTGGTCCGCTCGGATGCCAATGCAAAGCGATTATTGTCCATCCTAACGCGTTTATTAACAACAATGCGGACGGCGACCCGGAGTTTATACGTGTCTTGCGCCGGGAATTGGCATATTACACCTATCTTGCCGGATTGGACTATAACAAACCCACGCATCGGCAGGCTTGGTTTATTCAAGGCATATCTGAGCACTTCTCGCTGGAGGGAAGACGCTTGCCGGCGTTCACGCCCGAGATGATCCAACGTATGGAACAAGAGTGCGCACTGAATGCGGAGTTTCCTGCCAAGAACAAGCTGAGCCAACTGGGCGGAACATCGTTCATCCAATTCTACGAGCAGGCATTCGGGCAAGTGGCGTTGTCCGATCTGATTGAGGCTACGTACAGCATGCCGGTGGATAGCGCTTTATGCAGGACAAATGACTTGACTGAGCTCAAACAACAGTGGATAGAGTATCTGCGCACAGAGCAAGCACCGGAAAACAGTCCGACGGACACAGAATTATAATTATCAACCATGAGGAAGATTATCTGTATCGCTGTCATCATCGGGTTTTCCCTACTCACCTCTTGTCTTCGCACCCAAGGCGCTGACAAGCAGGATTGTAGTGAACTGGGATACGAAATACCCAAGCTCGTCTCTGACCAACAGGAACAAATAATCGAACACCTTGGCTACACGGTCAGCTATAATCACTCTTGGCTTCTGCCCAACTGGGTGGCGTACGATCTGACGAACAGAGAAGTTGCCGGCGATTGTCCGCGAACGGACAAGTTCCTTCCCGACCCGATGGTGAATGGCGACCCGGTCGTTACACGGGATTATAAAGGTTCGGGCTACGATCGGGGGCACATGGCTCCCGCTGCCGACATGAAATGGTCAGAGCAAGCTATGAGCGAAAGTTTCTATATGACCAACATGTGCCCGCAGAATCACAACAACAATGCCGGTGACTGGAAAGACCTGGAAGAACTTGTGCGCGATATAGCCTCAACCTATGGGAACGTATATGTTTGCTGTGGTCCTGTCGTTACCGAAGTCACAAACACGATTGGTGATGTGCGAAAGATTGTTGTTCCACAAGCGTTCTACAAAGTGCTTCTTCGCCGTAAACAAGACGGCACATGGACTTCCATCGGTTTCGTCATGCCCAACGCTGCCGGCAATCGTCCGCTGATGACATACATGCAGCCGGTCAACGAAGTAGAACAACTCACCGGCATTGATTTCTTCTATAATCTTCCTGATTCCATAGAAGACGTCATCGAAGCCGATTACATCATCTCAGACTGGACGACTAAATAACACAACGACAATGAAATTCAAGATCAACATGCAGCCATTGTTCACCAAGACGAAACACTTCATACAATCTAAATGGCAGTCGTTTCGATCCTGGCAGCAGCAACCTGTCATCTACCGCATGGACGAGAGCGAGCATGTGTGCAACAACTGCGGACATACGTTCGTGGGCAATTACTGTCCCGTCTGCTCGCAATCCGCCCGTCACGGTCGGATCAGCTGGGTGGCTATATGGCAGGGCATAGGTCAGTTGTGGGGCATCGAATCGCGTTCAGCCGTCTATACGCTATGGCAACTGCTATGGCGTCCGGGATACCTCGTGCGCGATTACATTAGCGGCAAACGGCAGGTCAGTTATCCGCCGGTCAAACTGCTGTTTATCTTAGCGGCTGTGGTCGCACTGATCCGGTATTTCTTTCCAGCACCTGAAGTGGAAATATCCAATACCGGATATCTGTATGTTGACTTAGCACTTAACTGGCTGGACAACCATCAGACGGTAGGCGAACTATTAACCTCTTGCTTACTGATCCTGCCCACATGGTGGATCTTTCGCAATGCACCGCTTTACCCTGACCACACCATCCCAGAAGGGTTCTTCCTGCAGGTGTATATAGCCATCCTGTCATTTATCATCTCGTCGATCTTTGTTGAGCCTAACCTGATCGGCGTGCTGCTGACCGGTGTCTATGTCTTTGCCATCTACAAGCAACTGTTCGGTTACGGTTTTTGGGGAACGCTATGGCGGTTACTTGTATGTTCGGCGATAAGTGTGGCAACCCTGACGGTACTGACCACGTTTGGCATATTGCTCAGCAAACCATAAATTTGAAATAATCGTTCGAGCGCAGCGAGATAAGAAATCATAAATCATAAATTTGAAATCATAAATATAGTATGCTCTCCCGTTTATACGGCATATTGCTGCCGTTCTTTGTCAGTTTTCTGTTGGCGTGGTTGCTCGACCCGCTGGTGAACTTCTTTCAGCACAAGTGCCGCATGAAGTTCCGCGGTCTGGCGGTGGCTGTCACGCTGATTCTGTTCGTCGGCTTGCTCTCGCTGGCTGTGTATCTTATCATCCCGGCTATGGGACGCGAAGTCAAGTCTGCGGCGGTTGCCGTGGAGCATTATTTTGCGCATTTCGATGCCGATCAATACTTCACGCCCGAGCAGCAGGAGAAGATCCAAGCCACGCTCGACGGACTGAACCTCAAATCCCTGCTTTCCTATCCCGAGGTGCAGGATGCCATCCAGGATATACTGCCCAAACTGGGCGGGTGGATCACCGGCGGACTGAGTTGGCTGAGCGAGCTCGTGGTCATCTTTATCGGACTGATGTACCTGATCTTCCTCATGCTGTCGTTTCCGTCTATCCGGGCTAACTGGCGCAAGTACGTGCCGCAGAAGTACTACGCACAGATCACCACGCTCGTACACGAACTGAGCGTGAATATGAACGCCTATTTCCGCGGACAGGGCTTAGTCGCGCTCTGCGTGGGCATACTCTTCGCTATCGGATTCTCCATCACCGGCATGCCGATGGGATTCGTCATGGGACTGATCATCGGCGTACTCAACCTCGTGCCGTACATGCAGGCGCTCGGCATCCCGCCATGTATTCTGCTCTGCCTCGTGCAATCGGCGCAGACCGGGCAGCCTGTATGGCTGACGCTCCTGCTCATGGCTATCGTGTTCATCGTCGTGCAAACCTTTCAGGACATGTTCCTCGTGCCGAAGATCATGGGCAAGGTCACAGGACTCGGACCGGCGGCAATCCTGCTCAGCCTCAGCTTCTGGGGCGCACTGATGGGCGTCATCGGCATGATCATCGCCCTCCCGCTGACCACGCTCGGCATATCATGCTACAAGCATTATGTCCTCCACGAACCGTTCATGTCCGAGCAAGTCGCAACCGCTAAAACAACCGGACAACATAAGACCCTGCGCCACCCTCGCAAAAGGAGAACAAACAGGACAACAGAACAGGTGAAAATGCCAACTGCCGAGTGATGGAGATCGTTGACCTGTTGGAGTATAGCGAGCGGGCCCAACTCAGGGAGTGGTTCGAGCTGAACGCCGCAACACAGCGTGCGTGCTGGATAGCGCTGTACCGAGGCAAGAACAAACCGGAAGGCGCGTGCCTGCCATATACGGATGTCGTCGAAGAGGCGCTCTGCTTCGGCTGGATCGACTCCACACTCAAACGCCTGCCGGACGGACGCTTGGCGCAACGACTCTCACCCCGCCGGAAACACAGCCATTGGACGGAACTCAACAAACAACGCTGCGCTGACCTCGAACGCCGCGGACTGATGACCGACCTCGGACGCGCAGCATTACAACAAGCAAACGGACAGATATGAAAAAACGGATCATCCTCGCATTGGCAGCATTATCGCTGATGGCATGTACACCCAAAAGTACCGTCCCGAAACAGTCCGTCAGGGAACTGTGCGAATATATGGTCAGCACCTATCCGCAAGCAACGCTGCAAGACCTGTACAAGACATGCTACCAGGATTTCTTCGGTGCCGAACACCTCGTGCATGACACCGCTGTCGCACGGAGTTACCTGCACTATGAGTTGGAGGGGTTAGGGAATGAAAGAGTGAAGGAATTAAGGAGTGAAGGAGTTAAGGAGTTAGGGATGCCAATGCATGAACCGACGGGTTTCCGGCATCGGTTTGAGCGCATCAATCTGGCACTGGTGCTCAGCGGAGAGATGAGTGAGCAAGAGCTATTGCAGTTGTTCATTGACGCGGCAGGGAATGACAATGCCTTGCATAGCCATTGGGCAGACGAATGGGCTGAGATAGAAGCCATTGCACTACAGGTGCAACCGGCGTGGCGGAACGACGAGTTGCAAGCATTGCTGCACAAAGCGGCGGCTGCCAACCAAGCCGTACACCATAGCGAATCGTTCAGAAATACATACAAACCTCACTATAGAATTATTCGATTATGAAAAATTACACACTTTTTGCAGCCTTATGCGTGCTGATGCTTACAGGCTGCAACCGCCAAGCAGAGAAAATGCTGGACGCACTGGAACAGCAGGGCGTAGGCATGATTATTGACAACCATGGCGAAACGACTACGTACAGTCTACCCGGCGTACAAGATCTTTTGCGTCTGACCGCCGACGAACCCGAGTGGCTGAAAGGTGCTGCAGTAGCCGACAAACGGGTGGGCAAAGCTGCAGCGTGTCTGCTGATTGAAGGCGGTGTCAAGTCCGTCTGCACGCCGCTGGTCAGCACACCCGCACGGCAGATGCTGGAGGAGGCTGGTATTCCGCTTTATGCACGTGAAGAGATTCCGCTCATGGTCAACAAAGACGGCACAGACCTCTGCCCGATGGAGAAAAAACTGCTCGACGCCAAGACACCGGAACAATGTGCTGCAATCCTGCGCGGTGCAACTATCGAGGGCTTCCAGATGCTCGATATGCTCAACGAGCAAGGATTGAGTCTGTTGGTGTTTAACCACGATTCACTGACCACCCACGCCAACCGCGGGGTACAAGACTTGCTGCAACTGATCAGCGAACAACCCGAACGGCTCCAAGGCGCCGTAGTAGCCGATAAGATCATCGGCAAAGCCGCAGCGGCAATCATGGCAACAGGCGGAGTCAGAGAGGTACACACGAATATCATCTGCACGCCTGCCAAGCGGCTGTTTGAGCGACAAGGAATCCTTATCTTTGCAACCGAAGAAGTACCGATGATACTCAATCGCGATAAGTCATCCATGTGCCCCATTGACACGCAGATTGCTGACATCGAAAGTATCGAAGAGTGCGTAGCTATTCTACAAGCCCGACTCGCTCACTAAATGAGAAAATGGTAAAATGAGAAAATGGTAAAATAAGAAAATAATAAATACCTCTATGTTACGCAAGATTCGAATACTACTCGCCACGCTCTGTTATATTGCCGTAACGCTACTGTTTCTCGGTGTGAGTTGGCGTATCAACCTTTGGCTCGGCTGGGTTGCCAAGATCCAGTTCCTTCCGGCTCTGATGGCACTGAACTTCGGTGTTCTGGCAGGGTTGATCATCCTTACGCTCCTATTCGGGCGGCTCTATTGCAGCATTATCTGCCCGCTGGGCGTGATGCAAGATATACTGAGTTGGTTCGGACGCAAAGCGAAAAAGAACCGCTATAGTTACTCGCCGGAGAAGAAATGGCTTCGGTACTCGGTTTTGGCGGTGTTCGTCGCGTGCCTGATCATCGGCTTTGCGCCGGTGACAACCTTGTTGGCTCCCTACTCTGCCTACGGCCGTATCGTCAACTCGCTCTTCCGACCGCTGTATGACTTGCTTATCAACGGCTTGGCTACCATCGAGAGTAATTACGACAGTTACCTGTTCTCCGAAGCGGAGATCTGGATGCGAAGTGTGACTACGTTTGTTGTGGCACTGCTGACCTTGGGCATCATAGGTGTTCTGGCTTGGCGACACGGGCGTACGTACTGCAACACCGTTTGTCCGGTAGGCACGATTCTCTCGTTCTTTGCCCGCTTCTCACTGTTCCGCATTCAGATCAACGAAGACAAGTGCCGCAAATGTTCGTTATGCACCAAGAACTGCAAAGCCGCAGCAATTGATTTCAAGAACGGCACGATAGATCTCTCACGTTGTGTCGCCTGCGGCGATTGTATCGACAAGTGCCATGACGGGGCTATAAGTTATAGACCGCTACCGCTGAAAGACCACTGCGCTAAAAGCCAAAAGACCGCTACCGCTGAAAGACCAGTTGATGAATCGAAACGAGCATTTCTGACCGGCGCAGCTGTCGCTATAGGTACAACGGCGATGGCGCAAGCCAAGATCAAGGTCGATGGCGGTTTGGCGGAGATTGAAGATAAGAAAGTGCCGCATCGCGAGACGCCTGTCACGCCTCCGGGATCCATTTCAGCACGGAACATGCAACGTCACTGCACGGCATGTCAACTATGCGTGAGCGCGTGTCCGAACAACGTGTTGCGCCCTTCGTCCGACCCGCTCCGCTTCATGCAACCCGAGATGTCGTTCGAACGCGGCTATTGCCGACCGGAATGCACTCATTGCTCTGAGGTCTGCCCGACGGGTGCTATTCAGGCAATACGACAAGAGGACAAGCCCTTCATTCATATCGGTCACGCCGTGTGGATCGAGCAGAACTGCATCCCGGTGGTCAACGGCGACCATTGCGGCGCGTGCGCCAAACATTGTCCGACAGACGCTATTCAGATGGTGGAATACACTACGGCTGACGAACGAACAGTACTCGTGCCGGCTATTGACAACGAACGCTGTATAGGCTGCGGCAAGTGCGAGCACCTCTGCCCTGCACGACCGTTCAGTGCTATCTATGTAGAAGGAAACACCACACACATAGTCGGCTAAATAAGGAAATGAGAAAATGAATAAATGAGAAAATGGCTTTATGAATCGAAGAGAATTTATCAAACATAGCACAGCAGCCGTAGCCGGAGCATCCGTATTGCTTACGGCGTGCAAGAAACAGCCGTCAGCAATCAGCAATCAGCAATCAGACAGCGATCCGGCGCAGATGACGTACCGTATCAACCCTAACTCGGGCGATAAGGTATCATTGTTGGGCTTTGGCATGATGCGCCTGCCGACCACCGCTACGGGTACAGCGCGCGAGAACGCCGATGCACCCATTGACCAAGAAGCCGTTAACGAGTTGGTCGATTATGCTCTCGCACATGGCGTGAACTACTTCGACACGTCGCCGGTTTATTGTCAAGGGCACTCGGAAGAAGCAACCGGTATCGCCCTGAGCCGCCATCCTCGCAGCAGTTATTTCATCGCCACCAAACTAAGCAATTTCTCCGATGCAGCATGGGCGCGTAAGGAATCACAGGCAATGTTCGAGCGCTCATTGGAGTACCTGCGCACCGACTACGTGGATTACCTGCTGCTGCATAGTATAGGCGGCAGTTCACGTGGGAAAGATGCCTTTGAGACCTTCAACGCCCGATATATGGACAACGGTATCCTCAACTGGCTCGTAGAGCAGAAACAGAAAGGGCGAATACGTAACCTCGGATTTTCGTACCACGGCGATATACGTATCTTCGATATGCTGCTCAAATGGCACGATGAAGGCAAGTATCATTGGGACTTTGTGCAGATCCAGCTCAACTACCTCGATTGGAATTACGCCAAGCGCAATAACCCGCGTAACACCAATGCCTCGTACCTGTACGACGAACTGGCTAAACGCGGTATTCCGGGAGTGATTATGGAGCCGTTGTTAGGCGGCAGGCTCGCCAAACAGCCCACGCACATCCTCAAGGAGATGAAGCGTGCCGACATCAACGCTACACCTGCCGAGTGGGCTTTCCGTTACGCCGGTACGCCCGAGAAGATTTTGACCGTACTATCGGGAATGACCTATATGGAGCATCTTCGTGAGAACTGCTGCACCTACTCGCCGCTACGCCCTATCACCGCCGAAGAAGATGCACTGCTCATGCACCTCGCAGACGAGATCTGCAACCTCAATGCGATCCCGTGTACCGCCTGCAACTACTGTATGCCGTGTCCGTACGGACTGAATATACCGGCGATCTTCAGCCATTACAACAACATGCTGACCGAAGACAATGTTCCGGCTAAACGGTGGCTGAACGGCTACAACCGCGCCGTACCAAGAGAGCGACAGGCTGACCACTGTATAGGCTGCGACCACTGCATCCCGCATTGCCCGCAACGCATCCACATCCCGCAAGAGATGCAGAAAATTGACAACCTGGTTGAACAATTAAAGCAATCATAAATTATAAATTTGAAATAACATGTTAGGAACTTGGGAAATTATTCTTATCGTACTCGTTATTTTGCTTATCTTCGGTGGCAAAAAGATTCCTGAACTCATGAAGGGTCTGGGCAAGGGCGTTAAGTCCTTCAAAGACGGCGTGAATGGAAAAGAAGACGATGAGCCGAAGGAGGAATTAAAAAAATCTAACAGCGAGCAAAGCGAGCGGTCTAACAGTGAAACGGTCTAACAGCGTTAGCGGTCTCTCTTTCTGGGATCATCTGGACGAACTGCGTTCCGTGCTGCTCAAGTCTCTCGCTGCGTGGATGATAGCGTCTGTTGCGGCGTTCTGCTTCAAGCAGCCGCTTTTTGATCTTATCTTCCGTCCGTTGGCAGAGGGACAGCAACTCATCAATATTGACGTCACAGCGCAGTTTTTCACACATGTGCAAGTTGCATTGTGCGTGGGATTCGTTGTCGCCCTGCCTCTGATAGTTGCTTGGCTGTACGGTTTTGTCGCACCAGCACTCTACAGCAATGAGAAACGCTATTCGCTCATCTTTGTGCTCAGCGCGCTTATGCTGTTTGCTGTCGGTGTGGCACTCAACTACTTCGTCATTTTTCCGCTCTCGTTCAAGATGCTCAGTACGTATCAGGTCAGCGACATCGTAGTCAACCATATCAGTCTTACGTCTTATATATCCCTGCTGCTGGTGCTGTCGATCTTCCTTGGTCTGATGTTCGAAATACCCGTTCTGACATGGCTGCTGGCAAAACTCGGAATCCTCCGGCGCGAACACCTCAAGCACTACCGCGGACATGTGTTCGTTGCCATCCTGATCATCGCTGCCGTCATCACACCTACCGGCGATCCCTTCACGCTACTGCTGGTCACCATGCCTATTTACCTGCTCTACGAACTGAGCATTATTATAGCTCCTGCCCGCTAAAACAACAATAAACCATGAGAAAAATTCAAATACTTGCTCTGCTTGCCATTTCGTTGACAGCCACCGGTTTTGGTCGGCTGGGCAGCATGCAGGCGCAACCTGTCAGCGAGCATCTGACGGGAACGGAACAGACCGAGTTGCAGCACTATGAGCTCAGGCAAACGCTGCCCGGGGATCCTGCGTCAAGGGACAGCCTCGTTGAGGTGAGGATTCTGGATGTGCGGACGTATATGGACACGATCCGCACCATCGAGCAGCGTGAGGAAAACATCGTTATGCCTGCTGACCCGAGCGAGCGCCGCGGGCACTATGTGCAGGCGCATGCAGGCGCAGCCATAGGCAGCGTAGGCTACGGCGGATTGATGAAGGACAATGTGAAGTCCGATGCGCAAGTCGCGCTGTCCGGCGTAGTACAGTTGCAATACGCCTACTTCTTCCACCGCAACGTAGGTATAGGTATCGGCGCATGGCTGAACAACTACACCTCGTATGGCAAACTGAGCGGCGAACAGGTGTTCTACGGCGTAAAGCAGGCAAACGGCAGGTATGTGCCTATCGACTCCGACGGCGAGTACTACAACCACCACGCCACGATCCGCCGCTGGCGCGAACGGCAGACAATCCACACCGTGGGCGTACCCGTCACGCTTCAGTTCCAGGCTTGGGGAAAGCAGGGCAAGACGGGATTGTTTGTCGCCTTGGGTGCCGCACCCGTGTATTCGGTACATACCACCTACCGTGTGCTGGAGGGAGAGATAGAGCACTGGGGGGCGTACCTGCATATGAGTGAGGATGCGAACATCCACGATGTCCGGGAGTTCGGCACTATCGATTATGTTGGCGGCACGATTACGCAGTTGGGCAAGTCCAGCCCGTACACCTCTGCCGGCGTGCATCCTGACGGCAAACTCAGCGTCAAGCAGTTCTCCGCCACGGCTTTGGCTGATTTGGGTCTGCTCATCCGATTGAGCCCGCAGGTGGATCTGCTGCTGGGCGTGTATGCCCACTATACGTTCCTCGATATGCAGAACGCCCAGCTCAAGGATCTCGGCTGGCAGGACAACGTACGTTTCCCGAACCTTAAGATGGAGCAGTACGACGGCATGCTTGCCACCAACAGTCTGGCTGACAACGGCACTCTGCGCCCCTGGCAGGCGTGAAGATCGGTGTGCACTGGCATAGTCTGGCTAAGCCTCGTACCAGCTCCGTTCTGCTGAGTGACACGACGCTTCAGCTCGTAGCGCGCCGTGACAGTGTCCGCACGGAGCGCATCGATACGTTTGAACGGAAGATTTTGACGAAGGTACAACGCGTACAACGGAAAATCAACGAGCTGAACCGCATCTACTTCGAGTTCGACAATTTCCGCATCAACAAGGAGTCACAGCAGATGCTGATGCAGATAGCGGAAGAGCTGAAGACAATCCCTAACAAGGTGCTCATCGGCGGACACGCATCCAAAGAAGGATTGCGTACACATAACGCCAAGCTCGCCAAGCTCCGCGCTACGGAGGTCAAGTACTTCCTGATGGACTGCGGTATTCCGTCGAAACGGATCATAGCCAAGGACTACGGTTCGGATGTGGAAAACGCTATCAATATCCACCACGAACTCCCGCTTGACAGGCGAGTGGAGATCATTGTGCAAGAACAATAAATCGCTGTAATATACTCCCAAAATAGAAATAGAGACCTATGAAAAATATCAAACTACTCGCTATAGTTGCAGTCCTGTTGGCAGCCACAACCCACGCCTCGGCTTGGAGCGGTAGCGGCACTACCGATACTCCCTGGCTGATCAGCAGCGAAGACGATTGGAACGAATTAGCTGACAAGGTAAACGGTAATTGACGGAAGATATCTCCGTCACCACTATGGTCGGCGTACCGGATTTATACGACCACACCCAAATGGGTGTATATGGTCCGGCTTTCTGTGGTACTTTTAACGGAGGCGGGCACACCATAACCGTTGAATACGAAGTTTGTGAATCCGACGATCCCTATTACGTGGCAGATTGGGCTGCTGCTCCTTTCCGCGTAGTGGGTGACGGTGCTGTGCTGCGCAATGTGCATACAAAAGGAAAGATTTCCGGCTGTATTGGTTTTGCCGCCGGCCTGATCGGATGTGTTAAGGACATAGCTAACGGAACAATAGATGTAACTGTTGAGCACTGCCAGAGTAGTGTGGAGATTGATGTATATAACATACGCGAAAATGATGATCCATACGCAAGAGCATCGACCGGCGGTATAATCGGTTCCACAACAGGATGGCATTGGGCGGAATACACTTGGGGCAAAACCGGTAACGTAAATGAGACGATCAAGATATTTGGAAAGAAGACTGTTCGGCATAGGGATTGCGTGTTTGACGGTTCGCTACACGGAGACGAGTATGATACGGGACTCGGTGGCTTGGTAGGTTCCACCGCTTGGAATGTGGATCTATGGTTTGACGGCTGCGTTTTTGCGCCAAGCTATATATCTCTTGACCATATGGAAACGCAATCGACATTTGTGCACTTGCTCAGGGAAAAGGATGCCAATATGGTGCATTTCAATCATTGCTACTATGTCAATAATCCCGATTTGATCGGTAATATGCTTGACGGCATGAATCTGCAAGGCACACGGGTATATTCCATTCGAGGCAAATCAGGCGTTACGGCTGAATTCAGCGGGTATGAACTCATACCTCTTTATGATGATTTCAAGCTGGTTAAACTATATAAAGACGCAAGCGGTTTCAAAGGATTCAAGATGGGCAACACGCTTTATGCCAAAGGCACAGAGGCATTGAGTCTGCATCTCGAAGGCTCGAATGCCGGCTATAAAGCGTCTTCGCCCGCTACACTCACCGGCTGCGAGAATCCTTACACGCTGCAAATGAAGAACGCTAATTGCGAGATATCTCCTGCTCCCGTCACCATCACAACCGCGTCTTCCGAATTGACCGATTGCATGAATGGTGCAAGCAAGTCTATAGCATTCTCCAATCCAAACAACTATCTCATTAAGTGGGTGCTCAAGCGCGGCGACGATGTAATCAAGATCGCGGATTACGCATCCGTTGCATCTCCTGTTGATATCACAAGTTATCTAACAGAAGCCGGCACGTACACGTTTACGATTAGTGCCAAGCTTTCTGAAGATTGCATAAAAGAGGATGTCAGCAGTGTGTCGTTTGAGGTGTACGCTGCGACAGCTAAGATCACATCAACCCCTGCCAAATTAAGCAGCTGTTTGAGTGGTGAAGACAAGGCTATTGCGCTATCAACCTATGCCGAGCAGATCAAGTGGGTGCTCAAACGCGGTAGTACTGTGGTGCATTCCGAGCCTTACGCCACCTATACCGCTCCTATCGAAATTCCCGCAACGTATCTGACGAAAGCAGGCGATTACACGTTTACCATCAGCGCCAAAACATCCAACGGTTGCGAGACAGAGAATATCTGTTCCGTTTCATTCAAGCTGTACGCCGACCCTTCGGCATCCATCACGACAACCTCAACAGCTTTGAGCAGTTGCCTGACAGGTGAACAGAAATCCGTTGCTCTTTCTACTTACGCCGAGCAGATCAAATGGGTACTCAAACGCGACGGTGTTAAGGTGTATTCCGAGGATTACGCCGTCTATACCGCTCCTATCGAAATCCCGTCGTTCTATCTGACGAAAGCCGGCAGTTACACGTTCACCATCAGCGCCAGGACAGCCAATGGTTGCGAGACAGAGAATATTGACAAGGTATCGTTTGAGTTGTATGATGCCCCTGCTGCATCCATCACAACCGTTTCTTCCGAGTTGAGCAGTTGTGTGACCGGTGAAAACAAATATGTTACTCTGTCCACATACGATGACCCGGTCAAATGGGTGTTGAGGCGCAATGGCAACGTGGTTCATTCCGAGTATTATACCACCTATACTGCCCCAATCGAAATATCATCGAATTTCTTAACGGAAGCCGGCAGTTACACGTTTGCCATCAGCGCCAAAACAGCTCACGGCTGCGAGACAGAGAATATCAGTTCCGGTTCGTTTGAGCTATATGCCGAGCCTGTAGTGGAAATCAAAACCGCTCCTGCCAAACTGAACAGCTGTCTGGACGGTGAAGACAAGGCTATTGCGCTATCAACCTATGCTGAGCAGATCAAATGGGTGCTCGAACGTGACGGCATTGAGGTACATACCGAGCCTTATGCCACCTATTATGCCCCGATCGAGATTCCCGCAACATACCTGACCCAAGCCGGTAATTACACATTTACCATCAGTGCCAAGACGGCTAACGGCTGTGAGAAAGCGGATATCAGTTCCGTTTCGTTTACGATATTCGCCGCTCCTACGGTATCCATCACTACTGCGTCAGCTGCTTTGAACAGTTGTCTGACGGGTGAGGATAAATCCGTTGCTCTATCGACTTACGACGACCCCGTCAAGTGGGTGCTCAGGCGCAATGGCATGGAGATACATACCGAGCCTTACGCCGCCTATACCGCTCCTATCGTAATCTCATCGTCGTATCTGACCGAGGTCGGCAATTACTCGTTTACCATCAGTGCCAAGACGGCTAATGGTTGCGAGAAAGAGGACATCAGCAGTGTATCGTTTGAGTTGTACGCTGCACCTACCGCATCCATCACAACCGTTTCTTCCGACCTGAGCAGTTGCATGGATGGAGCAGACAAGTCTATCGCTTTGTCATCGTACGACGATCCGGTCAAATGGGTACTGAAGCGCAACGGCAGTGTGGTGCATACCGAGCCTTACGCCACCTATTCTACCCCGATCGAAATCCCAGCATCGTATCTGACCAAATCCGGCGATTACACGTTTGCCATCAGCGCCAAGACGGCTAACGGTTGTGAGAAGGAAGATGAAGTGACGTTCACCATATACCCTATTCCGACTGTAACCTTTGAATTGGTGCCCTCTGTCAAGATTGGCACTCCGACTCTTGACGTCCTACTCAATAGCCTGCCGAATGCTACGAGGTATGATTATTGGATAGAAGATGCCTTGGGCAACAAACTTGTGGTTGTAGGTAAAGAATCAGATGTTCCCGCAACGGAGAAGACGATCACTCTGAACACCGGCAGTTTGCCTGAAGGCATCTACACCTTGTACGTATTGCCAAAGTCCGAGACCTGCGACGGCGAGCCGGCGAAGGTAAACATTGTTGTGAACGACAAACCGACCATCACCTTCGGCACAGAAGAAATAGTTGTCTGCTCGTCGGCAGATAATGTAGAAATCCCATTCGTTACCACAGATGCAGTAGAAATAACCTATACTGTTAATGATGGAACTCCTACTTCACCTCCGCTTACGTCACCTCTGAAGATCAATATTACGGGTTGGGCGCCTGGCACATATACCGTAAAGGCTCGTGCTACGTCAAGTGCTTCTGTTGTCGGCGATGAGTTCCAAAAAGAATTCACCATCCTTGCGCCGCTGACAGCAACGGAAACGCAAACAGAGACGTTCATCGGCTGCGACGAGACATATTCCGTAACCCTCGAAGTTAACCTCGCCAATGCTGCCGGGAGAACCATCTATGCGAAGTACAAAGATGGCGATATAGAATATAATCTGCCCCAGGCAACCGATCCTGCAGCCCCAACGCCCACATTTACGCTCACCGGATTGACCGACCACGATCATACTGACCATATAGTGAACGTGTATGTTGACGGCTTTGAGGACTGCGGAGTTGAAGTGAAATACGACGAACCGACATTGATGAAGGTTACCAAGCTTGAGTTTGATCTTCAACCCAAGTCGTGCGACGATTACGAGTTCACTATCACCGGCACAGTGTATGCCAACTGTTCCCAAGGCAGGATTGTTGTGGAGTATGATGGCGAAAATATGGATATAGTCGATGCCAAGGGCGACGAGGGCAGTGACTTTGAGATAGCCGGCATTCCTACCGGCAGAGGTATTAACCAACTCAAGGCATACTTCGAAGACAAGACATGTGGTGTATTTACGACGTATCCTCCGTTCTTCGAGCCGTCCATGCCTTCGGCTTCCATCAAAGCTACGATGCCGGAAACTGTGGGCTGCGACCAGAAGACGTTCAATTTGGATTTCACACTGGATTACACCTATCAAGGCGAAGGCACGCTCACCGTTTGGGCAGAAGGTTTCCCGGAAAAGAAAGTGACATACACATACAATAGCCAAGATGCCGAACATAAATATGAGGCAAACGAAAGACTCATACAGTATCTTTACGGCACTATTGAAGACCTGCCGGCTGACGGCAGTACAGATGTGACATTGAACTTCAAGTTCGACGCCGACCGTTCATGCGAGGGCGCCATTGACTTGCCTCCATTCCCACGTACCCCGTTGATAACGGACATAGTGCCGGATAATATCCCTGATCAAGTATCCGGCGAGAGCGGCACATATAATCCGACGTTCACCGTTTCGTACGAACGCACCGATGGCGAGACGCTTGTGCTTGAATACCAGAAAGCCACTGGGGAGTGGGTATGGAAAACAAAAACGGTCAGCGGGGACGGCACCTATACGTTCACAGGTCTGACCTTTGACGATGTGGCAATGGGTAGCCGCAAGGTGTATCTGTATTTCTACGGCTCAACCTGCAAGCATGAGATAGATTACACCGCACCCCAAGTCACCCCGCAGATCGCGATTAGTGAGCCTGTTTACAGCATTCCTGCCTGCAACAGCACACTCACCGATCTGACGTTCAGCCTGTCGTACACAAAGCAGCAAGGCAATCTGCATATGGCTGTCAGCGGCGTAGAGCAGCCCTGCTCGCTGTCCGAGGATATTTTGCCCGACGACAACCTGACCAGAACAGTTCTTGTAACCGTTCCCGACCTGCCTGCCGATGCCGAGGTCCACACGTTGCACGTATGGTTCGATGGCAGTAGCAGCTGCGAGCAGACGATCAATCTGCCCCAAGCACCGTTCGGCGTAGAGATTTCGGATATCCGTGAGCCTCTTATCTCCGACGAGTACTGCGATGCGGATGATTACACCGTTACCATCACCTTCTCCGTGACCAACGGTCAGGGTAAGAACGTTACAGCCACCTGCAAGGGCGTAACCGTTACGCAGCCATCCGTCGAAGGCACAAACACGCTTGTCATCCGTAACGTACCGCGTGACGCAAATGCTAACATTATTGAGCTCTTCTTCGCCGATGCCACCAACGCTGTTTGCGAGCCTCTGACAGTTGAGTTCACCCAGCACCCGAAACCGGAGTTGGTTAAACTGACGATTGCCGACCCGGGCGAGATACCATGCGGTGCAGACTCGTACCGCCTGCCGGTCACCATCAGTTGCCGCAACCTCGGCACAGCCGCACTTACCATATGGTTGGAGGACGACAAGGGCAATCTGTTGCCTCAGGACGGCGCAATCAATACCGATAACGAGATATCCTCGTTCGTCTTCACCAGCGGCATTGATGTGCCCGCCGACAACAAGCCTTACACCTTGCACGTCCAAGCGGAAGGCGGCAACTGGCCCTCCGGCTGCAACAGCCTGACGATGGCTATTCCT
>CAJOFU010000020.1:31963-32369 GCA_905233935.1 Paludibacteraceae bacterium
GATGCAGAGCGGACGCATCGAGTTCGCCCGTGGCGGTGGCAAGTACCCTGTTCTTGCTTGCTATGAAGGCACCACGCTGCTGGCACCTGCCGTCACCTACACCGCGCAGACCGATACGTATGTTGATTATACAATCTCCGATCTGACGAATATCGGTGCTTCTAATTGCTCCGTCAAGGCGTACTTCGCGGATTATGCACCGGCATGTGCGGAGATGGCTGAATCGTCCGCGGCGTTCTTGGCTCCGGCGGAGATCCGTATAACAGGCTTTACCGCTACAGCCCAGCCCATAAACTGCGACGATACGGATTACACCGTTACCGGCACCATCACCGCTAACTACGCTACAGATGCCCTGATAACCCTCACCGACGGAACGAACACCATCCAAGTGCCCGCATCCGTC
>CAJOFU010000020.1:32382-37186 GCA_905233935.1 Paludibacteraceae bacterium
CTTCGGACTTACCTTCACAGGCACGCAGCACCTGACGGCTGCCTTCGCCGCGCATGACTGCCCTGTAGTCTATTCCGAGGAGTTTACCGCACCCGCCTTGCCGACTCTGGCTGCCACGATGGATGTGGATACAGTATTCGACTGCGGCACCAAGGAGTACCACATAACCGTGGCAATCACCTCCGAAAACCAGCGCGGCGACTGTTATGTCTTAGACAGTATAGCCGGCGGTGCAGCTACCATTCGGCTGAACGGCAACGGCACATTCGCCATCACTCGTCCTGCAACTGCCCAGCTGCACTACATCGTCGTCCGCTACCCGGCTACCGGCTGCGAGATCGTAATCCCGAAGGCTTTGGATATCAATCCCGACCTCACCCCGCAGCCGTTCATCAGCCTCACGCCTATCGCTCCCGTGTGCGAAACCGAGACGGAACTCGTTCTGCCATTCGCTGTCAAGCAAGGTGACATAGCCGATGCTACGCTGACGCTGACCGGTTCAACCGTCGTCAATGCCGCATTGGTTATCAATGCGCGCAAAGACACCCTGACTTACACCTTGACCGACCGCCTCACTGCCGGCAAGCATACAGCCATTGTCGAGGCACGTAACAGCTTGGGCTGCGTCACTACCGCCGAACTCCCGATTGAGGTGGCTAAGGACGGCATCATCTACTCCAAGTGGACAGAGGTGCTGCTCGTGGATAACCACGAAGGTCTCTACACCGGCTACCAGTGGTATCAGAACGGGCAGCCTGTCGGCAACGAGCTGGTACTGCATGTGCCGGGCGGTATGAGAGGCAACACGTACTATTGCCGCCTGACATTGCGGGACGGCTCACAGATATATACCTGCGAGCATGCATTCGACGATATACCGCGCTCGGCTGACCATCAGCAAGAGACTATAGCCAACACTATTGCCGTTCAGCCCAACCGTGTTCCCGCGGGCGGCATGGTCACCGTGCAGCAGACAGCGGAAGAGACCTTGTACCTCCTGCTGACAAACGCTACCGGTCAACGTGTGGCGGAATATACGCAGACGCAAAGCAGTTACCTCATTCAGATGCCGGCACTGCAAGGCGTTTATCTGCTCCGCATTGTTTCCGGCAGCGACATGCAAACCGTCAAAATTGTGGTATATTAATTATATGGATATTGTATTTTTTAGGATTTAGTCTTCATGCCCGGATAACTGATGATTTTTTTTTCAAAAAACTTGCAAATGTCATATTTTTTTCGTACCTTTGTAGGCGAATTGTGAACACCTATAATTAGTACATTTATGAATATTCTGATTCTCATCCTTTTAACGTTGGCAGGCGTGCTGCTGCTCGTGCTGGAGTTGTACCTTATACCCGGCGTAGGCATAGCCGGTATAGCCGGTGTCGGCTGTCTGATCGGTGCTGTGGTGTACGCCTATATGGCTATCGGCGCTACGGCTGGTCACATCACGTTCTTTGTCGGGCTGGCAGCTACAGTCATCGCCATCTATCTGTTCTACAAGAGCAAAGCTATCGAAAAGATGGGTTTGGATACGAAGATTGACGACAAGGTTGAACTTGCTGACCCGGGTAAGAAGATTGCACGCCTGCAAGAGCAAGCCGAGGAATTGGACGAAACAAAAACTGAGTCCAAGCCGAAGCACAAATCCCGCAGCAAAGCCAATGCTGACGAATGATCACTTAACTATTGTTAAACCTACTAAATATTTAAGATTATGGAAACATTACAAGTTATTTTGGTTGTACTACTCTGCATCGCAGTGATAGTATTCTTCTACTATGTGCCATTCATGTTATGGATCAATGCGCAGGTCAGCGGTGTGCGTATCTCGCTCATCCAGTTGTTCCTGATGCGTATTCGTCGTGTGCCGCCCACAAAGATCGTCAACTGTCTGATCGAGGCGCACAAAGCCGGACTCGAAGATGTTAAACGTGACGGCCTGGAGGCTCACTATCTCGCAGGCGGACATATAGAGCGCGTGGTACATGCGCTCGTCAGTGCAAGCAAAGCCGGTATTCAGCTACCCTTCGGCATGGCTACGGCTATCGATCTCGCCGGGCGTGATGTGTTTGAGGCTGTACAGATGTCGGTTAACCCCAAGGTGATTGACACCCCGCCGGTGGCAGCCGTTGCCAAGGACGGTATTCAGCTCATCGCCAAAGCCCGTGTGACTGTTCGTGCGAACATCAAGCAACTCGTCGGCGGCGCAGGTGAAGATACGATCCTTGCCCGCGTAGGTGAGGGTATAGTCAGCTCTATCGGTAGTGCCGAGAGCCACAAGCTGGTGCTCGAGAATCCTGACAGCATCAGCAAACTCGTGCTCTCCAAAGGTCTGGACGACGGTACGGCATTCGAGATCCTGAGTATCGATATAGCCGACATCGACGTAGGTAAGAACATCGGTGCACAACTCCAGATGGATCAGGCGGAGGCAGACAAGAACATCGCCCAAGCCAAGGCTGAGGAACGTCGCGCTATGGCTATCGCCAACGAGCAGGAGATGAAAGCCAAAGCACAAGAGGCACGCGCCAAGGTGATCGAGGCGGAAGCACTCGTGCCACAGGCTATGGCTGAGGCGTTCAAGAACGGTAACCTCGGCATCATGGACTACTACCGCATGCAGAACATCCAAGCCGATACCGCCATGCGCGAGACTATCAGCAAGCCCAAATCCAAATAGTTGAGAGTTGAGAGTAGCCGTACTACAATATCCTATTGTGTGGGGAGATGTTCGCAAGAATATCTCCCTCGCTGTGGAGCGCATCGCCGCTTTGGCGGGCAAGGCGGATATAGCCTTGCTGCCGGAGATGTTCTCAACGGGCTTCTGTGTCGATCGTCCCGAACTCGCCGAGCCGGTGGACGGTTACACGATCACCACTATGCAGCAGGTAGCAGATGAGAGCGGTGTCGCTATAGCCGGTACATTCATCTGCCGCGACGGTAACAAACTGTTCAACCGCGGATTCCTGCTCACGCCGCACGATCTGCCGCAGTTCACTGACAAACGGCACCTGTATGCCACAGGCGGTGAAGACCGATTCTTTACTCCGGGTGCCAAACGTAAGATCTTCACCTTTCAAGGCGTAAAGATTCTGATGCTCATCTGTTATGATGTGCGGTTCCCTGTGTGGGCGCGGAACGTCTGGGGTGACGACTACGACCTGATCCTCGTCAGCGCGAATTGGCCTGAAGCACGGGTGAAGATGTGGGATATACTCGTAGCCTCACGGGCTGTAGAGAATCAGTGTTACATCGTAGCAGCCAACCTCGTGGGCGATGACGGCGCAGGCTGGCATTACAACGGGCACTCCGTGGCGTACGACACCCGCATGAACGAGCTACTCGGTTTTGCCGACAACGAAGCCGGTACACGTATAGCCGACCTGCCGATGCCCGTTCTCAAGCATTACCGTGAAGCCCTACCCCTCTGGCGTGACACCGATAGAACAATGATACGACCGCTTGAACAATAAATCGTCAATAAGATAAATTGTCAATCAATCGTCAATTGTCAATCGTTCAATCGTCAATAATGAAGTACTCCTGGCAAATACAGACCCTGACTGACGAGCAACAAACGCTTCGTGACAGTCTTGCCGCAGAACTGCATATCAGTCCTGTAGCGGCGGCATTGCTTGTCAGGCGAGGGATAACGTCGCGCAAAGAGGCATCAGCTTTCGTTCATCCCTCGCTCAGCCAACTCCACGATCCGATGCTCATGCTCGGTATGCGTGAGGCGGAGCAGCGTCTGTCACGTGCCATTGATGCCGGTGAGAAGATACTTATCTACGGCGATTATGATGTCGATGGCACTACTGCCGTGGCACTGATGTACCGCTTCCTGAGTGCGTTCTACACCAACATCGACTATTATATCCCCGACCGCTATACCGAGGGTTACGGCATCTCATTCCGAGGGGTCGATTATGCGCAGGAGCAAGGCTGCACGCTCATCATCGCCCTCGACTGCGGTATCAAATCCGTTGACAAAGTCGAATACGCCCGTCTGCGCGGCATCGACTTTATCATCTGCGACCATCACACGCCCGGCGACGAGATCCCCCAAGCCGTAGCCGTGATGGACAGCAAGCAGACCAATGATCCCTACCCCTTCAAGCACTTGTCGGGTTGTGGCGTGGGATTCAAACTTGCGCAGGCGTTTGCCCAAACCCACAACATGCCGTTTGAACAGGCTCTCAGTCCGCTGCTCGAACTGCTGGCGATGTCTATCGCCTCGGATATAGTGCCGCTCACCGGCGAGAACCGTGTGCTCGCGTACTTCGGCATCGAGCAGATCAATCTCCATCCGTCGGTCGGTCTGCAGGGACTGATGAAGATGACTGACCTCGAGGGCAAGACCGTCAACATCTCCGACCTCGTCTACCGCATCGGTCCGCGGCTCAATGCCTGCGGACGCATCAAGTCCGGCAGGGCTGCTGTCGAACTGCTTATCAGCGATGATGCTACGGTGGCAACGGAGATCGCGCAGACCATCGAGGCATTCAACAACGAGCGCAAGGAGAAAGACGAGAGCATCACCCAAGAGGCTTTGCAGCAACTCGAAGCCGATCCCGAACACCCGACCAAGCACACGAACGTGGCGTATGGCTCTACGTGGCATCGTGGCGTACTCGGTATCGTTGCCTCACGCCTGACGGAGAACTACTACCGTCCTACCATCGTGCTCGCCGATACCGATGACGGACTCATAGCCGGTTCGGCACGCAGCGTAGGCGGGTTTGATATCTATTCGGCTATCGACTCCTGCCGCGATCTGCTCACGAACTTCGGCGGACAC
>CAJOFU010000021.1 GCA_905233935.1 Paludibacteraceae bacterium
AGCCGCTACTGGGGCACACCGCTACCTATCTGGCGCACCGAGGACGGACAAGAGGAACTTTGCATCGGTAGCATCGAGGAACTCTTCGCCGAGATCGACAAATCCGTCAAGGCTGGCTTCATGACAGCCAACCCGTGGCCGAACTTCAAGGTAGGCGACTACAGCGCTGACAACTATGCTCCCGCCAACATCGACCTGCATCGTCCTTATGTGGACAGTATCATCCTTGTTTCCCCCAGCGGCAAACCGATGCGTCGCGAACTCGACCTCATCGACGTTTGGTTTGACTCCGGCGCTATGCCTTACGCCCAGAACCACTATCCTTTCGAGAATCAGGACAAACCCCGTACAGCGGACTTCATCTCCGAGGGCGTGGATCAAACCCGCGGCTGGTTCTTTACCCTGCACGCTATCCACACGATGATCGAGAACCAGGTAGCCTTCCGCAACGTCATCAGCAACGGACTCGTGCTCGACAAGGTCGGCGCGAAGATGTCCAAACGCCTCGGCAATGCTGTCGATCCCTTCGGTGCAATGGATCAATACGGCGCTGATGCTGTACGTTGGTACATGCTCACCAACTCTGCGCCGTGGGACAACCTCAAGTTCGACCCCGAAGGTGTCGCCGAGGTGCGCCGCAAGTTCTTTGGTACACTCTACAACACCTACGCATTCTTCGCCCTTTATGCGAACGTGGACGGTTGGGCACCGACAGTCAACCGACAGTCAACCGACAGTCAACCCCAAGGTCGTACTGAGATCGACCTTTGGATACTCTCCAAACTTAACACTCTCATCAAGGAGGTTACAGCCGCTTACGATGCGTACGAACCCACGAAAGCCGGACGTGCTATCTCGGACTTTGTGCAAGACGACCTCTCGAACTGGTACGTACGTTTGAACCGCAAACGTTTCTGGGGCGGTGAGATGGATGCCGACAAACAGGCTGCTTACGATACGCTCTACACCTGTCTGAAGACCGTCGCCCAACTCATGGCACCGAACGCACCGTTCTACGCCGACCGTCTCTACCGCGATCTTGTGGGTGAGTCTGTTCACCTGAGCGAGTGGCCGAAAGCCGACGAAGCGATGATTAACACCGACCTCGAGCGTTCTATGTATCTGGCTAACCAAGCTACCTCGATGATTCTCTCGCTGCGCAAAAAAGCCGAAAAGAACGTGCGCCAGCCGCTGCAAAAAGCCGTTATCCCCGTTCAGGACGATGCCACGCTGCAAGCCCTCAACCACGTTTCCGACCTTATCCGCGCCGAGGTGAATGTCAAAGACCTCGACATCGTACCTGCCGACAAATCCGAGGTCAAACTCGTCAAGAAGATCAAACCGCAGTTCAAAGTTCTCGGCAAGAAAGTCGGTGCAAACATGAAAGCTGTAGCCGCCGAAATTGCTGCCATGACCCAAGAGCAGATAGCGCAGATGGAAGCCGAAGGCAACTATCAACTATCAACTGTCAACTATCAACTCCTCCCCGAGGATGTGGAGATCCTGACCGAAGATATGCCGGGCTGGCTCGTAGTGAACAACGGCGTGCTGACCATCGCCCTCGACATCGAACTCACCCCCGAACTCATCGAGGAAGGTATAGCCCGCGAACTAATCAACCGTCTGCAGAACCTCCGCAAATCCAGCGGTCTGGATATCACCGACCGCATTGACGTGCAGATTGTCCGCAACGATGCCATCAACGCTGCTGTTGAGCACTGCAACGACTACATCGCTTCGCAGATTCTCGCAAACAGCATCACCCTCGTGGACAGCCTCGCCGACGGCACACAAATCGAAGATATGAATATAACAGTTAAAATAACCAAAGCATAAGTATCATGCATCCGCCATACATGGCGGATCAAAAACCAACAATGAATATGAAAAAGTTGTATTATCTCGCGCTTGCCGCAGTAGTCGGCATCGCATTAAGCAGTTGTTCGTTAATGGGTGGTGGTGGCAACACACCTACGTTTAAACTCAGTGACCTGCAAGGTTTGTGGGAAGAGAACAACACGCAACATTATGTCCGTTTCACCACCGAGCAATCCAACGAAGCCGGTTACCTATATGGCCGCGAGTGGAATGAGGCGGAAGATATTTCCGAAGACGATCTGACGCCGTACGGCAATGGTTGGTTCAAGTACAAGTTCGAAACCAAAGGCGACCTGCACGAGATTCACCTAATGGAAAATGGTGGTGCTGAGATTCCCAAGGAATATATTGTATCGAAATTGACAAGTTCAGAAATGACGTACTACGAAAAAGATTACCCAAGCAAAAAATACTACTTCTCTAAGATGGTAACGAAATGAAACGCACACTGAAAATAGTCGGTTGGACCCTACTCGGCATCGTGCTGACAGTTGTGCTGGTGGTGTGCATCGCGATGTACGTGGTGTTCACACCTGCACGTCTGACACCCATCGCCCGACAGGCTGCCGGTAAGTTCATCACCTGTCAGTACGAGATAGGCGAGGTTGATCTCACGTTCTTCTCGACTTTCCCACGCTTCGGACTGCGTGCTGACGGACTATTACTCATCAACCCGATGACCGGCGCACAAAACGATACAGTAGTCGAAGCCAAACACGTAGTGGCAACCGTTGATGTGATGAAGTTCTTGAACCACAAGAGCCTTCACGTCCACGAGGCAACACTCGATGGCGCACAAGTGAACTTCTTCATCAATCCTAACGGAGAGAACAACCTCGCTGTGTTCGTCTCATCGCCCGACACAACCGAAGAGGACGATTCGGCTTTCGAGTTACCGTTCAAATCACTCAAAGTGGACGGTTTGCGCTTGCAGGCAAGACAAATCACGTTTGTTGATACCAAGGACACTATCAATGCCTCATTAGGTCAAACCGAACTCAGTGCCAAAGCCGAGAGTTGGGACGATATGCTTCTCACCCTTGATGCACAGAACATCTGTGCCAGCCTCAAAGGCGATACGTACGCCGACAACCTGCATCTTGAACTCCTTGCCCCGATGGCGATGAACCTCGAGAAGATGCACTTTGCTTTCGATGGCGCACGCCTTGCACTGAACGATTTCGACTTGCGCCTTGAAGGCGACGTAACCCTTGGCGATGGCATTGACCTTGATGTCAAACTGCAAACCGGCAAGTGGCAAATCAAACCTTTGCTCGCACTCGTACCCGCCACGTTCACCGAAAGCCTCAAAGACTTGGATGTCGATGGCGTGCTCCAACTCGATGCTGCAGCCAAAGGTCAGTTTGGCGACGAGAAGATGCCGCTTATCACAGCCCATCTTACGCTTGACGAGGGCAATGGCTCGTACAAACCGCTGCCTTACACCCTGCGCGATCTGTCGCTCAACGCCGATGCCGACCTCAACCTGAACAAAGGCGGGCAGTCCAACGTCACCATCAACAGCCTTGCAGCGAAAACCAAACATAGCGCACTATCAGCCAAAGGCAACGTCAATGACTTGTTAGGCAACATGCTCCTTGACCTGCAACTCTCCCTGGATGCCAACCTGCCGGACTTTGCGTACTTCTTACCGAAAAAGATGATCCTCACTGGTCACGCCAAAGGCACGGCAAGTGCACAAATCACGCTGGATGACCTGACGAAGATGAACCTGCACAAGGGCAAGATCGGTGCGGATCTCACGCTCTCAAACATCCATTATGACATGGATTCGATGATTGCCGACCTCGGTACAACGTACGCGAAGATTCAGCTGCCGAACACTGCACCCACCAAACCCAAAGTCAATTGGGCACGTATTGACCTCAATACCGAAAAGGTGGACTTTGCTATGGCTATGCCGCTCAAGGCTAAACTCAAGCAATCGACTATCCGTCTGGAAGCCGGCAACGTCCTGAGCAATGATCCTGTGTTATATGCAGCCGTAGGACTGCAATCCGACAAACCGATTGAAGCCCGGATGGATTCTATGGGAGGCGTGATTGATGCACCCAAACTGAGTGCTTACGCCGAGTACAACACCAAAGATACTACGGTTATGCCCGTGTTGCAAGCCTCACTCGACTGCAAGTCTCTCGATGGATTCTTTAAGGACATCAGCGGCAAACTGGCAGCCACACAACTCGAAGCTGCTGTCAGCGGCGGACGTAAAGACAAATCTGCTCCCCGACTGAAAGCGAAGATCAATACCCAAGCCATCAGTGCAAAGATGGGCAATGAACTCTCCGCTACAACAGGCACACTCGCACTCGAAGCCGCAGCACGGTATAATGCCCGCGGCAAAAACGTGCTGCTGCAATGGAATCCGCGCTTGAAGATCGACCTCAAGAACGGCGAGGTGCGTCTGCCAGAACGGATTCCTGAATCTGTGAAGATCCCGTCCATCGAGTTCAGTTACTCCAACCGCGATATGGATATCGACAACTCGCGCATCGAGCTCGGTAACTCCGATCTGAACATCAAAGGTCATGTGCATAACATCGGCAAGTGGTTCCGCCACGACACGATCCTCGAGGGCGAAATGGATATCATCTCCGACCACTGTGATGTCAACCAACTTATGGCTTGGTTCAGCGATGACAGCGGCTCGGAAGAGCAACCATCCGACAGCGATAGCGATCAAACAGCGCAGCAGTCAAACAGCGACAGCGGTCAAACAAGCGAAGCCACACAAACAAGCGAAGCTTCCCAAACAGAACCATTCTTGGTTCCCACTGACGTCAACCTCGCTCTTCGCACCCACATGCGCAATGTGGATGTGTTCAACCAGAATGCCAAAGACCTGCAGGGAGGTTTCTATATCAACGACGGAACACTTATCTTGGATGAGGTCGGCTTCGTTTGCAAGGCTGCCAAACTGCAACTCACCGGCATGTATCGCACGCCGCGACGCAACCACCTCTATGTCGGGCTTGACTACCACATGATTGATGTGGATATCGACGAACTGCTCTCGATGATCCCCGACCTCGAACAGATGATGCCTATGCTCAGCAGTTTCAAGGGTGCAGCGGAGTTCCACTTGGCGGCTGAAACCTACCTCAACAGTCAGTACAAACCGAAGATGAGTACCCTGCGCGGTGCGGCATCGCTTACAGCCAAAGACCTTGTGGTACTTGATGGCGAGACCTTCGATCAGATAGCCAAACTGCTTATGTTCAAAAAGAAGACCGAGAACAAGATTGATTCCATCAATGCGGAAATCACGGTTTATAAGAACGAGATTGACGTTTATCCGCTCTGCGTGCAGATGGACAATTACATGGTTGCTCTCGGCGGACGACATAACACGAACATGACGTTCGACTACGACATCAACGTACTCAGTCCTATCTACCTTGGCGTCAATGTCAGCGGTACAATGGATAACCTGAGCATCAAACTCGCCAAGTGCAAGTTCGCACAGGACTTCAAGCCGCACTGGTATCAGAAAGCCGACACGCAATCCCAAGAACTGCGCCAGCGCATCAAACAATCAATGGAGAAAAACGTACGCATCAAATAACACCATCCGCCATGCTTGGTGGATCAATAGCACAGTATAACAGTATCCGCCATACATGGCGGATTAAAATACACCAATATGAAAAAATCAATTATCCTAAGTGCAATTGCAATGACTATGCTTGCTTGTACATCTACCAACCCGCTGCTTGATCAGCCCGCTACTCCGTTTGGCGTGCCGGCGTTCGACCAAGTGAAGTTAGAACATTACATGCCTGCCTTTGAGGAGGCTATCCGCGTCAACAAAGCCGAAGTACAGGCTATCATCGACAACACCGACGAACCGACCTTCGAGAACACTATCGTTGCCCTCGACCGCAGCGGCTTGCTGCTCGACCGCGTCGTTGGGGTGTTCTTTAACGTACTCGAAGCCGATGGCAACGATGATATGGATGCCATCGCTGAGAAAGTAAGTCCCATGCTCTCGGAACTCAGCTCGTCGATCATCCTCAACGATGCTTTGTTCGAGCGCGTCAAAGCCGTCTATGACCAACGCGAATCGCTCGACCTCACACCCGAGCAAATGCGTCTGCTCACCGAGACCTACAAAGGTTTTGCTGACAACGGCGCCAACCTGCCTGCCGAACAGAAGGAGCGTCTGAAAGCCATCAACGAGGAACTTGGACTGCTTTCCCTCCAGTTCGGACGTAACGTAGTAGCTGAGACGAACAGCTGCCAGCGTTTCATCACCAACGAGGATGAACTCAAAGGTCTGCCCGAGAGCGCCAAAGCCGCTGCGGCTGAGGAAGCTGCTGCTGCCGGTCACCCGGGTGAGTGGCTGTTCACGCCGAAGCGCACCTCGTTCACGCCGGTACTCCAGTACTGCGAGAACCGCGAACTGCGTCGTCAACTACTCATGGACTATACCACACGTGCTAACCACGACAACGACAATGACAACAAGTCTGTCATCCTCCGCGAGATGCAACTCCGTATAGAGCGCGCTAAACTCTTCGGTTTTGACAACCCTGCCGACTATATTCTGCAAGACTGCATGGCAAAGGACAGCAAGACCGTTGACGCATTCCTTCAGTCGGTTTGGGCTCCTTCGTTGGCAGCTGCCAAACGCGAAGCTGCTGAACTCCAGAAACTGCTCAACGAAGATCTGCCGGGCGAGAAACTCCAACCCTGGGACTGGTGGTTCTATGCCGAGAAACTTCGCAAAGCCAAATACGCTCTTGACGAAGAAGAGATCAAGCCTTACTTCGAACTGGGCAATGTACGCCGCGGTGCGTTCGGTGTAGCTACCAAGCTCTACGGTTTGCAGTTTGAGCCGCTCACAGATATGCCGGTTTATAACCCCGAGGTAGAAGTATTCAAAGTAACGGACGCAGCCGGCGAACTCATCGGTATCCTTTACACCGACTACTTCCCGCGTGCAGGCAAACGCCCGGGTGCGTGGATGAATCAGATTCTGCCGCAGTATATTGACGACAACGGAGTGGATCATCGTCCTGTAATCATCAATGTAGGCAACTTCAACAAACCCACAGCCGGCAACCCCTCGCTGCTCTCGATGGACGACGTTGAGACCCTTTTCCACGAGTTCGGTCACGCTCTGCACGGATTGCTCTCGAAAGCACATTACAAGAGTCTCAGCGGAACAAACACCCCGCGTGACTTCGTCGAACTGCCTTCACAGTTCATGGAGAACTACGCGTACGAACCCGAGGTACTCAAGACCTACGCCTTCCACTACCAGACAGGTGAGGTTATTCCTGACGAACTCATCGCCAAGATCAATGCTGCCGGTAAGTTCAACCAGGGCTTTGTGACTACCGAACTCCTGTCGGCTTCTATCCTTGATATGGATTTCCACGAGCTGACCACTGCTGAGGGTCTTGATGTCAACGCCTTCGAGCAAGAGAGCCTCAAGAAGATGGGCATGATTGACGAGATCATCGTTCGCTATCGTCCTACGTTCTACAACCACATCTTCACCACTGGCTACGAGGCAGGTTATTACAGCTACACATGGTCGGCAGTGCTTGATGCTGATGCGTTTGCAGCGTTCAAGGAAACAGGCAACCTCTTCGATGCCGAGACCGCAGCACGATTCCGTCACCTGCTTGAGCAGGGCGGTACACGCGATGCTCAGGAACTCTACCTCGAGTTCCGTGGCAAAGATGCCGATCCGCAACATCTCCTTCGTCGCAAAGGATTCATTGACTAAAATCTGATTTCTGACTTCTGATTTCTGACTTCTAAATGAAGTATTTCCTGCGCCATATTACACAGATGCCCCTACCGGCAGTACTTCTGCTGCTGGTAGGAGCATTGTGTATGTGGCTGCCGGATTATATACGAATGCCGGAGTTATGGCTGCCAACCCTTATCGCCCAAGTTTTCACGCTGGTCAATGCAGTCTTGCTCTGCATGACACTTTATCGCGCCAAAGCGACTGCCCATTTCTCGCTATTACCGGCTGTGCTGTATATCCTTACCGTAGGCATCTTTCCGTTCTTGCGCGTACATTGGCAACCGCAACTCGTGGTGGCTATCTTGCTGTTCTTCCTATATGCCACGCGCGACATGACTGACACCCACGAGCCGAATGACTTGGTTTTCTTTGTCACATTGCTACTCTGTCTGACGGCATTGATGTCACCTGACGCAGTGTGGTGCATAGCTTTTTTGTGGTTGGTAGTTCTTTTGCAAGGCGCATTCACCCTTCGCACCATCTTCGCCTCATTGCTGGCTACTGCGTTGGTGGGTGTGTATTACGTGTTAGCTCTGTATATCGGTTGGGCGGAAATGTGGGATTATACATTCCTGTTCGATCGTCAGTGGATAGGTTACGATCAGCCTGTTGCCCTATTCACTACGGTTATTATCTTGATGGTAGGGTTTTTGTTTGCTTTCGGTGCTGCTTTCCGTCGCAGCTCGTACGATCTGATCAGCACGCGAATGTTACTCTACCACGTAGTGTTTATCGGTTTGCTGTCTGCTCCGCTTATTCTGCTTACGGCTGCTGAACCGGACAGTTGGGCACTCCTTCCGCTGTCGCTTACCGCCACAACCTGCATCTACCTCTTACAAAAAGAGAGTGAATCACGCGGAATCACTCTCCTTATATATATAATAGGTACAATAACCCTGTACCTCTGGCTCGTTCTTAGCCTCTAATCCACACGGGGTCCCCGCAAGCATCGCGTAGTGGGGTGTCTTATATCTCCACCAACTTGTATCCTTTGCCGTGCAAGCCTATGATCTGTCTCTTTGTGCCGACCAGATGCTTGCGCAGGTGGTTGACATATACGCTCAGGCTGCGGCTCGCAAAGTACGAATCCTGACTCCAGATCGTTCGCAGGATAACGTTTCGTTCAACGAGCGTGTTCAAGTTTCTGCATAGAATCAGCAGTAACTCGCTCTCACGCGCAGCCAGATGCTCGTCGCCTAACATCTGCCTCACGGAGTCGAAATGCACACCGTTACCCAAGTCAAACTCCACCTCGCTGTTCTTCTTCGTCAGATGGCTTCGGCGCATTATAGCGCGAATCTTGCACAGCAATATATCCATCGGACAGGGCTTAATCAGATAGTCATCACAACCCAAGTTATATCCTCGGATTATATCCTCCGTCGCCCGGCGTTCAGTCAGGAAGATCACAGGCACTTCATTACCTGTCTTGCGGATCTCTTCCAGCATCTCAAAGCCGTTCATCTGGGGCATATTGATGTCCAGCAGACAGATGTCGAAATGGCGTTTTTGGAAACACTTCAGTCCCTCCTCACCATTGCTGCATAGTTCCACATCGAAGTTCAGCCGGTGTAGGAAGTCCGCCAACAGACTGCCTAACGATATATCATCCTCACAAAGGAGAATTCGGACTTTTTCTTCTATATGCGGAGACATAATATAGTCTATTTGTTTAATAACGCCTCAGCACGTTTGAGCGCTTCGTGGATGTTCGAGCAGATATTCTCCGGATTCATCATCTGTTCTATACCATAGGTCTGCAATTGATGCAACACGTGTGTCTGCACGCCCGACAGGATGATAGTCATTCCCTCGCGGTGCGAGCGTTCGATAAGTGTCGACAGGTTGTGCATTGCCGTCGAATCCACAAACGGAACCTTACGCATCCTGATGATTCGTATAGGACACTTCTCGCCGGATACATGGCTCATCACATCATCAAAGCGGTTGGCTATACCGAAGAAGTACGGACCATCAATCTCATACACCTCCACGCCATCAGGGATAGCCAGGTGCTCGAGGTTCAATTGAATATCGCTATCCTCGTTGGGATCAATCTCCTTGTTGAAGGTACGGATATGTGTCTGCTCGTTCGTACGCATCAGGAAGAGCACGAGAGCTAACAATATACCAACCTCGATAGCTACCGTCAGGTCGAAGATCACTGTCAGCAGGAATGTGATAAGCAGCACCCACAAGTCGCGCGTCGGGTGCTTGATCAGTCCCACGATCGTCTTCCAGCCCGACATTGAGTACGCAACCATAATCAGTACCGCTGCCAAACAAGCCATCGGAATCATGCCTACCAACTGCCCCAAGAACAGCAGCACAAGCAGCAGCACCACAGCATGGATGATTCCTGCCACGGGAGTACGTCCGCCGTTGTTGATGTTCGTCATCGTACGGGCTATAGCACCGGTAGCAGGTATACCGCCGAAGAACGGCACAACGATGTTCGCTACACCTTGGGCAATCAGTTCGGTGTTGGAGTTATGTTTGTCACCTATCACGCCATCAGCTACCATCGCTGACAGCAGACTCTCGATAGCGCCTAACATGGCAATCGTAAATGCCGAGGGGAAGAGTTTCTGGATGAGTGTAAAGAACGAATCGCCTTCCGCCAACTCCAGCGAAGGTACGTGTGGCGCGGGGATTCCGTGCGGCAGTTCATACAGGTCGCTGATCGTTACCAGACTGCCTACACCCCACGCCTCCGGCGCAAAACGCTTGAGCAGCCATACAGCTAAGGTCGCAAACACGATAGCCGCCAAACTGCCGGGAATACGTTTGGTCAGTTTGGGCATAAAGATACATATCAGCAGCGAGAACAGTCCTACGCCCAATGCCCACCAGTTGACATCAAAGTGCTGCGCGTAGTATATCCACTTATCCACGAAGTTCGCCGGTATATCCGTCAGCCCAAGCCCGAAGAAGTCGTTCATCTGCGTGGAGAAGATTGTCAGCGCTATACCTGCAGTGAAGCCCACGATAACCGGATACGGCACGAACTTGATCACCGACCCCAAGTGCGCAAAACCCATTAGCAGAAGCAATATACCTGCCATCACTGTGGCAATCATCAGTCCCGACAAACCGTACTGCTGGATGATCCCGTAAATGATTACGATGAACGCACCGGTCGGACCACCTATCTGCACCTTGCTGCCGCCTAACACCGCTATCAACAGTCCGGCAATGATAGCCGTCACCAAACCTTCTGTCGGTCCAACACCCGACGATATACCGAACGCAATAGCCAGCGGGATAGCCACTATACCTACAATGATTCCCGCCAGTGCATCCTGCCCTAACTGCGCCTTGTTATATTTCTTGAGCGTCGAAAACAACTTCGGCGCAAACACATCTTTTATCGAATATTGCATACTACAACCACTTCTTTAAGCGGAAAATCAAGAGTACAATCAGCGTGAACACTATCATCAGCGCAATCGAGAACGGATAGCCTAACTGCCACTCCAGCTCCGGCATATTCTTGAAGTTCATGCCGTACATGCTGGCGATCAGCGTCGGTGGCAGGAAGATCACATTCACCACCGTGAAGATCTTGATGATCTTGTTCTGCTCAATGTTTACCAAACCGAGGAAGGTATCCTGGAGGTAGTCCAGACGGTCAAAACCGAAACGCGTATATTCGAACAGTGAGTTGATATCTTTGATCACCATCGTCAGTCGCGGTTGCAGTTCTTCGGGGAAGAAGTCGCACTTCAGCAGGTTACTGATCACGCGCTGTTTGTCCATAATATTCTGACGCAGGATAGTCACTTTTTCCTGTAAGTTCTTGATCTGTATCAGTATATCCTCATCCACATGATCCGAAGCGTTGATGTGAGTAGATAGCTCGGTGATCATGTCCGTCGTATCCTCAATCAGGTCGGCGTCCTTCTCCACTCGCGTTTCCATCAGTGCAACCAGCACGTGGAATCCTGTGGGGAAGTTTCGGGTGTTCACGAACATTCGTTTCACTGTCTCGTTGAACGAACCGAGTTCATGATCGTGCGAAGTCACGAGGATATTGTTCTTCAGGATGAAGTTCACCGGCTCCACGTCGAAGTTCGAGTGCAGGAAGTTAGAGTTCGCCACAATGCTGTCGTCCGTCTGGATATAACGGCTTGACATCTCGATCTCTTCCATCTCTTCATCTTCCTGAATATCAATCTTCAGGAAGCCCTCCAGAGTTTCCTCCGTACGGTCAGATACATCCAGCAGGTCAATCCAGATGATATCTTTCTTGTCGAGTTGCTTGAGCGCGGTGATGGAGCGCGCTACTTTGATTTTCTCGCTGTCTTTATAGAATATTTTGAGTTCTGCCATTGCTTTTTCTCCTTTTAACTTTCAACATTCAACTTTACACTTTCAACTAACTTGGTAAGTTCTACAAACTCATCGACGTGCAGTTGCTCGGGGCGCTTGGTGAAGATATTCTCTTGTAGGAGCGGGTTACCTTTTCCTACCAACTGCTGAAGAGAATTGCGCATCTGTTTTCGTCGCTGGTTGAATGCTGTCTTGACGACAGTCTTGAACAATTGTTCATCGCAGTCCAGACGCTGGCGGCTGTTACGTGTCAACCGTATCACTGCCGACTCGACTTTAGGCGGAGGGTTGAACACATGGTTACCTACCGTAAACAGGTACTCAATGTCGTAGTACGCCTGCAACAGCACACTCAATATCCCATAATCTTTCTTCCCGGGTTTGGCAGCAAGCCGCTGCGCCACTTCCTTCTGGATCATTCCGCTGCAAACGGGAATTCGGTCTCTGTATTCAAGCACCTTAAAGAAGATTTGCGAGGAGATATTGTACGGATAATTGCCTATCACACAGAACGAACCCGACGGATAAATCGTGTTCAAATCAATCTTCAGGAAGTCGCCTTCTATCAAGTGCAACTCCGGATACCACTCACCAAGATAAGCGACCGACTCACGGTCAATCTCAATGGCGGTTAACTCAATCTTAGGATTCTTTAGCAGGTATTGGGTCAGAACACCCATTCCCGGACCAATTTCCAATACAGGAATCTTCTCCCCGCAAGTGGCTAACAAAGAGGTATCAGCCGAAGTAATCGTATCGGCTATACGCTGGGCTATACTCAAGTCCGTGAGGAAATGCTGCCCTAAAAACTTTTTGGCACGTACTTGCTGCATTATCCGGGTGATAGTCCATACTTTGTGTAATTGGTTCAACAAAACAAGCGTTTTTCGCACAAAAATACGCTAAAATATTGCAAATATCAAATCTTTTTTGTATCTTTGCACTCGCATTCATCCGGGGTCCCCGACGTAACCGTAGGTTGCGGTGGGGAGAGCGGAGGCAGGCTGAGCTTTAAGACCGCAGAGCGGGCTTCCGTGCGAAGCCTTGCCGAACGCGACAGCAAAGGTAATAATTTTTTTTAATTTATGCAAGCATAAATGCAAAAAATTGCAAAAATAATTACAAAAATTATTGATTTTGTATATTCTCCGTTTCAAAACTACATACCGAGAGAACTTTTTCGTTATGCAGTTTGCGGCGGAGGCAACATGGTTCTTGATTGGGTTCTGTATTTCATCACCTACAACTTCATCATCGGTCATGATCTCGTCTATTTGAATCTTCCAGCTTTCGACTTTCGACTTTCGACTTTCGACTTCATTCAACTTTGTCTCACTCCTCACATCGCCTCGCTCTGCATCGTTTTCCCTATCACCTTGCTCACAGGGTTTTGGCTGAACAAATACGTCACGTTCACCCGCTCCACGCTTCACGGCGCACGCCAACTGATGCGTTACATCCTGATTGTGGCTGTGAACCTCGGTGTCAACTACTTCGGACTCAAACTACTCGTTGAGCACTTCGGCTGGTATCCTACGCCCTCGAAGATCTGCATCACGCTCTTCACGGTGATCATCAGTTTCCTCGGGCAGAAGTTTTACACCTTCCGCCGCTAACTCCTTTACGCGGATATCTGCACGCTGAAACCTTCTTTTGTCAACGGTGCAGCGATGGCTTCCATCTGTTCACGCGAGATCTTCTCCAGCGTCTTGACCGGTGTAGCTCGGTCAATGACGTAGATCATAATCTGCTTGGGCTTCAGCAGCCGCACAGCCTTGTACCATGCTTCAAGTTCCTCGGGAGTGGTATTATCCACAATTCTGCCATCCGGCAGCGTGCCGCGAAGGAAACATGTCTGCAACGTAAAGTCACCATCAAACAGCTTCAATTTGCCGATTATATCGTCGGCTGTTAATCTACGATTAACGGGATCGTCAATGGCGCGCATCGTTTCGGTGATGGCGGAATCGAGTTTGAGGATGCGGTTGTCACATTTGTATAGTGCCCGCACAACATCCTCCCGCCCTAATTGCGTAGCGTTCGAAAGCACCGAGACTTTTGCCCCGGGACAATACATGTCCCGCAACGCGCAAGTGTCTTCAATGATTCCTTCAAACTCCGGATGCATCGTCGGCTCACCATTACCGCTGAACGTTATCACATCAGGACTCTTACCCTTTTCACCATCCGTACACTGTACACCATCCACCTTACACCTTACACCATACACCATACACCGCAGCGCCTCTTCCAGCGCTTCACGTACTTGTTCACGCGTCGGCAAAACAGGGTGCGCAAACGGCTGATTAAATCCGCACTCGCAGTAGATGCAGTTGAACGAGCATAGCTTGCCATCTATCGGCATCAGGTTCACGCCAAGCGACACTCCCAGACGCCGGGAGTGAATTGGACCATATACAATTTCAGAGAAGAGCATTTCGGTTTCCAATATTTTTTGCAAAGATACAAAAAAAATCTGATATTTGCAAGAAAAATCATCTTAAACTGCACAAAATCGTAAATACCACCTTCCGAGTTAATATTTCAACTATCAAATCTTAAAATTTGTTAAACAAGTGTACGCCTAAATCGGGGGCATATCGGAGGAACATCGGTATTAAGTCCATCTTATCCACTCCTCAAATGTTAAATTTTGATGAATAACAGGTAACTCAAACAAATATTTAGCACTATAAATAAGAAGTTTTACTCCTTTATTAACAAAAACATCATTTTTTGCACATAATCGCTTTTGAGTGTTTTGCTCGGAGTGTGTGATAATTGATGATAAAAATTGAAAATCAATAAATCTATTTTTCTCAAGTTTTTTGGTTAAAATTATCGCATCAGCATAAAAAAACTTAACATTTTGCCTACTCAAAACCATCAAAAACAGCCATTTTGCTTAAAAACGGCACTTTTTTCTCCTATTTTGGCAAAAAAATGCAAGAAAATTTGCATTATTATAAAATTATTTGTAAATTTGTCGGTTTTTAGTGCGCGTGTGCATATATAGTGCACATGCATACGCGAGTAGAAAAATAGTAGCAACCATAATGATAAACGACTAAGCCCGGAGGTGAGGGGAAACTGCCAAACTGACAAAACTGCCAAGGCAAAAATGCAAAAAAACACGCAAAAATACAAAAGGACAAAATGGACATGCAAATTTCGAAGAAAAAGTAATAATGAGAAGGCAAAGGAGTAAGGTTAAGCAGAAAGAAGGTTAACGACTAACGAACAACCAAGGAACAACGAACGAACAACTAACGGTTGGAAGCACACGTCCCTATGATTACTACAACGAAGACAACTAACACAGAATATTAACTAAAAAAAATACAATGACACAAGAAGAAAAGGTTAAATACTGGCTTGATATTGCCGATTATGGCATAGATACAGCCGAGGCAATGTATAAGACCAAACGCTGGCTATACGTTGCATTCATGTGTCACCAAGTGATAGAAAAAACGCTGAAAGCCTATTGGTCGGCAAAAAGAGACGACATTCCGCCATATATCCACAACCACAAACGGCTTGCAGAAGGATGCGGACTATATGAACAGCTGTCAGAAGAGCAGAAAGATTTTATAGACACCATATCGACATTTAACATTCAGGCACGCTATCCGGAATATAAGAACCAATTGGCACAAGTATTAACCGAATCAGCCTGCCGACACATAATCGACACAACAAAAGAACTACAATCATGGATAAAGCAGAAGCTATAAAACTTGTCAAGCAATACAAAGAGATTATTATGCCTCGTTTCAACAATGAAGCGCAAGTGTATATGTTCGGTTCGTACAGCAAAGGCAATCAACGTCCGGAGAGTGATATTGATGTGGCTGTTGTTGTGCCCACAATCGGTGACAACTGGTTTGCTTACACTAAAAGCCTTTGGCACGACGTGGACAAAGTGAGCCTGCTGATTGAACCTGTACTGGTCGAGAAATCGCATCCTTCACCGCTTTATGATGACATTATGCGTACCGGTATTGCCATTTAACGAAGACAACTAACAACGAATAGTAAACTGACTAAACAGAAAGTGCCAAAGGGTCAAAAGGGTCAAGGCAAAATAAGCAAGCAAAGAAAAGGACAAAAACAACAACGAATAACAACATAAAAAACAAACTAAAATGAGTACACTACAAGCAGTAGCAAGCAACAGGTTTCTGACTGCAATGGGATCGATGATTGAAGATACCGTAGCGATGAACAGAGTGATGTCGTACATCGAATGGATGAAACAACCGACCAACACTCCGCAAATCACCATGTATGAGTTGGAAAAGAACGGAATGCCGCTACATGAAGCTATGAACAAACTGCGTGAGAAGGCACGTGCGTACTATCAAGCATGAAAGTATATATTGACAATCAGGTATATCGGGTGCTTGATGAGTTCTATGACGCAAGCATGCGCAAACATATAACTTTGGATTACCAGACAATAATTGAAAAGATTGATAGGCTGGAAAAGGCGTTGTACGATTTTGCCGACTTTGCTGAGTGTTTTCAACGTCAGCCGTATAGAAAAGACTGGCAAAAGGCAGGATACTATGAGTTTTATGTGGAAGGATTCCATTTCGCATATCGGGTATATCAATTGCCATTCGGTGAAAAAGTTCTGTACTATCACGATGCCGTACATAGCACACTAAATTACAATCCAGAAGATAAGTAAAACACAACAACTAACAACGAACATAGCAAACTGACAATACTGACAGGCAAAAAATTGGAGTAAACCCTACTAAAAGTCCGACAACCGAACGGAAATAGCTTGAGAACGGAAGGGAAATAGAAAGGGAAAGAAAAAGGGCAAAAAAAATAAACATAACAAATAGACAAAGAACAAAAGATAATGTCACAAACTCTCAAATATAGTACAGAAGAACTTGCGTTTATATCTGAGATAAAACGGATTGTCGATATATCCCGTCTGAACACTTACCGTGCAATCAATATTATGCAGGTGGTAAGCAATTGGCTGGTTGGACAACGTATTGTTCAGCAAGAGCAGAAAGGAAAAAGCCGCGCGGACTATGGCAAACGAATCATCGCACTGTTATCAACAGAGTTAACTGAAGAATACGGTTCTGGCTACTCAGAAACCAACCTGCGCAACATGCGTAAGTTCTATCAGATATTCAACACTTTGCAGATTCAACAGGCACTGCCTGCTGATTTCAGCGAAGCGATTGGAGACATTCAGCAGGCACTGCCTGCTAAATCCGAAGAGTCTGCGATTCCTCTGTATCCGCAGTTGTCATGGACACACTATGAGCGCCTAATGCGAGTAGATGACGAGACAGCAAGACTATGGTATCTGAATGAAGCGGCACAACAGATGTGGAGTTACCGCACTTTGGATCGCAACATCAGTACACAATATTTCGAGCGATTAATGCTTTCTTCGGACAAGGAGCCTGTCATACGTGAGATGCAGAGCAAGACGATTGAGTACCAACAAGACAAGAAAGCATACATTAAGAATCCTGTAATTGCAGAGTTTTTGGGCTTACAACAGTATCCTTCATTGCAAGAATCAACCATTGAGGAAGCCATCATCTCCAACATGCAACAGTTCCTCATGGAATTAGGCAAGGGATTTGCTTTTGTAGCTCGACAACAGCATATACGCACGGAAGAAAACGATTACTTTATTGATTTAGTTTTCTATAATTACATATTGAAGTGCTTTGTGTTGATAGATCTCAAGGCAAATAAATTGAGTTATCAAGATGTAGGACAGATGGATATGTACTTGAAGATGTATGATGAACTACGGAAACAACCAAATGACAATCCCACCATCGGTATCATCCTATGCGCGGATACAGACGGAGATGTTGTACGGTATTCTTCTCTATCAAACAACGAACAATTATATGCATCCAAATATAAGCTTTATTTACCATCAGAAGAAGAATTGAGGCGAGAGATTGAGCGGCAGAAAGAAATCTATCAAATACAACACCAAGACAACTAACAACCGAATAATAACATAAAAAAACAAAATACATTATGAAAACGTTTAAATTGTTTAACTTTAATCGAAGAACCGCTATGGTGCAGGCGGAGGGTTGAACAATAACGCTATACATTCATACAAGCAACACTTGAAATTATGGAAATATATTTTGCTGACAGCGATTTGGAAGCCTGCGCAAAAGATGAGCGTTTATGTATATGAAAACAAATATGAGAACCGCGTACAATCCTATTAAGGCATTTCATCCGGGAGAGACATTGGATGAGAAACTGCAAGAGATGCAGATGCCGGTAACAGAGTTTGCTGCACAGACAGGAGTTCCTGCATTTGTAATAGAATCAATCATTGCAGGGAACATGTCTATCACAGCAGACATGGCATTGGCGTTTGAAAAAGTGACACTTATCCCTGCCCATTATTGGCTGAACGCGCAGCATAGTTATGACGAATACCTTGTGGATCAGGAATCTGCAAATTACCAGATTCGCTTGACGGAAAGCCAAAAATGCTTGGCATCGCTGATGGTAAGTGCAATCACACATGTTCCCACATCTACTCGACAGATAGCTTATGCATAGACAACTAACAACGAATAATAACATAAAAAAACAAAATACATTATGAAAACGTTTAAATTTAAATGGCTATTACTGAATGTGATACTTAGTTTAGCAAGTATTAACACCGCGAGGGCAGACGGATACGAGTACGGAATGCAATACTTGTATATTGATGCCAGTGCTTGTTCCTGGTGGGCAGATGATTCTGCACAGCCATGCTTGAACGCTTATTGGAATACGGCTTGCAACGACGAAGACATTTATCAAGGAGCAGCAGATGGAAACTTAGAGACACGCATTTGGTATTTTAATTTGTCCAACATGAACGCTTCCTATGCTTGGTTTAGAGGTTTTAAGGTACAACGTCACCCTGTAAGCAGTTCAAATTGGTGGAATGGTACAACCTTGGGTGTTGGAACTTCGTCTGGTAATACTATGAATTGCTATAAAATAGCTAGCGATGGAAATAGTGCATCTTGGGATTATTATCGCCCCGCGATGAGTTCGGCAAGTGTAGTTGATAACGGAACAACTAAAACCGGATCGGGAACATCGCTTAGTCCATATCAGGTAGTTACGGGAGCAACTATTAAACTTTCTGCGTCTTGCGTAAGTGCCGTAGAAGATGGCGCTATGACGAAGGAATACAAGTTCTTGAATAAAGGAAGTCAAGTACGCGCTTATTCTTCGACAAACACGTATACATTTACAGCAGGAGCGGCTGGAACAACGTATGAGATTACCGTTACAGCAAGGAATACTTATCAATCAGCAAGTGGAACGGAATCTTCAGCTTCCTCTACGTTGTATTATACTATCATAGCAGAGCCGGAAGCAACAAACGAAGTGACGATTAGTTACAAATTCGGTGCTACTACTATCAAGGCGTATGATACAGAAGATGTAGGAGAAGAAACACCTTCATCAATTTCTGCTCCGGATATTACCGGTTATTCCTTCAGTTCATGGTCATTAGGTAATGGTTTGAATAACAAGTCTGGTAGCACAACAGCCAACCCGATAAGTATTACAACCAAAGCAAGCGGCACGTATACGTTGACTGCTAATTATAATGAGGTTCTGACAACTGATTGGAAGTTGATTGGTGATAACCAAAGCGGATCGCCATTTGGTGATAATTATGCATATGCATCAGGTAAGGCAATGTCTAAGAAGACGGGGTACTCTACAACAGATAAGGCATATAAAACATTGAATGTTACAAAACTTCCGGGATCATATTACGGCTTTAAAGTTGCGACTGCTAGTGGTAGTTCAACAGAGTATGGTTGGGGAAACTCTGATGGATACTATGTCACATACAATAGATCTAAAAGCGGTACTGCCAATGATGTTTACACTGGTAACCAGCACGAATTGAAGTTTGTACCGGATGGTTTAGGTGAATATGAGTTTGAAGTGGATTATACGGCTACTCCTTGCTCTGTGAAAGTTACCTTCCCGACGGTATATGCGGTAACATATAGTGTTGGTTCTGTTGCCGGTACAAGTGGAAGTATATCAGCTACGTATAGTTCTGTAGCATTCTCTTCGGGAACGAAGATTCAGAGCGGCAAGAGTGTGACGCTAACCGCTCCAGCTGCTAAGAGTGGATATACATGGTACGGTTGGTGTACTAATACGAATGGTACAGGACGTGTGTCAGAAAGTGCAACCTATAGTCCGACAATCTCAGCATCGACAACTCTATATGCATGCTATACGGAGAATTCGTATACCGTCACCGTTAATGCAAGCTCAGGCGGACAAGTTAGTTACAATGGCGGTGATGCAGGTAGCAGTTGTAGCGCAAGCGCTGGTGTAGCTACGGCATCGGCTACTATATCTGCTATTCCAAATACGGGTTACGCTTTTGTAGGTTGGACAAATGTAGATGCAGACCACCATATTACTAACTATACTGCTACATGGAATAGTACCAACAAAGGTTGGGATTTGGTGGTTAAAGCAGATGCTGCAACAACAATTACTGCTAATTTTGCACCGAGATTTGCGTTGGTAGGCGCTATTGTTGCTGATGGTAATCCTGAGGGAGGAATGCCCGGTTGGGCAGAGGCTGCAGCGTTTACCTATTCAGCAGGAACATATACAATCAGCCGAACACTGACTTCTCCGAACACCGGTTATGCGTTCAAGATTATTGACCGCCTTGCAGAAAGTTGGATATGGAGAGGGCACTCATCTCCAACAAACAATCTTGCAGTAGATAATACTACTACTTATACACTGACGGAGAATGGCGGTAATAACGTATTCTTTGATTCGAGAGGTGTAGGTAGTTACACGTTCACGGTAGTAGAAGAGACTATAACAGGTGTCGTTTATCCGAAGGTAAAGATCCAGGATGGCGCCAACTCACATGTTGTTACTTGGGGTTATGTTTCTGATAACGGAGAAGAAGGTGGTACAATCACATCTGTGGTAGATGGGGAAGCTACACCCAACTCAATCGCTTCCGGCAAATATGTGAAAGACGGAGGTTCTATCACAGCTACTGCGGCAGCAAATCCGGGTTATCGTTTCATCGATTTCCGAACCAGTAGTACGTATGGCGGCGGCTCGCAACTAAGCACATCTAATCCTTATACGGTTGCTTCCGTTAAAGCCGATCAAAACATTTATGCTCAGTTCGCAGAGAATTTGTGTACGGTAACTATCACCGCGAATAACAAGTCAGCCGGTAGTATAACTGTTGGAGGAGAAGCTTTTGCGTGGGACGGAACGACCAATGTGGGTGTTTATAACTACAAATCACTGGTTGTCACTCCGGCTGACGGATACTATTTCAGCGGATGGACATTATCCTCTACACCGGACTTTGAGGTAGACGATGATGGTGAAAGCGGATCTTCAACTAATCTTCGCGGTCTTGGTGGTACGCACGGTTCTACCGGTACGTTGACTGCTAACTTCAAGGAATTGGAGAAGATTTATTTCCGCAATAACTTTGACGATGGCACAAATCCCGCAACGCATTGGGATAATGTGTATGTTTACTTCGATGTTGATTTGCAAGACAGTCGTGCGAAAACAAGTACAGTTAACACAACGGAGAATTTGCACGTTGCTATGACAGATAAGGAATACAAGAACATCTATTGGGCTTATGTTCCTCGTTATGTCACAAAGAACAACAAGACTAAAGTAGCATTTGCAAACTTTGATTATGCAGAAAACGGTTACAAGTTATGGCCTGGATCCGGTTCGTCTAACCATGGTCAGGCTGTTTACCGTGAAGATTTTAAAGGTAATAACAACATGTTCGTTCCGTACCACGTTACGACATCTACAAGCACTGATGATGCAGGTGGTAATACGGATTACTTCAACAACGGTTATTGGATGTATTACACCCTTACTACCGGTGATAGCGCAAGTTACTATGTAGAACGCAGAACAGGTTCCGGTGAATATTCCGGTCGCTTGGCTGCATTCCAAGTACTGACTGAACCGTGGGAAGATACGAAGATTCAGTGCCGCTTGCGTATAGACGGTATTTCAAATGACAAGTACGTCATATTCAACGAAGCGGGCAAGAAGTACAAAGCATCAAGCGCAATTGCTTACGATAATTACGAAGATGTGGCAGTAGTGGAAGATAATGCTTCTGACGCATACTTCACACTGACTCCTACTTCGGAAGGAGAATATGTGATTACTCTCGACCAAAGTGGTGACCAGATGAAGATAAGTGTAAACTATCCAGTGGCAGTAAATGACTATGTGATTGAGCATACATACAAGGGACGCAACAAAGCGAATTCAGCGGATTCGACTTATACTACCAGATCGAATGTCATTAAAGCGGCTGATGCGTCTACGCTTACTCGCTACTCCATGTATCTGAACAAAAATACCGCTACGCTGAAATTGCGTAAATGTACCAATATATCAGCCGGAGCACCTGTTTGGAGTTCAGGAGAGACATATAAGCTAAGTGACATATTAACCAAACTGACTTCCGACGGTAATGGTGTTTATCAGTTCGATATTGCAGTAAATACTTCTACCCACCAAGTTTCAGAGATAGATAGTATACGTCTCTACACCGGTAACTTCTATATCAAGACTGATGCAGCAAGTGGCGGATGGGTTGCTTACAAGAACAACATTCTAGATAAGAACACAGTGAGCTTTGACCGCAGCAAGGCTGAAACATTCGACAACTACTTCTGTAAGTATTTTGCTTCGAAGGATTGCAATATCAAGAGTGTGATTGCCAACGACTATTGCAACCAGTTGTCGGATACAGTGAAAGGCGATGGTATAGCACGCATGGTAGGAAAGGAGCCGTTTGTGCCAGTTGACGGAACAAGTATCCGCTTCAGTTACAACAGTGCAACGAACGAGACGAAACGCGCATATATGGGAGCATCGTCAAATAATGACTTCCTTAGTCTTGTACCAAGTACTGATAACAAGATATATAGAACAATATCAGAAATAGAATATGACCTGTATGATCAAGCTGAAGGTAGTGCACAACGTAAATTTGCAGATAACGGTAACTGGGTATATGAGATGGATCTTGAAGTTAAACCCGGTGGTCAAGCCGGTGTAACAGCTGCATATACCGACGCATCCTCTACCAAACATGTGCAGACACTTATTAATACAGATAATACTGTGCTTGGCGGTAGTGGATCCACTTCATATGAAATTCGCGTTGTTTACGACTTCAAGACCAACTATATGATGTCGTCGTTTATACTTCCAAGTAGTGAAATTACAGATAAACTTAGCAATGTTGATATGCTTTGGGTTCGCCACAAAGATCATTCGCCGCAACAACTCCTTCTTGGTGACGGTGGTGAGCTTAAAAAAGTAAACGTAGTTGCTGCCATCGAACTTCGTTACGACTCAGTACATTCGAGCGGATCAGGAAGTGGTCATGTTACTATGACCAGCTGGACTCCGCAGAACAGACCGTTCTTGAAGTACTTTGTTTCGTTCCCGTTTGATGTGCCGGTAAATAGTATCTTCGGTTTGAACCAAGCAGATTTGGGCAGAGAATATATTATTCAACATTATAACGGCGCTAAACGTGCAAAAGAAGGTTTGTTTGGCGGTGATGATGATAACTACTGGGAGAATCTGACCAAAGACAGCATTATGCATGCCAACGAAGGTTACTGCGTAATCTTCGATAACGATTATGTAAGCGGTTTGTATGGACATATTTGGGATAACAAGTCAAGCGGATCTTCTGTATACATGTATTTCCCGGCAAAGGATACGATTGCAGCCATTACGAATGACAATAAAGAAATTAACGTGAAACCACTTACTTGTACCATTGATCGCGCATGGGCGAACAATGCTGGAAAGAATCACACGAATACCGACTCTCACTGGCACATGATTGGTTCGCCTCTGTTCCATGATTCGCAAATAAAAACGAACACTGAGGACGCAAGTGGTAACTATCCGCTATCATCTTACTACTATTTGGATTATTCGGATAACAAGTGGAAATCAGTAGGCATTACCAAGGAAAGTACAGACTTCAAGGCTATGTCCAGCGTGATGGTACAATGGTACGGAAACGTAACATGGCAAGTTAAACCGGATCCGACTCCAGCACCACGTCGCGTATCAGAAGCACTGAAAAATTATCAGGTTAAGCTTGATCTGTCGTACAACGGCAATACGCCTGACTGGACATATGTTCAATTGCGCGAAGATGCTGATGACGACTTCGTTCTCCGCGAGGATATGTACAAGATGTACAACAGCGGTATACCGCAGATTTATACTTTCGCCGGTGCGTACGACGTAGCATTCAGACAATACCTGTTGGTGTACTGATCCGTAAGAACGGTACGTACACATTCTCAATGCCGACAACATTCAGCGGAACGGTTACGTTGATTGATACATTTGAGCAAACGCGCACAGACTTGTCAATCACTGACTATACCGTTGAACTGGAGAAGGGTACAATCAATGATCGCTTCCTGTTGGAGATCAATATCCATAATGTAATTACCTCACTTGAGAATGAGAACGGCAGCAATGTGCTCAACGATGGTGGAGTACACAAGTTCATCAAGAACGACAATATGTATATTCTCCGTAACGGCGTTATCTATGACGCTCAAGGCAGAAAAGTGGAATAAGAACTTAAATTCTGATAACTTTATTACTGATAACTGAAAAATATGACAAAAATGAAAAATAAATTTATGATGACGGTAGTAGGCATGCTGATGGTGTGCCTGCTGCCCATTGCTGCCTATGATGAACCAACGATGAACACTACATCCGCTATGCAACTTTCCGGCAGTACGTATTCGTCGCAATTAGCGCCTATTGGTGCCAGTTCGATTGACGCAGAATTGCCCGGTGATGAACCGGGTAGCTACACCGGAAGTCATAAAGCGCGTAAATCGTTTGAGCCCAACCAAGAAATAGAAGGTCAAGATCCGGGTTCGCCTATCGGTGATGCTGCTCTGCCGCTGCTCGTGTTTGCTGCGGCTGCTGCCGCGACGGTTGCAATTCGCAATCGTCGCCGGCAAGTGGCAAAGTGAGGAGTTTAAATTGCAATATAAACTGATACAAATAAGGAAATATTTATGTATTTTATGCAAAATTAATTATTCAATTTGCATAATTTACATAAAATCGCGCATGCACGCGTGCGTACAATAATAAATAATAGGTGACTTCTATTAGAACAAGTCACCTATTGCTTTGAATATATGCCGGTTATTGAGGTTATTAACATAGCGTTGTTAATAACTTTGCAAAATCAGAGAAATATTGTTGATAACTTGTCAATAGTTGTTAATAACCAAAAGTTATCAACAACAATCAACAACCCGGTAAAAGTTATCAACAAGCCAATGCGCTGAATGAATGAAAGATACTGAGGTTATGAACATTTCAACAACCTATAATTATCATAAGGTTTTTAATTAAAAGAATATATATAATATTTTAGTAAAGTCTCTAAGCTTTTGAAAAGTGAATAGTATGTTTACTAAACGAATATTCACTTATTCATGGAGATTAATTTATAAAAAGATGATCCATTGTGACAACATTGTGTACATTTCCTGCATAGGGATTATCAGCTAAACCATAAGTACATATTAACACAATGCGAACAGCTTTTCGAGTATTTGTCTTTTCTACAAATAAGTTCAATCTTCTGCGTAGCGTTTCGTCCAAATCTTTTTGGATAGTAAATATATCATGAGAGAACTTTATCTCACATATATCTATTACCTGATCATCCCTATCTATTAACAAATCTATCTGTGCACCTGTTTCTGAACTATTCTTCGGTCTGTATGTCCATGAGTAGATACTACTACCTACTCCGGCTATGCCTAATGCTGCTTTAATTTGAGGTACGTGTTGCATACACACTCGTTCAAATGCCAATCCGCTCCATGCGTTGTATATAGGTTTTCGTAATGTACGTGACCAAAATGTTGAATCCAGCTTGCTTCCTTGAATAAATTGAAAATAGAACAATGTGAAGTTATCTATCAACTGATACATTGTATCTTTCTTTTCTTTACCGATAGCGTTGTAGGAGCGGATAAATCCGCATTGTTCCAATTCATCCAATACGGTTGATAACGTTCCTCCTGTATCTTCACCTAATATATTAACTATTTCATAGCGTGTCAAACCTACTTTTTTAGTGCCCAAAATTTTTACTATATTGATATGTGGTTCCGGATGACGGAATAAAGCTGCATATAAAGCATTAAACTCTCCATCCAATTGCGCATCAGAAGCAAAGAATAATTCATCTATATTTTGCGACCATGACAATTCGCGTTGTAATAGACTCCAATAATATGGAATACCACCCAGAATCATGTATGTCTCTAAAATTTGCTCGCGTGTATAGCCTAAGTTTCGTGCAGTAGCAAATAGTTCACATTCGTGTAGTGTGAATGGTGATAATGTAATGCGACGTGTCAAACGATTATGCAAACCTCCGTAATTATTGATAATTTTCTTTATTATCCAACTCGTTGCACTGCCACATACTATCAATAAAATATCATTGCGATAGTTAGCCCAACTGTTCCAAAAATGTTCAAGTGCACTAACAATATTTGATTTATGAGTATCCATCCATGGTAGTTCGTCTATAAACACAACTTTTCTGCCTTCAGGAAGGGATGAAAGAAATTCACTTAAAGCATTAAACGCATCGTACCAATCGTTCAATTTAGGAATATCATGCATTCCGGCAGCCCGTAGTGATACAGCAAACTCTTTTAGTTGCTTCGATTTAGGTGCTTTCTGCAAACCTGTATGTCGAAATGCAAAATGATCATTAAAAACCTCTTTAATAAGATACGTCTTACCTACACGACGCCTACCATAAAGTGCCACAAATTCCGATTGATCACTTGCATACAGTTTTTCTAATTGCTTTTGTTCTTTCTCTCTACCGATAATCATAATCTTATTATTTATGTTTGACACTGCAAAGATACAAAAAAATAATCAAATTTCCAACGGAATCATCAAAAAAAAGTGAGATTCCGTTAAAAATAATGCATTTTTTAATAAATTTAAGCAAATTACTAACGGAATCTATAATTTTTTATACACTTTCCGTTAGAAATATGTGTACATAATATGACTTACTTCATTTAAATTGTTGAATAAATATACTGAGTTAGGAAGGATACTAAAATGTTTTAATTATAAATAATAGCATTTGGCAGACTTATGGTATTCGTATAGTTTATGGTGTTTAGTACACTGAAAATGCAACCAAGGTTGTACAAATAGGCATAATTTGTGAGAAAATGCAAAGAATTTACGGTATTTATTTGCATATGTCCGAAAAAAATACTATCTTTGCATCCGCTTTCGTAAAAACGAGAAGTAGCGCAGTTGGTAGCGCACCACGTTCGGGACGTGGGGGTCGGGCGTTCGAGTCGCCTCTTCTCGACAACAGGTGGTACGTTCAACAACGTATCACTTTTGTTTTTAGATGTTATGATTATAAAAGAAAATAAACCTATATAAACCTTGATTATTGATTTAGATTATTGCATAATCCATAAGTCTTTGTTCAACTGAATCATTTACAAATAAATTTGACATGATTCACTCGAACAAATCCTTATCTCAGACGAGACTAAATCAATAATCAGCAATAAAACATAAATAAAATAGTAATGAAATTATGGAGATATTGTTAGCATTTATAGCAGGATTAGTGGTGGCAGGATTAGTGGCACTGGTAGTGGTGCGGATACTGATGAAAAATTCCAAGCAGAATTTAGAGCAAGTACGACTCGATGCTGATAAACGCATTGAGGAAACAAATATTCGTCATGACAAAGCGATAGAAGAGTTAGATAGCCGTCATGATAAAGCGATTGCAGCGGAGCGTGAGAGGTATGAGCAGGCATTGACTACCATGAAGGAGCAACTGACTAATGCTACCAATGAAATGCTCAAGCAACGGCAAGTGGAATTGCAACAGGCGAATTCCGCAAATATGAAGCAGATAGTGGATCCGCTCAAGGAAACCATCCAAAAGATGGAAACCGCTATTAAAGAGAATAAGTCCACGCAAGAGACTTCAACAGCTGCTATCAAAGAGAAGATAGCTACGCTCGTCAGCACTACAATGAAGGTTAGCGACAGTGCTGACCGACTGAGTAATGCGCTGACAGCCGAGAACAAGATCCAAGGTAACTGGGGAGAGCAGAAGATTGAAGCATTGCTGAACGCTATCGGTCTGGAACCCGGCGTGGAATATGATGCACAGGAGTACCTGCGTGACGCCAGCGGAAAGATTATTGTATCCGACGAAACAGCCCACAGAATGCAGCCGGATATCATCCTTCACCTCGATGAGACGCGTGATCTGATCATCGACTCCAAGGTTTCGCTGAATGCGTTTATAGATTATACCAACGCCGAGACAGATCAAGACAAAGAACTGGCTCTCAGTGCCCATCTGCGCAGCGTAAAGAATCACGTCAAAGAACTATCGAAAAAGAACTACGCCGCGTACGTAAAAGCGCCAAGAAAGAGTGTGGATTTTGTGATGATGTTCGTGCCGGTAGATGCTGCTTTGCAATTGGCATTGGCTTCCGACCAGACGCTATGGCGCGAGGCTATGAACCAAGGAGTGTTCATTGTAGGCGAACAGAACCTTTATGCCGCTTTGCGTGCCGTGCAGGTGACGTGGACATCAATCAAGCAGAATGCCAACAACAAAGCAATCTGCGATACAGCCGCTGAACTCGTCAACCGCGTAGGCGATCTGCTCGAACGCGTGCAGAACATGGGCGACAAATTGCAGGCAGTCAACAAAGCCTACGGGGCTGTATATGAAAAAGCCAAACGGGGTCAGAGTGTGCTCGGATCAGCACAGAAACTCGTGAAACTCGGTGCGAAAGCCAGCAGCGTACATGCCCTGCCACCGGAAGATGAGGACGAAAAACTGCCTGAATTACCTTCCATCGAATAGATTGTATATTACAGATGGATGCGCATCAACAGATGTATATCCGTCTTGGTGAGCGGTCGGGATTTAAGTTCTGCCCAACTCGGGTGATACACCGTTTCGCTCACGCGCAAATAGAGAGATAACTGCCGGGTTATCTTGTACCGCATATTCACGTACCATCGTCCGCCTACGCCGTAAGTAGCCGGGATAGAGAATGCGTATAAGACATCGTTTTCGTAGGTATAGATGCGGTTGTTCCAGTTCTGTACATCAAATCCTTGCAAGCGCAGTTGAATAACCATAGGAATAGCACGAACGTGGTATTCAATATCCTGACAGGCACTTACGCCATAACCCAATGAAGCGCTGCTGTCAGCATAGTTGACGAGCGAGGCGTCTGCGCGCGTGTGAAAACGCCAACTACCCAATATATATGTAAATTCCGCCCTTGCACGATGCGTACCAATGCTGCCCTTTTGCCGACTGCGGAGCTGGAACATCAGGTTGTAGTTAGAAGCCACATAATCCGCTTGCGTCAATACATCGTAGCCTATAGTACAGGAATCGCGTATGCCGTATTTAGGACCATAGAAGCGGAACACATCACCGTAGGCTGACAGTCGCCAATGCTTGAATCCCTTATACTCTATGCCAAGATAACCACCGTTCTCATCGCCTAAGCGTGAGCCTTCACAAAAGGCGTAACCGTATTGATTGTCGAAGGTAGGTGAGTAATAGCGATAGAGCGCGATTATTCCCAAGTCGGAGAGCGGAGTGAGACGTAAGCCGGCTATGACTCCCACACCCCATGTGCTGTTTTCAGCAGCTGCCACCTCGGCAAACAGTTGCATCCAACGCCACGAGTATTTGATGTCCGCACCCACGACGCACTGCTGCTTGCCACGGAAGTAGTTCTGATTGTAATAAGCGTTTCTGACCGGCAGCGAGTCGGAATATATATGCTCCATAACCGTCACACCGACATGCAAGTGATTAAAGTTTAGTCCGACATTGGCACCTATAGCGTGATGCCACACTTTACTGCGATCTACTGAGTACCAGCCGCTGACCTCTGTATGTTTGCCGGCCGTGAAGGTTGCCCCTACCCCTTGGTATCGTTCGCTGCCTGCAGAACTGACCTTGCTTAGTCCCTGTTTGTCGTGTCCGATCTGCATCACACGACTGCTCTTGCCAGTATGAAAGAAGTGGTTGGTTACCAAGCCTTGTCCGAAGCGTGCCTGATAACACCCGCCAACGAAACGCTTGAGGTGACCAATGTTGCTCAGTTGGATATATCCGCCGTATTCCAGATCCTGCCAACCTCCGGCTGCCGGACGTCGGATAGTCACACCTGCTTCTGCTTGTCTGCGGTAATTGTAACCGTACTTGGCTTGCACATAAACAGGGTCAGAACCTTCATATGCTTCGATATTCCTTACATCGGTGCGCAGACTCAAGTCATGCTTGCCGTATTTGCCTAAATCCCGCCAATAGAACGGCTCTTTCTGTGGCTCCCCTATCCTGACAAACGGCAACAGATTACGTACCTCGTAGTCCTTTAATCCGCGTACCAATTGCAACTCATACAGGCTGTGAAAAGGTATATCGCGCGCCTTCAGCAGAATAGCACTCACTTGCTCCTCGCTCAAGAATGGCAACTCACTCAAGGCATCATAATCGTTTGCATTCAGTGCTATAGGGTTGGCAGTTTTTGCAAGCAAATCTTCGACGAGCGTCTCAAAATCATCAACTGTACCATCCGTTTCTTCGGTTACCTGTGAGTAGATATCTTCCATGATATTCTCCAAGGGAATATTGCTCATATAGTCCGTTGATGCAGAAGGTATATCGAGCACAATAGGCAGGTGGTCAGAGTAACCGTCATGCTGATATTGGTAACCGTTGTAGGTGCGATACGGTTTGTAACCGGTGTAATTCTCATCGCGTGTAAGCAGCCATGGTACGTCATAGATGGCTGTTTGCACTGTGTCTTTCAGTGCCCGGGAAACATAGAACTGGTCAATACAACTCCACGCACCCTGGTATTTGTATGTGCCTTCTCCCCTACTCTCTTTTTGCAGCATTTGGTTGTACATTCCCGGCAGATCTTCAGCAGGTGCACTATTCATATCTCCCATGACAACAATCTTAGCTTGCGGGTTGATTTGTAGTAGGCTGTCTGTATGGTGGGCGAGGGTTTGTTTGGCTCGCTGCCGCAATGCTACCCGCCCGACTCCACCCAGCTGGCTTGGCAGGTGGCAGACAAACACGTGCAGCATTTCGCCGTCAGGCATCGAACCGGAAGCGTACAATATATCCCGCGTCGGTCGTTCACCGGCATCGACAGGCACACGGATAGGGTAAGCTTGTTGCAGGGCAAAGAGGTCTGTGCGGTAGAGCATAGCCACATCTATGCCGCGTGCATCAGGACTATCGAAATGAATGTAGAAATAAGGCAGGTTTCTCAGATTCTGCAAGCAGAGATCGTTGACGCATTGCTCGTTCTCTATCTCGCATAGCCCGACAATCGCTACACCTTCCCAACCGCCGATGTTCACTATCGTGCGAGCAATCTGTTCGCGCTTGTGATAGTACCGTGAGGGTGTCCAATGCCTGAGTCCCTCTTCACTGAACTCGCTGTCATCGTGGAGCGTGTCAAGGGTGCAATCAAAAAGGTTTTCGACATTGTATGACACAATGCGAAAACCATACACCGGCATTACCGCCAACCAAAGCAAAACGATATATGCCAAATGCCGGAACATTGATGGTTGTTATGAGAGCATCTGTATAGCCCGCCGGAGTGCGGAAATGAACAGGTCTATTTCCTCTTTGTCGTTGTACATACCGAACGAAACACGCACTGTTCCGGGCACTTTGAGTTCATCCATCAGCGGCTCTGCACAGTGGTGACCGATACGCACAGCTACTCCTTGTTGATCGAGCAGAGCACCCAAATCAAACGGATGAACCAACTTGCCGGAAGCGTCGTATGCATTGAATGAAATAGCTCCGGCTTTCTTTTGTCCGGCGGCATAGATATGTATGCCTTCTATCTGCCCAAGTTGCTGCTCGGTGTAGGCTGCCAGTTCCTGTTCGTGGGTTGCTATAGCATCTATGCCGCAGTCTTGCATGTACTGCGCAGCCACACCCCATGCATATGAACCCACATAATCCGGTGTGCCGGCTTCAAAGCGATAGGGTAGTACGTTGTATGTCGTTCCCGACCAGCGTACATGGTCAATCATCTCACCACCACCTTGATAGGGTGGCAATTGCTCCAGCCATTGCTGCTTGCCGTATAGCAGACCAATGCCTGTAGGTGCGTACATCTTATGTGCCGAACATACAAAGAAGTCGCAGTCCAATGCCTGTACATCTACCTTTAGATGCGGTGCAGACTGTGCGCCGTCAATGCATACAGGTATATTCTTTTCATGTGCCAGACGGATGATCTCCTCTATCGGGTTGATGATGCCGAGTACGTTGCTCACATGCGCCACGCTCACCAACTTGGTGCGTTCGTTCAGAAGCCCCTTGTAAGCCTCTATATCGAGCGATAAATCCTCGCGCAGAGGAATTACACGCAGTACGGCTTTCTTGCGCTCACAGAGCATTTGCCATGGTACAATGTTTGAGTGGTGCTCCATAGCGGAAACGATAATCTCGTCGCCCTCATGGATGAATGCCTCTCCAAAACAGAATGCCAGCATATTCAGTCCCTCGGTTGTACCGCGTGTGAACAGGATCTCCTTGCTGCTCTGTGCACCAATCATCTGCGCAAGAATACTGCGCGCCTCTTCATGTTTGGCGGTAGCTACCTGGCTCAAGTGATGCGTGCCACGGTGGATATTCGCATTCCACGTGCTGTATGCCTCACTGATAGCGTCGATCACACATTGGGGCTTCTGTGAGGTGGCAGCGTTATCGAAGTACACCAATCGCTTGCCGTGTACCTGTTGCTTCAATATGGGAAAATCAGAACTTCGCATGTAAATCTTCAAATTTTAAATCTTCAAATCTTCAAATATTTATTTATGGCTTGTAGTAGCTGTCACGCAATATTTGTTCCGCATCGTGGTTGGCGATGAGATCCTGCAAACTGAGTTCAGGATGATTATTCATGTAACTTTCGGCTATCCTCCAACCGATCCACGTACCTAATCTGGGAGGGGCTTCCTGCGAGATTTCGCTGGTGAAAGGCCCATCATTCAGATACGACGTGAGTAGCAGTTGTTCGGTCTTGAACAGATCGCGTTTGTCCATCATCCGGTTCCAGATCTGCCGTTCATACTGCTCGCACCACTGCCACTGCTCCTTGCTGTAGCCCATGACCTCGTAATCCGGTTCATCCAGCAGGGTAGAGCACACGTACATCATCTTTCCGCGATAGAGCATATTGTCAATCAACCTGCCTTTGGCTGCAGCAAACGGAAAGACGGCAAACAGGTAACCGCTTACTACATCGCCGGCGATACACTCCTTGCGCATGGTCTGCTTCTGGTAGTTATGTACGACGCGATTGTAGTACGGGTAATCGCTGCCGAGATACATATCCAAACCTACCGCCATATTTCCGTCATCAAGGAATAGCACAGAAGCATTGAATCCGCTCACAAACGTATAGATCTGAGGTATATACAGTTCGGGATACAGATAGTGAAAGCGCGTGAATGCGTGAGTAAGTTCTTTTTGTATGCCACGCATGTCGGCAAAGGTTTGCTGAACAGTCGTGTTCGTCTTGTCAAACCCGTACAATGTGTCGTGAATAAATAATGGCAGTGCGTCAATCAGATAAGCTGTATCCTCTGCCGCCACGCCTAAAGCTTGTTCAACGTATTGAGGAAAAAATTCCGGATAATCGGCATACAATGCCCGTACATCCTCAGCCGATTGCTCGGTGCGGATAGCCAGCAATGCCGAATCAAAGCGGATGATCTCCACCTGTTGCTGCTCCATTGTCAGCGGATAATAATGTCGCTTATGCTGACAACTTGTAATCAGCATACACGCCATAGTCAATACTATGAATCCTGTGCTCTTCACTCTATAAACTATTAATTATTAACTATTAACTCTCCCGTCCTTGAGTTCGATAACTCTGTCGGATATAGCCGCCAACTCCTTGTCGTGGGTTACGATGACGATTGTCTGCCCAAACCGGTTTCGCATCTCTTGCAGCAGTGCATGCAGTTCGCGTTTGTTGGCTTCGTCCAGACTGCCTGAAGGCTCGTCGGCAAGTATCACATCCGGGTTCATCATCATCGCCCGTGCTGCGGCTACACGTTGCTTTTCACCGCCGGACAGTTCGTTGGGTTTGTGTGACATGCGCTCGCTGAGTCCAAGATCACTGAGCAGTTTCTCGGCACGTGCGCGCGCCTCACGCTCGCTGTCCTTATGGATCAGTGCCGGCATCATCACGTTTTCCAGAGCCGTGAACTCAGGCAGCAACTGATGGAACTGGAAGATAAACCCTATGTGTTTGTTTCGGAACTCTGCCAATGCGTTTTCCTTCAAATTCAGTACATCTGTTCCGTCAATCAGTACACTGCCACTGTCGGGTTTGTCTAATGTGCCGATGATCTGGAGTAGGGTAGTTTTGCCCGCACCGGATTTGCCCACGATGGATACAATCTCGCCTTTGTTTATGCTTAGCGACACGCCTTTCAGCACTTCCAGTTCGCCGAATGACTTGCAAATATCCTTGACTTCTATCATATCACTTTATGTTTTGTTTGTTGTTTATCCATTCAATAGCCTTCTCAATGATATCATCCTTGTCCTCACTCTGCAAAGTTACACATATATCCGGCTCAATGCCTTGTTCTATATCCTGCTTATCGCGGTCATACATGCGTATGCTGGAGAACCGCACCATCCATCCGCAGGGTATCTCATAGCTCATCGGCATACCTCCGCCACCGCCGCTCACGCCGCCTACAATCGTTGCATTGTCTGCGTAGCGTATCATGCTGACGAACAGGTTGGCTGCCGAATAACTATGCCGGTTGCATAGCACGACAACCGGTTTCAACCATCTGCAATTGGCAGCCCACGAGGCATGCAATGTCATCGGTTCCAATGTGGAGAACGCATTATGTTCTGCTCCGGTTTTGTGATGCCAGTAACCGATGATCTGATCGCTTGTGAAGAACGGTGCTGCCAGATGGTAGGCATTCGTTATGTCGCCTCCGCCGTTGTTGCGCACGTCAATGATCAGTCCCTTGCAGTCCTTGAATGCTGTAAATACCCATTTCAAATTGCGTATACTGAAACTGTTGGAGAAACTGGGATAATAGATATATCCAATTTGCCCCTCATCAATCGAGCAGTAATACAGTCCTCCGGCAATGCGGTAATCGTGCAGATAGAGTTTTTGCAGGTCTGCGTCGTAGTTAGCCGGATAACTGTCGTACCATGCCGTGTTGTAACTGCGGTCGAAATCCGAGTAAAGATTTACATGACCGTCACGAAGCGAATTCAGCATGCTTGCACACAGGTCAAATAGTGCAACCTGATCCCCTTTTTTCAACGTCGCAGCCTTGCTCACATATTCGTCATGTATAGCCAGCCAGTCTATCCCCTTGTCATCAATGTAGCAGTACTTGGTATCAATGATCTGCCACAATGCCTCAATGTTCTCTACCGGATCTGTTGAGAATGACATCTCCTCTTTAGCGCGGCAAGAACTCAGCATGGATGTTGCTGCCAAAAGTCCTATTATGAAATGCTGTAACTTCATAAGCGTGCGTTTGCGTGTATCCGGTACTTCCACCGGCAGCCGATAACTATACTCAACTGATTCCGTACGAAATGCAGATTATCTGTTCCGTAGCGTATATACTCGTGCTCTGCTCCCACTCGCCATGTGGAGTGGGGAAGCTGCATATCCAGTGCCAGTTCGTGTTTGACTGTGTTGTGGTTCCAATGCCCCGAACACCGTGGTTGACCGCTCACGCCCTCGTAGATCTCGTAGTACGACTGCCAATATTCGGGCAGGTAGTCGAAACCGATGAGGTTGGTACGTATCAGATAGTTGAGCCTGTAACTCGTCTTCTTGCCGTAGAATGACCAACTCACACCACCCATTGCCATAGCATCTATCGCCACATCGAACGATACAATCTTGTTGACATTGTTCGCTTGCTCTCGTACCGTGAAGTTTGCTTCCAGATACGGTCCCAGATGCACCCGCAGACTTTCGTCAAACCATCGCCATTCGTAGAACGCACCCCATCCGCCTGCCGTCTGTATGCCCCAAAAGATGTTAGAGCGGCTGGAGTTGATGTAATCCATAAAGTAGAGATCCAACCGTCCTGCATGTGCCCAATGCGCCAATCTGCCTGTCTTGCCAAGGCGTGTGTCCTGACGAAAAGGCTGCCACCATTCGTTGCCTATGCCGTATTGCCGGCCTGAATATCCCATCGGACTCAGATAGGTGTCTAACTGGTAACCCGTGCCGATCTTCACCTCCAGTATGTTGTCATGTTCCACGCCTTCCTGTGCCATCGTTAGCACCGGAAGACATATCACCAACCCTATGAGCCAAAACTTCTTCAAGTCGCAAATCACCAATCACCAATTACAAATCATAAATCACAAATAGTCAATTGTCTGTCTCCGCTCTCCTGAGGCACGATCTTCACCCAAACCGTGTCATCGGGTAGGAGAGGTTCAATCAGCGCCGGCCACTCGATGAAGCAATAGTTGCCGGAGTAGAGGTATTCCTCTGCACCGAAATCCATCGCCTCGCGAATGTCTTTCAGTCGGTAGCAGTCGAAGTGATACACTTCCCCTTTGTACGGTTGCTCTACATCATACACATTGACGATGGCAAAGGTCGGACTGTTTACAACATCCGCTGAACCCATCTGCTCGCAGAGTTGTTTGATGAACGTGGTCTTGCCTGCACCCATCTGACCCTCGAACGCATATACGCGTGCGTCCGGGTGTACGTCCAATATATCAAATGCACTGACCTGCTTGCCTTGCTCATCGAGCAGCAAAAGTCCCTCGTTTGCGTCAATTTTTATTGTGTATGTATGCATGTTCGTGCTTTTTATTCAATTCTCAGCGCGTTATTTTTGCTTGAAAATGCTCGTAAAGCATTGTCCCTCTGCTATTTCCGAGTAAATTGATCCATTCATCCTTTTCAGCTGAACCAGCGCGCTTGACTGAGCCGAAATGTTGCAGGATTTTTTGCTTTGTGACTGCTCCAACTCCTTGAATATCATCGAGTTCGCTATGAATTTGCAGCTTACTGCGCTTCTTTTTGTGGTAGGTGATGGCAAATCGGTGTACTTCGTCTTGTATTTGAGTCAGCAGTCGGAAGGTCTCACTCGTGACGGGTAGTCCGAACTCCATTGGAGGGAATCCGTAGAGTAGTGTTTGCGTGCGGTGTTTGTCATCTTTCTTTAGTCCGGCGATAGGAATCTGCAATCCTAACTGATCTTCGACCGCCTCGCGTATTGCATGCATTTGTCCGATGCCGCCGTCGGCTATGATGAGGTTAGGTAACTCCTCATTATTGTCAATCATCCGTTGATACCGTCGTCTGACTACTTCGCGCATCGTTGCATAATCGTCTTGACCAACCACCTCTCGGATCTCAAACCGCTTGTAGTCGCTCTTGCTTGGTTTGGCTTTCTTGAACACTACGCAAGCCGATACGGCACTTGTGCCTTGTATGCTGGAGTTGTCGAATGCGTCAATCGTCATCGGTATAGTCGGCAATCCGATCAGTTTCTGTAGTTCGCTCAGAATGCGAATTGCCCGTTGATCCGGATTGAGTTTGTCGGCTTGCTTGAGTCTGTCTGCTTTGTATTGCCGTACGTTCTGTGCTGCCAGATCGAGTAGTTTCTTTCTGTCTCCGCTTGTGGCTATGTTGATGCGTATATCTTCGCCTACATAGTCCGGCAAGAACGGTACTAAGATCTCTTTTGTCTTGCTCTCCAGAATCTCGCGCAATGCTGTTATTCCGTAAGCCAGCAACTCTTCGCGTGTTTCGTCCAGTTTGCGTTTGCACTCCATGGTTCGTCCCTGCACTATACTGCCGTTGTGCACGTGAAGCATACTGATGTATATATGATCGTCTTGCTCGTCGTAACCGAATACATCAAGGTCACTGATGTTGGTGTTTGCGACAACTGTCTTGGATCGGAATTTCTCTACGAGCAGATACTGCTGTTTGATTTGTTCCGCTTCTTCGTATCGCATTTCCGCAGCGAGTTGCTGCATCTGATCCATCAGTTGGCGGCTTATCTCCTGTGCATCGCCGCGGATGATCTTCTTGGCGGATTGAATATATTCGTTATACTCCTCCGTTGGGATGCGTTGCTCGCAAATCCCGCAGCACTTCTTGATATGGTATTTCAGGCAGACCTTGTACTTACCTTTCTGTACTCCGTCGGGAGTCATTGGAGTGTTGCAAGTACGGATGGGGTAGAGCTTATGAATGAGTTCGAGCACCGTATCGGCAGCAAACGAGAAACTGTACGGTCCGAAATACTCACCCCCACGTTTGTCTTTCTGCCGGGTCTTGAAAATGCGCGGATACGCCTCTTTGGTAATACAGATGTACGGATAGCTCTTGCCGTCCTTGAGCAGGATATTATAGTGCGGCTGATATTGCTTGATCAGATTGTTCTCGAGCAGGAAGGCGTCTTGTTCGCTGCTTACCACCACGTACTTGATGTCGGCTATATGCGCAACGAGTTGGCGTGTCTTGAGTGAAGCCTGGTCTTTGTTGAAGTAACTGCTTACGCGCCGCTTGAGGTTCTTGGCTTTACCGACATAGATCACTGTTCCCTCTTGGTTGAGGTACTGATATACGCCTGGTTGCTCCGGTATGCGTTGCAGCAGTGATGCTATGTGCTCGCCTTTTGCCGCCATAACCTCTTAACTCTTATCTCTTAACTTTTATCTCTTACCTCTTGGCTCTTACCTCTTAGCTACCTATTATTCATCCACCTCAATTCCCATTAAGCATTCTGCTTCGATGCCGTTTTTGGCAAGGAACTCCTTTCCGTTCAGTCCGATGAGTTCAATCAGGCAGTTGGCGTAGATCTTCTTTACGCCCAATTTGCGAACCAATTCCACAGCAGCCAGCATCGAGCCGCCTGTAGCCAGAATGTCGTCATGGATGAGCACTACATCGTCAGGTGACAGAGCATCTTTATGGATCTGGATGGTATCCAAGCCATATTCTTTCTCATAGCTGACTTCAATGGTTTCTGCAGGCAGTTTGTTGTGTTTGCGGATAGGTACAAACCCGGCACCTATTTCCATAGCTAATGCGGGTGCAAGAATAAATCCGCGTGATTCAATACCTACCACCTTTGTGATGCCCTTGTTGCGGTACGCATTGGCCAACTCTTCGCGCATAAAGCGCAGTTCCTCGGGGTTGGCGATAATGGTTGTGATGTCCTTGAATTGGATTCCCTTCTTCGGGAAATCAGGTACGTTACGTACGTCCTGTTTCAGTTGTTCTATTGTCATAGTTTTGTATTTTGTTTCACGTGGAACATTACGTTCGGCAACTCTTACCTTCCCATCAGCACGAGCAGCACACTGATGTCGTTCGGGCTGACACCGGGTATGCGTGAGGCGTCGCCGATGGTCTTGGGTTGCAGTCGGGTGAGTTTCTGTCGTGCCTCGGTTGAGAGCGATTGCAGTTCGTTGTAGCGGAAGTCGGCAGGTATCTTGATGGCATCCAGCCGGTGCAGTTTGTCTGCCGCCATGCGTTCGCGGGCAATATAGCCGCTGTACTTGATATCCACTTCTGTGCTGTCGATAATCTCGTCCCTGCGGTCGGGTAGGGCAGCAACCATCTCTTTCAGTGTGCTGTCGATAGCAATCACATCGCGCAGTTCGATGTTTGGACGCATAAGCATGTCACGCAGCGAACCGTGAGCCGAACTGCCGGCATAGCCTTTCTGCTCCAATAGAGCGCGGCAGGCGGGAGTGGCGCTGGATGTCGATTGCAGATAGTCGGTCAGCCGTTGTTTGGCTGCCTGTTTGGAGGTATATAAGTTGTAGCGTTCTGTGTCCGCCAAACCTAATTCGTGGGAACGTGTGGTCAGACGCTCGTCGGCATTGTCCTGCCGGAGCAGGATGCGGTACTCGGCGCGGGAGGTGAACATTCTGTAGGGTTCGTCCACGCCCTTGTGCGTCAGGTCGTCAATCAGTACACCGATATAACTCTCGTCGCGTGAGAGAACGAACGGCTTGCTGTCGGTTATGTTCTGGTGGGCATTGATACCCGCCACGATGCCTTGACCGGCTGCTTCCTCGTAGCCTGTTGTGCCGTTGATCTGCCCGGCAAAGAAGAGGTTACGGATCAGCTTGGTCTCCAGTGTTTCGTGCAGTTGCGTCGGGTCGAAGTAGTCGTACTCTATCGCATAGCCGGGGCGATACATTACGCAGTGCTCCAGTCCGCGTACGCTGTGCAGTGCTTCGAGTTGAATCTGCCAAGGCATTGACGAACTGAATCCGTTGACGTAATACTCGTTGGAGTCCACTCCCTCTGGTTCGAGGAAGAGTTGGTGCTGGTCTTTGTCGGCAAAGGTGACAATCTTCGTTTCGATGCTCGGGCAGTATCGCGGTCCGATACTTTGGATCTGTCCGTTGTACAGCGGCGAGTCTGGTAGTCCCTTGCGCAGGATCTCATGTGTAGTGGGGTTGGTGTAGGTGATAAAGCAACTCATCTGTTTGAGTTCACGCTTCACGTCAGGCAGATAACTGAACTTCTCTTCCGTCACATCGCCTTGTTGCTCTTGCAGGGCAGCGAAATCGATGCTGCGTTTGTCCAGTCGTGCGGGAGTGCCGGTCTTCATGCGATGAGAGATGAACCCGGCCTCAACGAGTTGGTCTGTCAGCCCCAAACTTGCTTTTTCTGCGATGCGACCGCCGGGTATCTGTGTCCTGCCAAAGTGCAATAATCCCGATAAGAACGTGCCGTTGGTAAGAACAACAGCCCGCGCCTTGAATTGCACACCCAGACGTGTCTCTACGCCTGCAACGATAGGTAGATTGTTGCTATCTTGTCGATTGTCAATGAGTAGTCGTATAACTTCGTCTTGCCATATATACAGGTTGTCGGTTGTTGTCAGTCGTTTGATCCACTGCTGTATGAACTGCTTGCGGTCGCTCTGACTGCGCGGACTCCACATAGCAGCACCTTTGCTCTTGTTGAGCATGCGGAACTGGATAGCCGAGCGGTCAGTAACTATACCCATCTGTCCGCCAAGAGCATCTATCTCTCTGACTATCTGTCCTTTGGCTATTCCTCCGACAGCAGGGTTGCAGCTCATCTGTCCGATGGTGTTCATGTCCATCGTGACGAGCAGGGTCTTGCTGCCTAACCGTGCAGCAGCCGATGCCGCTTCACAGCCTGCGTGACCTGCGCCTACAACAATAATATCATATTCAAAATCAGCCATTTGCTTATAATATAACCAGTTAGGCTATCTGCGATGCCACTTCCACTGACCATTGTATTTTGAGTGATTCACTGTATTCAGTTTAGGGCTAAAAGCGTCTTCGTAGTAGTGGATCTCGTCTATGCTGTTCGTCTGTTTGTTCCACAGGATACCGGCTATATCAAAGCGCAGATTCTTGCTGATCTGTTTGTGCTTGATATAGGCGTTGCCGGCAATGGTCATAAACCGGCGTTTGTGTTCGTCAACGTACTGCTCCGGATTGACGTCAGCAAACGTTGTGGTGCGTGTCTTAACCTCAACGAACACAATGTCTGTTTTGTTTTCGGCGATGATGTCGATCTCTATGTTACCGAGTCGCCAGTTCCGCTCCGCAATCTTGTAGCCGTGCTTGGTCAGATACTCGCAAGTAGCATCTTCGCCCAAGTGACCTATCTCGTTGTGGAGTGCCATGGCATTTACTTGCTGCGCTTGCGGATAAAGCGTTTCTTCTGCTCGCCTTCAGCCGGTGCAGCTGCGATGAGTGCACGGGCGTCTTGTTCCGTCATGTGTTCCACGTCGGTGGATTTGGGTATGCGGTAGTTCGTCTCGCCCTGTTTGATATATGCGCCGAAACGTCCGCGCAGCACCTTAATCTCTCCCCAGTCGTGAATAGGCAGCGAAGCATTCTGCTTCTGCTCGACGAGGGCAACGGCGTTTTCGAGTGTCATGCTGAACGGGTCTGTACCCTTGGGCAGCGAAGCAAATGTCTTGCCGATACGCACGTACTGTCCGAACTTGCCGTCGGCTATTACCACCTCCTCGCCGTTGTGCTCACCTAAGGTGATAGGCAGTGCTTGTGCAAACAGTTGCAAGGCCTCGTCGAGTGTGATGGTGAAGATCGACTGGTCTTTCTGCAGCGATGCAAACCGTGGTTTGTCACCTTCGGCGTTACCGCCTCGCCCGTGTAGTCCTGCGTCGCAATATCCGCTACACCGCCGAGTGTGCGTCCGGCGATCTTGCCTGAAGGCACTTGGCTGATCAGCGGGTGGAAAGTCTTGTAGAACTTGTCAACGATCTTCGTCCAGTCGGCTTTGCCTTCGGCTACGCGGTCGAAGTTCTGCTCCTCTTTGGCGGTGAAGTCGTAGCTGAGGATAGCCGGGAAGTTCTCCACGAGGAAGTCGTTGGTTATGCGTCCCAGATCCGTTGGCAACAGGCGTTGTGACTCTGCGCCGACGTTCTCTTGTTGTTTCTTTTCTCCGATGACACCGTTCTTGAGCGTGAGGGTGGTGTAGGTACGTTTCTTACCCGGCACATTGCCGCGCTGTACGTAGTCGCGAGCCTGTATGGTTTCGATGATTGTGGCGTAGGTAGAGGGTCGACCGATCTCCAGTTCCTCCATCTTTTTCACTAATGTGGCTTCGTTGTATCGCGGTGGTGCAGCGGTGAATGCCTCACGGCTGATGCACTTGTCAAGAGTCAGTTTGGCTCCTTCGACCATTGCCGGCATCAGGGCTGTTGACTCCTGCTGCTCATCATCATCGGTTGATTGGACGTACGCACGCATAAATCCGTCGAACAGCACTACTTCGCCGCTGGCTACGAACAGATAGGGCGAATTGGTTGTGGTTATCTCTATGCGTGTCTGCTCGAGTTCGGCATCCGCCATCTGCGAGGCGAGAGTACGCTTGCGGATCAGGTCGTAGAGTTTGCGTTCATCCTCGTTGCTGCCGGCTTTCTCGTGGTTGATGTATGTCGGTCGGATAGCCTCGTGTGCTTCCTGAGCACCCTTGCTGGTGGTGTGGTACTGACGTGTCTTGTGGTACTCGGCGCCGTAGGTGTCGATGATCTGTTTCTTGGCTGTACCGATAGCCAGCGAGGAGAGGTTCACCGAGTCCGTACGCATGTAGGTGATCTGTCCGGCTTCGTACAGCGACTGCGCCAGACGCATCGTCTTCGATACGGGGAAGTGCAGTTTGCGTGCGGCTTCCTGTTGCAGCAGCGAGGTGGTGAACGGTGGCGCCGGAGTACGTTTGACGGGACGTTTCTGTATAGTCTGGATAGTAAACGTTGAGTCCGTGCAACTCGTAAGGAACGCACGTGCCTCCTCTTCCGTTGCAAAACGGTGGTTGAGCTCGGTGTGCAGGGTCACTTTTGTGCCTTGCTGGTCTTTGCCTGTGAAGTCTGCCGATACCTTGTATTGCGCTGTCGGAATGAACTGCTCTATCTCCCTCTCGCGCTCTACTACGAGTCGTACGGCTACCGACTGCACGCGTCCGGCACTCAGTCCGGCGGACACCTTGCGCCATAGTACGGGACTGAGCTCGAAACCTACGATGCGGTCGAGCACACGGCGCGCCTGTTGGGCGTTAACAAGGTTATAATCTATATCCCGCGGATGCGCTATAGCGTCCTTGATAGCCGACTCGGTTATCTCGTGAAACGCTATACGGTGCGTATGTTCGGGTTGGAGATGGAGCACCTCTTTCAGGTGCCAGGCTATGGCTTCTCCCTCGCGGTCTTCATCGGATGCCAGCCAAACCGTCTCGGCTTTGTTGGCTTCCTTGCGCAGGGTGTCAATCAGGTGAATCTTACTCGGCTCAAGCACATAGTTAGGCGTATAACCATGCTCGAAATCAATACCGATATTCCGTTTGCCTGTGCCCTCGATGTCACGGATGTGACCTTGTGACGACAGCACATGGTAGTCGGAACCTAAGAACTTTTCAATCGTTTTGGCTTTCGCCGGAGACTCAACAATTACTAAATTTTTACTCATTATTTCTGTTTCGTGAAATATGTAGAAGTACCTATCGGGTACGCTCTTTTAAAAAAACGGCTGCAAATATACGATAAATTTTCGACATTTGCAAATACTTTGCGATTTTTTTATTTTGTTTGCCCGAAATTTGGAATTGTGCAATATTGGTTGCAACTTTTTCAGTTTGTATGTCTTTGTTTTGACTGCTTGATGTGCGTTTTTTGTATTTATCTCCTTACTTCCGTCTGTCTGCAAAGAACTCCTGCATCAGTTGCTGGCACTCGTCGGCGAGCACTCCGGATGTGACGGTGCATTTGGGGTGCAAGGCTTGCGGTGCGAAGGTTGCGTAGCCTCGTTTGGGGTCGGATGCGCCATATACGAGTCGCGAGATCTGCGCCCAACCGATTGCTCCGGCGCACATGATACACGGTTCAACGGTCACATACATCGTACAGCCTTGCAGGTACTTGCCGCCCAGCGTCTCTGTGGCGGCTGTTATGGCTTGCATCTCCGCGTGAGCTGTGACGTCATGTAACATCTGCGTGAGGTTGTGCCCGCGACCTATCACTACCGGTTGCTGACCACTCAAGCGCTCATCCGCTAATCCGCTAACCCCTTTATTTGCCACAATCACGCAACCGACAGGTATCTCGCCCTGTTCGTAAGCCAGATGCGCCTCGTGCAGCGCCATGGTCATATATTTCTCATCGGTGGTCATGATCTGTATGAAATGATCTAAATGGGTTCGAATCCTATATTCTAAACCGATATAATTTTGTATCAACCACGCAAAGGTACTAAAAAAATATGACATTTGCAACTTTTCGCGCAGAAAAATTGCAAATAATACAAAAACGGTTGCCAAAACGTACGCCGATATCGGGTCATTATCGATGTTTTGTCGATGTTTTATCGGGTCAATCCTAGACTTTAATCCCACCCAAAAGCCAATCACAAGCCAACATCCCTATCCGTTTCAGGTATCGAGTCAAAAGTTTACGATTTTTAAGATTCTATCTCAGTAAACGAGTCAACCTTTTTCAGGTTTAGTCATGCTTTTGTTGTGCGGTTGGCTTGCGATAGGGTTAACGACTAACGAATAACCAACGAACGACTAACGAATAACCAACGAACGACTAACGAATAACTAACGCTCGCTTGCTCTAAAGCTCGGTACGATTCGCGATATAATCGCTCATAACAATAGACAAAACATTTTGAGGTGGCAAAGTTGGCAAAGTTGCTGTATTTGAGCGTGTTACAACGTTTCGGACTTTGCCACTTTGTCACTTTGTCATCCAACTTTTTCGATAAACGCCGTACTCGGCTGACAAAAAATCGCCTTGCAATGCAAAAATTTGCATGAGATTCTTGAGACAGTTGAGACAGTTGCTGTCAACTTTTTGGGGACAAAGACATAGACTCATCTGTTGTTGAGTGAGCCACACGGTCTCACCTTCCACTCTCACATTCAATTTGATGCTTTCATTCGGTTGATAAAGTACAATCTCGTTTTCCATAATTGTGCGATTTTGAGTTGTTAAACTTGCGTTCGGAAGAGACGCGCGTGCATACCTTTCCGAAATCTGATGCAAAGTTAACACGAGAAAGTGCTATATCTTGTCACAAGCTAAGAAAATCGTTCAAGAAAATGTGATTTTGTGGAGAAGTGGAATCTTTGGTTGGCAATGAGAGGGGCAAAACAAAAGCGACATGTATGTCTGATGACGTACATGCCCCTCTGGATGTTTTCACAACGGAATAATCCTTATTGTGTATATCCTTCAAATTTGTTGCAAAGTTACAAAAAATCTATGAACTTTGCAAATATTTATCAAAAAAATTTGCATTTATCCTTATTTTTTTGTAATTTTGCAGTCGTATAGTGGTCTTTGACGTGATTTTTATGTTATGGATACACAAATTCTCTTTCTTTTCGTATTAGGATCTTAAGCATTGATAAGAGCACCTAATTATGAGTCAGGGAGTACTATTAAATGAGATTCGATAAAGTTCTAAAACAGCTAGCGGCATTTTTGACTGCCGCAAGTACGAGTTGTGTATATCCTTCAATTTTGAATTCGATAAAGTTCTAAAACAGCCGCTATCCATTGCTACGTCCTCCTCTCCACGTTGTGTATATCCTTCAATTTTGAATTCGATAAAGTTCTAAAACAGCCCAACGGACGGACATCCCGGGGCTGTTGTCGTTGTGTATATCCTTCAATTTTGAATTCGATAAAGTTCTAAAACAGCATCTGAGTTTACATCTTTAAATACATATTTGTTGTGTATATCCTTCAATTTTGAATTCGATAAAGTTCTAAAACAGCACCAGCTGCTGATGGACACGGGCTACCTTTGTTGTGTATATCCTTCAATTTTGAATTCGATAAAGTTCTAAAACAGCTTGACCTGCGTCGGGTCGGAAATATGTCCGGTTGTGTATATCCTTCAATTTTGAATTCGATAAAGTTCTAAAACAGCAGCCGACGAAGTCGGCTTGCATCGGGCATTGTTGTGTATATCCTTCAATTTTGAATTCGATAAAGTTCTAAAACAGCGATAATGTATATTTGCACAGAACCGGATTGGTTGTGTATATCCTTCAATTTTGAATTCGATAAAGTTCTAAAACAGCTTGCCGCCGTTATAGTGGACGGTAAGGATAGTTGTGTATATCCTTCAATTTTGAATTCGATAAAGTTCTAAAACAGCGCGGCGCAGGAAAAGCCGCAAGCGGTGCAAGTTGTGTATATCCTTCAATTTTGAATTCGATAAAGTTCTAAAACAGCACGATGTGAGGGCAATACGTCGGAAACTTCGTTGTGTATATCCTTCAATTTTGAATTCGATAAAGTTCTAAAACAGCTCCAAGTCGGGAGAGTTACCCGACCTGCCTGTTGTGTATATCCTTCAATTTTGAATTCGATAAAGTTCTAAAACAGCAAATGCTTTTGCAAATAAGGTGGACGAGTGGTTGTGTATATCCTTCAATTTTGAATTCGATAAAGTTCTAAAACAGCGCTCTCATGCGTGAGAGTGCCGGACTCAGCGTTGTGTATATCCTTCAATTTTGAATTCGATAAAGTTCTAAAACAGCCAAACAAGATTTCTGCCAAGCAACTCGCCAGTTGTGTATATCCTTCAATTTTGAATTCGATAAAGTTCTAAAACAGCCCGCTTGACGAGAACATCGGCAAGAACCTCGTTGTGTATATCCTTCAATTTTGAATTCGATAAAGTTCTAAAACAGCAATGACCAACTGAACGGCGTGCTGACTATCGTTGTGTATATCCTTCAATTTTGAATTCGATAAAGTTCTAAAACAGCGTTATGAAGTGTGAATGCAAACAATTTACGGTTGTGTATATCCTTCAATTTTGAATTCGATAAAGTTCTAAAACAGCAGAGGGTTCTCATCTTTATGATTCACTTCGGTTGTGTATATCCTTCAATTTTGAATTCGATAAAGTTCTAAAACAGCAGGAGGCGGTGACGTTCCATGTGCATGGACGTTGTGTATATCCTTCAATTTTGAATTCGATAAAGTTCTAAAACAGCCAGTCCTTGCCGCTATCCTCGCATCCGTCAGTTGTGTATATCCTTCAATTTTGAATTCGATAAAGTTCTAAAACAGCCGACAATTAAGTGATAACCAATCATAATTCGTTGTGTATATCCTTCAATTTTGAATTCGATAAAGTTCTAAAACAGCGTTGGCGTGCTGTCGATGGTGGTGGCGGGCGTTGTGTATATCCTTCAATTTTGAATTCGATAAAGTTCTAAAACAGCCTATTGTAGCATTTAAGCGAATAAACGACAGTTGTGTATATCCTTCAATTTTGAATTCGATAAAGTTCTAAAACAGCTCAAAATCGGTGCATCTGCCGATTTTCGTAGTTGTGTATATCCTTCAATTTTGAATTCGATAAAGTTCTAAAACAGCACAATGTGCGTTTTAGATTGTATATCACAACATTACAAGTTGTTTTAGAATTGAAAAATGCAGGCGATTTATTTCGTCTGCATTTTTCTTTTTGAGGGAAATTTCATCCTATTACTCCATTATTTCCGCAAACATTAGAATAGTTCTAATTGCTGCACAGGTTGTTGGAGTTTGGTTTGATGCTGACACTCGAAGATTTCCATATCTTCAAATTGCTTATCTGTTATGCGCATAATGCCAATCTTCCCATATTCCGGCAGCATGGCTTTGACGCGCCGGATATGTACATCGGCATTTTCGGCACTTGGGCAATGCCTTAGATAGATTGAGAACTGAAACATAGTAAACCCATCCGCCAACAAGTCTTTGCGGAAACGTGCAGACGCTTTCCGTTCTTTCTTGGTTTCGGTGGGTAAGTCAAAGAACACTAACACCCACATAATCCTATATTCACTAAACCTATCCATTCATAAAAACAGAAAGCGCACCACAAGGATACGCTTTCTACCCATTACCAATCGGGATAAATAATCTTTCTTGCTTCACCACTAAAACACTTTTGTACGCTGTTGGCAGTAGTCTGAACTGCAATTTGCAATGGACTTCGGCGATGATCAATAAGCACTTCCACTGTATTAACTGCAAGCATTTCGCGTTTAAGTGCCGGAGTTAATTCGCTCAAGTTGGCAATCCGTTTGTAGATGTCGATAACCACTCTGTCCACGTAAGGACGATAGGGTTCCATAATATCATCTGCAAGACAATAAGCATTGTAGCGATTATGGTGATGAATGCCGAGTGTAGGCAGCACACCTGCTGCTACTAATGCGCGTGCCATAAGTGCGCGGACAATAGCATAACCATAATTGAGCAGATTGTTTGGCGGCAGCCCATCTTGAGCGCGGAGGAAATCAGGATTGTGGAACACATTCCGCCAATAATAAGCAGCTGCTCGACCTTCAAGGTTATCGGTATCGCCGGATTTTACTTGTTTGCACCACGCAAGCATATTACCGTTTTCCACTCCTTGTTCCGTAAGGATCTTTGCTTGTCCGGCAATCTTGCTAATGACCGTTTGTTGCCACATCTGTTTTTTGAGCGGTTCAGAGGCATCTATCTGCTGACGGAAACGTTCGGATTGAAGGTTATTGCCTTGCAATGGGAGAAACAAGCCTATTGGCAAGTGTTGATCATTACAAGAAATAACAGCCACGTTATTTTCCAACAGAGCCGCCATAAGTGCCGCTGTTATGGTTACTTGCTTGTGGTCAATAACAACGACACCAATATCTTCGATAGGGATAGTATATACTCCCTGTTCGCGAAGATTCTCCGGCATATTCTTGTCGTTGACTATATCTGGCAGAGTAATAACCATCTGCTCCAGCTTCAAACTAAGGTAAGCAGGGTTATTGAATCCTATAACACGCTTAATCATAGCATTATAGATTTAATGTTTCCTAAACGGTCAACTTTGATAGGAATGCATACCTCTTTAACCATTTCGCCAGTAATTGCGCGTCCCATTTTATTGAGCGGAGAAAATTCTTTCTTATCAAGAATAGGAGAAGCAACATTGCTTGGTATGAAGAATGCATCAGTACCGCTTGAAGATACAAATTTGTATATCCGATCATGTTTCATGTCATATTCCCTTCTTTGTCTTTCCTCATCGGTAGGCACATATACCAAATCGCCGGGGGAAAGAATGTATTTGAGTTGGGCGTTTTCAGCGACAAGATTGTTTTCGTGAACCCACTTATCGAGCAAAGATTTCCATTCTTTACCTCCTTCTTTCTGGCAGTCAATAACTGCTTTTAGCGGAATAGTGATGTAAGAGCGCTTTTCTATACCTTCATCGGTTGTAGTAACATAAATAGCGAGGAACAAGTTTGTACCCTTTGCTGCTTCTACAAATTTTTTTGCTTTCGCACCTTCTTTGCCGATAGCGAATTTATCTGCTTCTTCGTAAACGCGCACTTTCAAGATAGGCTTGTGTGGCGTGCCGTTGTTTAGAGTTTGGATGTCAGCATTCATCTGCTCTATGCCATCAGGTGAAAATGCAAGAGCAGAGTCTCCACCGCATCGCTCAAGATGTGCAAGCAGAATTTTTTGTATGCCTTCATCGGTAACACTCTCGCGGATATACTTATCTGTAAATGCCTCATTCAGAGCTTTTCTTGTCGCAAAGATGCGCACATTTGTATCTTTGGTGAAATAATAAACCTCTATGCGTTTGAGATTGACATCCGACCACACGTCGGGTTCGGAGGCAAAGTATTTCTTTATTTCCTTTTCTGTTTTACCTGCTGACACCATCTCTCGGAGTTTAAGACGTAGATCTTTTTCCACGACATCATCAAGATGTTGGAGCGCATAAGACAGATTTACATATTTCCTACGACGGAGATTGATTTCTCCGAATACTGTGTCTTTGTGCAGTGGTTTCCGGATTGCCCAATTATGTCCGGTAGTTTGGCGAACAGCTTTCTTTTTGCCATCAACGAAGCGGATAGAGCGGTTGCTGCTCTTGTTTATTACGCGCAGGTTCTGCTTGAAACTAACAACGATATGTTCTAAGACTTCTTGCACATCCTTTTGGAAGCCTTCGTAAGGAACAACGAAATCCGTGAACCGTGTGTGCTCTTTGCCATTATTGTCCCGCCATAACTCACGTTTGCGTAGCAAGCATTGCAGGTCGTAGCGCGCTTTCTCATCCTTGTCAAGTGCCGATTCGTTGCTTAACAGGTTGACATGATTGCGTGTAGTGAAGGCAATAACGATTGCATCCATTGCGTGATGACGATGGTCGATACGTTTCTTCTCAAAACCTTTGCGGAGCTCCAACGGCATACTTGGGATAATGTGTCCATTAGCCGTCTTGGCTGTAAACACATTCGTCTCTTGAATATTGTTCAGTCTCTCAAAGCGCGGCAGTATGATATGATTCCATACATCATTGATGCCCCAGTCTTGTTTGAGACGTGTGGTGGTTGAACCGTTGCATGCAATAACGTTCTTGCTTGTTGCTTCCGGTTCATATTCTCCAGTGGCATTTTGTTCGCGAACAATATTACTGAGCAAACGTAGCATCAAGCGGCTGATATACCGACTGTCGTTCATCTGACGTGCCACGAACTTTTCGGGTATATCATCCAACATGAGTTTCTCTTGTTTGGCTTTGTTAGACGCGAACAATGTCTTTATTTGCTGTTCGTAAGCCTCTTTGGATAGTACTGTGACTACTTTACCGCCAGATAAGGTAATCTTTTCTCCACCACACGCACATATAAATTCGTGCGCTAACATTCTGTCTTTACGTGCATTGACTTCGGCTTCGCAAATGACCTTGTTGGACATCGAGTCGTCAAAGAAGCGCGACTGTGGAATAACATGTTCAATTTGATATGCCGGTGTAAAGAGTTTTGCCAGCGGAATAGGTTGACCTGTATAGGGTGATAGATACTTTTGGTCAAGCCATAGGCGGTATTTCTTCACGTCTTGAGGTGATGGTTGCTTAAGAGCAGAAAGATCGTTGATGATGCGTTGTATCTCATCATTTGCTTTGTTGGCACTCAATACACCTTCTTCGTAGATACGGAAAATTTCTTGTTGACTTGGCGAATAACCATGCACACCTTCAATGCCACATTCCGGGTTCATGAATTCTTGCAAAAGCAGTTTGGCGCGCAGATTAGCCTTCTCATTGTCTTGTTGACGTTGGAGAGTGTTCTTTCGCTGTTCGGCATTCTGCTTGAGGTCACGACCTAACTCAATATGAATCTCATCAATATGTCCCTCTTGTTTCCATATATCGCGCACGGTGCGCAGACTTTCCATAACAACCTGCTCTACAATCGGATTATTGAGCGAGTGCAAACGGAAAGCTTGGAGATAGGCATCAATATCTTCCGGTTTCTCCCATTTGGTATCGTTCTTGCGCGTGTCGTATACTACATATTCCGCCATCCATAATGGCAATCCTTGGAAGTCTTCAAGCGATTGTAGATCTGCCAATTTTTGACGCACCTGATCGCTAATGTGCTCGTCAACCTCACCGGCGATAAGTTTCTCAATGCGGTTGAGTGTTGGCTCGTCTATTGCTTCTGCACTCCAGGTTTCACCACAGCGCATCAGATTAAGCAATTTGCGTGTAGCTTTCTCGCTATATGCTCCATAATCAGCCGGGAAAGGTTTCTGCTTGTCTAACTTCTCAACGAATACCGGCAACAACTTATGCGCACGAGCATAGCGTGTGAGTGCTTGATGCAATTCTTGTTTGTCGGAAATGGAGTAAAGCATGTGCCATAAATGCTCCAACTCTTCGGCTGTGACATTACCACCTGCTTCCGTGAGTATATTAGAGAGCGTAGCTGTAGTCGGAGCAGCGGGATATTTCTTATCTGCTACATAGTTCCATGACAAACCTTTCGGCTGCTTACCCGCCAAATATTTCAGTACATTATTTTCTGTTACCTCTTTCTGCGTTAGCAACCACTTGACCATTGCGGCTTTGTCATTAATCAGTTCAGCTGTGCAGTCTTGCTTGCCTATTCCGTTGGCATCTTCGCGATATATGTGCAGGTTTTCCACCCATTGCCACAAACGGAACTCTTCATATATCGGATGCGATTTGGAAATGCATTTAAGATATTGGCGTTTCTCTTCACCATCTTTGGTGCGATAGGTGTGGTACTCGTAAGGACATTCGTTGATAAGCGATTTCTTACTCTTTAGTGGTCGTTGATAGAAAATTATATCGTCCAATAGTAGATACGTGAAATCCCTATTGGCTATACTTTGACGATAAGCCTCATTCTGCGGATAGAGAGCCTCTATCGCAGCGGCATAGAGATTAGTATCGCGTAACTCTGGTATAAAATTCTTTTGTGTTTCAAGAATACGACGGAGTTCGTCTTTGTAATACTTTCGGTCAACAACACGAACTAACTGACCTATAATCTTTTGATTAGGACGTTGAAGCAGCGCATCATAAATGAACTCTCCGACAGACTTCTTGCTTGAATCTATGTCGTGTTGGGTCTTGATCTTGCGCAATCCCCAATCGTCTTCTGTTGGCGCGCTAAACGAACGTTTTACATTACCCTCTTTATCTTTTGCTTCTGTGCCATCCTCGTTGAGTTTGGTAGTTACAATGAAATCCTTGGTTTTGCCTTCCCACTCTAACGGGTAAGCGCTTTGACGCTTGTATATCCAACCGTTTTCCAAAGTTACCTCATACCATGTGCGTCCCTTAGAAACTTCGCCTGTATCTTTAACGGATACAACTCGTAATGTGCAAAGTTCTTTCTTCTCATTAGCCTTTTCCTCCTCTTCTTCACCACGAGCCTGATAATAACCGCGTTTCTGATTGAACTGATGCAATAGCCAAGCCAGTTCTTGCCCACTTATCGGTTGTGTAAGGGCTTTCTTGCGCAAATAGTATATAGTCCAATCATAGGGAATCTTCTTGCCGTCTGCCAACAAGTCAGGATGGGCTTGGGCAAAATCCTTAACCATCTCATCAAAGGCTGATTGGAAAAGGAAAATGTTTCTTCCATCCTTTTCAGTCCATGGCAATTTGGGCTCTGCACCTTTATGCAGTTGTCCGTATCTATTCAACCGGCTTGCATAATGTTCAGGCAGAAAACCGAGAATAGATAGTACACGATTCAAGCGTTCACGACGTAATGCGTGACGCTCGTTCAAACGGCGGATACCGCGTGCGTTAGTTCGCGTTGCGGTTTGAGAAACGCTATTGCCGCTCTCAAAATCGCCTAATACAGCCGCATCCATAGGAATAATACGGCTACCAGCTGATTTAATACATTTTTGTGAGTCTGACTCTGCAACCACAGCCCAACCGATACTGTTGGTTCCAAGGTCTAAACCAAGAATATTTTTTGTTTCCATGATATTGAAGGATATAATTTTTACAAAACAAGCGTCCACTGCGAAGCAACTCGTCAATAAACGCCTTTTATGTCAATTGTATAATCTCGGCAAATGGGAAAAAATCCATTGAGGAGAAAAATACGCCACAAAGTTACGAAAAAAATATCAAATATGCAAGAGGAGAGTGAAGATTTAGGCAAAATAGAAGGAGAAAAGTGAGAAATTTTGTAAAAGTGACCAAAAGTACTGCTTTGGAGTGCAAGATGTTGCTGCGGTGTTAGCGATTGGCTGCGAGGAACAGGGGGATCTGTTCGGGGTGGGATTCGAAGTGATTGCCTATGACGACGAGGTCGGCACCGGCGACGAAGGCATCGGACATTTGCTGCGGCTCACGGATGCCGCCACCGACGATTAGAGGCAGGTCAACAGCCTCGCGGACAGCACGGATAACAGGCTGTGGGACAGGCTGGTTAGCACCGCTGCCTGCCTCGAGGTAGATGAGGCATTTGCCAAGGAGCATAGCTGTGCGGGCAAGACGGACGGCTTCATCGGGTTTTTGCGCGGATACAGGCTGTGCGCCGGTGAGGCGTTGGGTTGTGCTCTCGCGGCCGCCGTCCACGAGGATATATCCCATAGGAATAGACTCAATGCCCGAGGTGGCGACAGCATCGGCACTCAGGATCTGCTGGTCGATAAGGAATCGCGGATCACGACTGTTCATGAGCGTGAGGAAAAGCAGGGCATCGGCTTCAGGTGTGAACTGCGAGGGTCTGCCGGGGAAGAGGATGACGGGCGTGGTGCACGCGCCGTGGATAGCGCGAACGACGGCAGTGGTGTCGGAGGCTGTGGAGCCGCCGACGAAGTAGAAGTCGAAACCCTCACAGATGGTCGAGGGGGCGAACTTGTCGGGGTCAATGAGTCGGACGAGCATCTTACTGCCTGCATTGGCACGGTCAACAATATGATTTAGAATTTTGTCCACAAAGATGATTTTTCAGTCAACAATTAAAGACAATTAAAAACTATAACAATAATTGATGCAAAGATACAACAAATTTTTGATATATGCAAGAGAATTTCATTTTTTTTGTAAAAAAATCGAAGCAAAGACTTGTATATGTCAAAAAAAAGTAGTATCTTTGCATCGTTAAACCTCAAAATTATGAATGGTATGAAAAAGTTAATTCAAAAAAGTCTATTTTTGATCAGTATTTTTCTGATTAGTTGTTCACAAGCTCCCAAGGAGTACTCGGATGATATGCTGAGTATGCCTTACCCATCCAATTACACCGTAGAAGACACAGAAAATACATTGTCATTCAAACGGATTGGAAGTACTTCGACGACCAATTTGTTCTTTGTATCATATCTGCAAATGGGTGCATTGGATATATTTGAAGACGACAATACATCTGCGATTTTGGATAACACCTGCCAGTCGATGAGCAAGCAGGTAGAGATGAAATACAAGACCTACGAAAGCACCGCTCCCGCTTTGGATACCCTATATGCCGACCCGGCCTATAGTTTCACGTACACCGGCGTAACCGGTTTAGGCAAGACTATTCACGGATTTTACATGGTCTTGGTGCACAACGGATGCATGTTCACGGGAATCGTGCAGCAGGAAGATATAAAGGAGTATGACAAGTTGGTAGCCTGTCTGTACCAGTTAGTTCCGGAAAACGAGAAGAGCGAATCACAGACGACGATCGCACACAAGGAATCCTCCAAAATGGCTGCTATACCTGTTTCGCAGTTCACCAAGACCTACAGCAAAGACGGGCTCTCTTTCCGCTACCCGAAAGAAATGATAGTTACAGAGAGTGAAGAAGACGGAGAGACGAAACTGGTATGCAGTTTCGCCGAAGGTGCTACGGCGATAATGAATGTCAATTTCAGTACGAATGCGGGTCTGATGCTGGTGAGTGCGGACGAAGTGTCAGATCTTTGCAAAGAGGCTTTGGAAGAGATGCAGAGCAACATAGGAGCAATGTATAAAGACTTCGAATCCACTGCCATAAAGAAAGACAAATCGCGCTCCCATCCGAGCAGTTATTTTGATTATAGCGGCAAATTGTTCGGTATGCAACTGCGCGGACATGCTGAGATGAGTATCAAAAATGAGTATGTGATCGTAGTGATCCAGCAAGCAGAAAGCGAAGAGTTGCTCAAGACGCTTCATTCCATCCGCAGCACCTTCAAGGTAGAAAGTGTCGTGAAGGATTGAGGATTGCGATGCCCATTACGGATTCACAACGTTTGGTGTTACTATAATGGTTAGCCGAATTGGCTGACCATTATTAGGATAAAGATGTAGAGCCTAAACTAAAGTTTACTACCCGTCATATCATATTTTTCACCGTTACGGATTATTACGACATGACCGTTTTCGATGATCTTGTAGGGGCGGTCGGATTCAGCCGGGCGCAAGATGATCGGGGCTTTCAGGCTGCCATGGTGAGAGTCGGGGAGGTAGTTGATTTTCTCATTTTCACATTTTCCCATTTTCTCATTGACGATGGTCAGTGTTTTGCCGTTTATATTGACTTTTCCTAAAATTAGTAGACAGTTTTTGATTAATTTTTCCTAAATATATAGACATTCGTCCTAAGAAAATAGACCACTAGTGTCCATTAAAAATTGTTAAAACAGGTTTTTACTATAGAAAAATACATAATCTGACTACTTTTAACTACGATAAAGTGCCGATTTGAACTTGTTGCTCTTTTTTTGCATTTCAAATGTGCGACAAACATCTTCAACTTGTAAGTATTGTGACATAGAGAGTTACACTTAATATTAATATTTTTTAATGGACACTAGTGAAAATAGACATTGTTCTAAAATAGTAGACAATCATCCTAAATTCATAGACATTTGCCTTTACATTGCCCTATTTGCCTCTACTGGAGGTTCGTAACCTTTCCAACAACGCTTCTGAGGTCCTGATTCAGTATGCGCTTGAGATGGTGTTTTGTATCCGATACTCATGTGCGGACGTTGTTCGTTGTAGAACGTGATAAACCTACCTATA
>CAJOFU010000022.1 GCA_905233935.1 Paludibacteraceae bacterium
GCGAATATGCACATATCGTCGATGACGAAGTCGTTGCCATCGAAGTTAGCCGCCACGTTGAAAATCCGCACGCGGAAGTGCTTGTATGTCGTCTTCTTGTTGTGATTGATAGGGAAGAATATCTGATACCAGTTATCCGACGGCTTGATATCGCCGGTCATATACGAACTGATGTCTTCCCATGTTGAGCCGTCAGCCGAGCCTTGCACGGTGAACGTGAAGTTCGGATCGGATTTTCCCGCTTGGCTACTGGGGTTGCCTACGTAGCCGGAGAAGTACATCTTCTGTCCCTCGCACAGTTGGGTGTTCAGCGAGAGGGCTGCCACCTGACCGGCGGAAGCCATACCGTCGCAGTAGATCATATAGCCGTTGGCAGCACCACCGTGTTGCTCCATCAGACGCCAGTATTGGCTGTACGGAATACGGTTGATCAGACCATACTCACCGTGGTTCGGGAAGTCCGACTGATCGTGGTAACGGTTATGCGGCAGGTCAGATGTCTCGGGGTAGGTATAGCCGTACGACGCATCAGCCCATGGAAGCGGGTGAGGATAGATGGTATAACTGCTACCCGGCTTATTGTAGTCGAAGTTCAACCGCTCCAACACCTCGTAGTTCTGCTCTATCGAATCGTTGGTGATGATGGCTTTGGCTACACCCTTGGTGGTCACCTCCTCTTTTGGACCATATACGCCTTTTTCATGATAAATAATCATGTACCGGCAGATATTGAACCAGTATGCGCCATCTACAGTCTCATCATCCGAGTAATCTTTTGACTCCGTGCCTGTTGTAGCCTTACTGCGTGCGCGCAGGAAGTAATATATGGTATCGAACTTTTGACCTGACGATATACTTGTTCGAGCCGGCACTTCAAGGAAGTCCTCTTCGGATGTAATGTTGTGCGTACATTCAGCATATACTCTTGTCATGGTGTTGTAACTGAACCACTGGCAATCGGCATCATAACCGCCACACCAAATCATCGTATCCTTGCGTGCTGCAGTCCAACTCGGGTCACTCCAGTTGTCGTCGCGCATATAGTAACCCAACAGCGACTCCGAGTGACTGTGATTCTGGAGGTTCTCGTAATTGTAGCGCTGCTCAGTGCGTAGTAGCAGACGGTTGCCGATAGGAGCCATCACCTCATGATCCTCCATGTAGGGTTTGCTGTACGTGCCACTGCCATTAGCCGTCCCGTCAGCATATTTGTAGCCATCCAATTTCTCTGCCATTTCCGTCCAAGGATGCAATTCGAACACCTCACGTATGGATAGCGTCGGCTCGACGATACGCGTCATCGTATCCATCAATGCGATATCCACATTGTTCTTGTCCTTCAGGGACATTGGCAGGTGGTCGTAGTAGTTACTCAGATCGACGGCATACGTAACAGTCGGTTTAGATGCTTCTGCTACGCCGAACGTCGTGATAGGCGGAGCCACACGAGCTGACTTCGACGGAGGATCGTTCTTGTTGTTATAATCTTTCGATGGGTAGTGGAACACGGTATAACGTCCCATCGTCACGAGTTTCTTACCACCTTTTCCGTCATCTACCGAATCACCGATGATGCGGAACGGGAAGTTATATTTGCCGGTATTACGTGGCGCTACACGCCATACTGAATCCGGTATATCCGAGTCACCTATTCCGGCAGCGCTCTCGCGATACCAACGCCACCAACCATAGAACGCACGTTCGCGAACAGGTAACTCCACATCCTGCTCGGGGTAATAGTACAGGGTGCGTTTGTTCTCATGCACCTGTTGCATACCATCATCCCGTAGCGGATCGCCGGACGCGCCGGTGGTGTGGGCGAGGTGCTGGTTGTTTTTGTAAACGAACATACTCGGTTGTGTAATCGTAATACGGTAGTTGACGAACTTAGTCTGACCACCCACTGTCACAATATATGCGAAATACAGATAGGCGGTTCGTGGCGAACGAATACCGTCAGCCGTACACTTGACCGTCACGGTGTTATCTGTTGTGTCACTCAGTTCGCACCACACAGGCGTATTACCGTATTCGTCTATCAGACGGATTTCGGCCTGTGTTTTATCTTTCAAACGCATCTGGTCGGTTAAGTCATCTACAGCCGTGCTTCGGGTTGCGGCTACCTCACCATATACATTCACCACTTGTTTACCCGTACGATTCTCGGTGTGCAGGACAAACTCATGTGTCTGATCTTTTCCGTCGGCAGGGAACATATAGACATCCTTATCGTCTTTTGCAAAGCAGACCAGAGCGTTATAGTCCTCCTCATGATAGGTTCGTCTGATGAGAGGAATCTTCAGAGTCGCATCGCTGATCTTGGTGAATTTACTCCAGTCTCCTTTGAAGTGATACGTAGGTGCACCATCTTGCAACGAGAGGGTGAAACGCAGCGTATCCACAATATTCACATACTTGCCCTCATACATTACATTCATCGGACTGGTACCCGTAGGTGTAATGGTGGTGGTCAGCGTGGTGTTATTGATAGTTGTGTCCAAAGCACTCGAGGTTGCCACGCGGCAATCGCGAATTGTATCTATTACATATTGCGTCTTCCACTCCCTTGAGGCGGAAGTCAGACTATCAATACGCTCCTGCTCTCGCAGGCAGAGATATTTAATCTTGTTATCCACCAGCATCGAGTACTCGTGCTGGGCTTTGTACAGAGTCTGCACAGATGCCGGGGCAACACGGTTATAGCCGAACTCTACACTCTCCGTGCTGGGGTAATCGCTGTTATTGAGCAGACTATATTCGTCATGCAGGTATCCCCACGAGAAGACTGTGCCGGCTGCCGAGTCGGTTGTTAATTCTATTGTCGGCGCGCCTTCTGCAGATGCACTCGTCAGTTTCAACCATCCGTCGGCGCCATACCGGAGGCGCACCTGCTCTTCGTAATTCGCGTTTTCGTTCGTATAGACATTGACATACTTATATATCAAGAGGGAGGGGGATTCGCCTAATACTCCTCTTGCACTTTCTCCTTCTCCTGTGATGCAGAAGTATTTGGTCGTACCGCCCGGCAGTTTGGTTTTCAGCGTTAGTGTATCTGACAGCTCCTCCGCAATAGGATGATAATCCAACTTCCAGGGAGTGATATACTGCTTGTCGCTATTCGCGTCATCCTTCATGCCTTTGATCAGGTGCGTCGTTGTATTGTCCTTGTAGAGCGTATTGTTCTGATCTTTGTATTTGCGGGCAATCAGACCGCCTGAACCTGCCATCAAGTAGTACCGCTGATTGTTATACACCGCTGACCAGATTAGTTCGTTGCCTGTCAATGCCGCTTGCACCAACGGTACGCGTGCCGGAAACGTCAAAATGCTATCCTTGTCGCCCACACGGATCTTGTTGATAACCAGTGTGTCGTGATTAACGCCGGTGGTGTTGTCATTTCGTACACTTATGTTGACTTTGTCCACCTCTGCGCTGTTCACTTCGAAATATGAACTACCCTTGATAAGATTACACTCGCTCTTTACCAAGTTCCAGCCGGACTCTATTGTATCAGCGGACAGAATCTCTTCTCCCTGTTCTGCATCATCTTTATCCAGCAACTTGCAATAACTCTCGCGGATGAGGAAGAACTTGAGTTGTTGGGTCTGTCCTTTCAGCGGACCTAAACTGTAACTCTCTTTCTCAGCTCTAAGTGCTGTGCGTGTCAAAGTGTCTCCGTAGTGATAAGACTTCGTGTGAACAATCACATCACGGTAACGCGAGCCGTCCTTGTTAACTTTCAGCCCCGCTGCACCTTTCTTCCAACGACCGCGGTACTCCTTGATCTTACTGATATCGCCCTGACTGAGGGTGATGCGGAACGTATCGACAACATCGATATATCGGCCACGGGCGTCCGTCACGTTGATCGGGCTGTTAAGACCACTGACGATGTTGTAGTGCCAGTAGTGACCGGTCGCTTCCATCTTGGCGCTGTCACCTTCGTTCAACGCCGCACTCACACGGCTGTCGCGAATATAATCGAACATCTGCGTCACGCGGAAATCCGACGACAGATATAAGTTATTCGGATCATTGATGATCTTATTGCGGTTAGGATGGAAATATACAGTATCGCCATCCACGAACATCACCGCCATCAGTTGCTTACCGATCAACGCTGACCATACATCCTCGCTCGTCTGTTCACCGTTATGATAATTGAAAGTAATCGAGTCGCGCCATTCATGCGTCGTATCCGGCAGCACAATATAGTGCTCGTCCGCTACAATCACCGCCGAGATTTGAAAATCCGTTCCGTCTTCCATGGCGGTCACACCGTTGAACTGATCAGTCTCATGATCGTATTGCACGTATGCCGGCAACGAACCTGAACCGTCTTTTCTTTCCTTCAGAATAAGCGAGTCTTTCTTATTCGTCGGATCGTACTCCTCTACATACCGTTCGGATTTGATTTTGGTACTTTCGATATATGGCACTTTATAATTCGGCCAACTGATATCGGTCGCATCACTCGTCGTCGTAAACAAACCTGCCCAAGTCTTGTTTGCCAGAATGGTATTCATCTCTCGTAAATAATACAAACCGAGATACTCATCGTGGTTCGGAGCGAAATACTCATAGAACGTCAACGAGTCTGTATATCCCTTCATCGTGTAGCGGCGAGGATCCAACACATGCTCCTTAATGCTCAAATCAGGTGTACCTGCTTCTTTCCTCTTGATCTCATTTACCGGATAGCGCAATTCGAAAGTACTAAGGTAGTTTGGATCCTTGTTCTCCGCATTTTCCATACCTTGCCAGGTATTTTCCCAATGTTCGAAATGACGGGCATGGGCATAACGCGGAACAGAGGTGTTCGGGTGCGTCAGGAAATAACGCTTGCCGTCCGTAGGGTGAATGAACGAAATAGCCATCTGTAAGGAACCGTCATACCGCGCTTGCGCATAGAGTTTTACTTCGCCGGCTTCCGTAAACGTAAACTCATCTCCCACCTTTAACGTATCTCCCGATCCATCTGCATTCTTCGTCCAGCCAAGGAAGGTATATTCGGGTTTGATACGCGGTGCCATGATTGTCACCTTATTTTCACCGGATAAGGGATACTGCAACGGCATCTCCAAGCCCATGAACCCGTTGTTGTGGTATCGAATCCACTTGGAGTTATCCGCTAATATGAACACCATGTGACCGTTCGAATCGGTATTGTTGACGGTGATCTGCGCATAACCGGAATTACCAACGATACTTTCGCCGTCACTCGTCGGTACGCTATCACCACGCACCCACTTACTCCAGCCTTCAACTGGTGCACCCTCGTCGTCCTCACGGAACTCCGAACCGGTCATCAGCATCGTTCGAATATGCAAACTGGCATAATAACCGCTGATCGTCCACATCTCCTCGCACGTCCATGTGTTGTCGCCTGTCTTGTGCAGACGGATGTTCTTGCCCGTCTCTTTGATTTTCAGGAAGTATCCCACCGGCTCAAAACTTACACCTAAGTTATCCGCCGCCGATGTCGTATCCACCACCATCTGTCCGTATGCACCTGCAGGAGCTTTGAACCCCGACAGGTCTTTCATTGGCAGTTCGCGTATCTTGGTGAAACGGGATTTAGCACCGCTCGTACCCATCGACTCTCCGTCATTGTCTTTATACTGGTCGTTATAACCTACATAGTAATACGTGCTGTCCGAATCCGGCACACGCATCAGATCCGTCTGGTAATACTTCGTGCTGCCCTTGTGGGTCATACACGTCAGACGGTCCATCGTGTAGATCTTCTTCGCTGCCGTACTATCTATCCAATCCAACTTCGGATTGTTTCCGGGACCTTTACGGTACTTTTTTACATCCTGTTCGTCGGTTGCAAAGAAATAGCTGCTGCAACTGTTGATCGGATCATCCAGGAGATAGAGACGGAAGATAGTACGAGGGGTATTATCGTGCTTGCTATCCGCATACGCATAAGCTGCTTTACCTTTTGCTATATCGCCTGCACCAGAACTTAATTTCCAGGTCGACAACGTTGTATTAAAGGTCACCAAGCCTGCATTGGTATAGGATTGCGGACTGTTGGCTTTCGGGATTTGTAACATATAGACCTCCAAGAAACCCGTTCCCAGCCTTCCGTTAAAAGGAGCCTTGCCTCGCCCCAACGTACCCTTCGGGTCAAAAGAAGAGAGACCGGGACGACCATCTACCGCAGGCACACCGCGTTCGGTAGGAATGACGAACACAACATCACAGGCTTTTGCATCGTTGTAATTGTCCGTCAGGTCGCCCAAGAACTTAAAACTATCACTCGTTTTCAGTGTCTTACCGTCGTTCCAAATCGTATAAACGATACCGCCCAGCGAATAATCCTTGCCACCAATGTTACTACGATCCAACGGCGCTCCCACCGACCATTCGTTCATCTCTGTTATTTCCGTAGCAGGGAGAAGTTTCATAAACGAACCCGCCGAATAGCCGAAATATCCACCCGTATAGCGGTTGTAGTTACTAACGAAGAACTCCTCGCCGTCTTCTTCTGTGCCGTTACCGTTCTTATCAACCCATACCGACAACAGGAACCGTTCACCTTGTTCCATGTTCACCACCAAACCGGCATCCGTCGGCGTCCAACCGGCACCGAACATACGCGTCGGCATTAGCAATGCCAACAACAGTAACAACTGCACACCACGCGTGCAAAAACGATTTTTAAGTATATAATTTCTCATACTCAATAACAAAAATTTCTTTTAATTCTAATACCATTATTGCTTAATATTGTTTAATACTAATAGCAATTAGTATTTATACCAACAGTAATTAGCATTTCGTGCTAATTCATGTTAAGGTGGGCTTATAATCGTTACAAAATTACTAAAAATATAGCAAATATCCAAATTTTTACCCGTTTTTATATAAAAAACCGCATGCAAATCATAAAATTGCTACATCCACGTGCCTACTTTCGCTCTACCTATCCGACAATATACCATTATTTGTAATCTCTACATTACATTTCGAGTAGCCTTGTTTTGCAATGTTCATTTTACATCTGGAAGGCTCGTGTTGGCTCGGGTTTATGTTATAATCTGCAAAGTTACGAAATTTTTTTCACATACGCAATACCCGCATGCGAATTTTTACGCAGAATTCTCTTTTTATATAATTTTTTTACGCAGAATTACATAACGTTGACGAAATTGCAAATATAGGGACGAAATTTCCGAAATATTTCCTACAATTTTATGCTTTCTGAACTTACTGTTTTCTAATACTGATGCGATAATATTAAAGAAAAATACATTGCTGTCCATTTAACTTTTTGCATATACCTATGAATCTGCTGTACTATAAGCCTTTACATAAGCAATGCATTGAAACGAACATGTTTTTGTCTGTTTTTGGCTTTTGAATGCTTTTAGTCGTTAGACTGTGGAAATTAGTAGTAAAAAATGTCTAAAAGTTCACTTTTAAGGAGTTTTTGGTACTAATTACACACAGAGCGGAGCTCAAAAGCATTCAAAAGGGTTTATTTGGGTTTTTGTTTTATTTTAGTGGACACTAATGACAAAAATACCAAAAATACATTCGCGTTCAAATCGAAAAGTCAAAACATGCTCGTAATGCACAGAACTATAGCCACATGCGGAGAAAGCGGCAAAAGTTAATGATGCTCTCTGCACCTGCCTCTACTGCCATCCCGAACAGGAGTGGTCGTTGACATCGGCGCAGAAGTGCAATCCGGTGGAACGACAGTTGGCAGGAAAACGGACTTGTGCTAAAATTAAATCACTTTTTTTTGAATTATGCAAGTAAAATTGTAAAAATACGTACAGAAAATGCATTTTTTCTGCATTAAGTGTTCCTAATTTGATATTTTTATGTTATGGGTATACTACCGATGCGTTAATTCTTATGATAGGTTTTTTTCTTGCACGTTATGTGCAACTTACGAGCATATTTTTAATTTTTGATTTGATGGCGATTTTATTTAGGTTTATTGCTGATTAGTGATTTTATCTCGTAGAGATGGGAGATTTGTAGGGCTGACTTATGTCAAATTTATTTGAAAATAAGGCAGTTCTACAAAGATCCCATGGTGCGTCGCACATAAAATCAATAATCAGTGTTTATATCTTGGTTTATTTTCTTAAAGTTAGCGCATCAGGACTATTATGGGTATAAAAAGAGACGCCTTCCGAAGAAGACGTCTCTTTGTGTGCGCAGGATGAGACTCGAACTCACACGATCTTGCGACCACTACCCCCTCAAAGTAGCGTGTATACCAATTTCACCACCTGCGCTCGCGTTCGGTATCGAACGCTTGCTGTGCCCAGAACAGGACTCGAACCTGCACGCCTCGCGACATACGCACCTGAAACGTACGCGTCTACCAATTCCGCCACCTGGGCTCGCGTTCGGCAAATCGTGCTATCGTATGTTGCTGCGCAACATATAGCGCACGATTGCCTCCGCTCTTCGAAAAACAACTTTGCAAGTTCTTTTTCGAGTGTTACAGAGAACACTTTCCTTTTAGAAAAATTAAGCAGAACAACTGTTCTGCTCATTTCTTTAGGAGAGCGGCAAACGAGACTCGAACTCGCGACCCCGACCTTGGCAAGGTCGTGCTCTACCAACTGAGCTATTGCCGCATTCTACAAAACCATGTTTTAGACCTTTGCTCGGGCGAAAGCCCAAAAGCGGATGCAAAAGTACAACAAATTTTTGAACTTTGCAAATTTTCGCCCCTCAAACAGCGAAAAACATCCATAAATACGAATCCTTTGCTATTTGCGCTTTGCAATTAGCCCGCTAAACGGTTGGCGTCAATCTTCGCAAGCTTCTCTTCCGCCAGCGCGCGTGTCACCTCGAAGTTGCCGCTTGGGATGTCGAACATCGTATCCATCATGATTGTTTCCGTCAGGCTTCTGAGTCCGCGTGCGCCGAGCTTGAACTCGATGGCTTTATCGACAATATAATCGAGCGCGTCGTCATCGAAGGTGAGTTCTACGCCGTCCATCTGCATGAGTTTGTTGTACTGCTTGGTGATGGCGTTCTTCGGTTCGGTGAGGATTCGCTTGAGGGCAGGTCGATCCAGCGGCTCGAGGTAGGTGATGATCGGCAAGCGTCCGATGATCTCGGGTATAAGTCCGAACGCCTTCAAGTCTTGCGGAGCGATATACTGGAGCATATTGTCTTTGTCGATGCGTTTGGTCTTGTGCTGCGACTCAAAGCCTACTACCTGCGTGTTCAAGCGCTGGGCGATCTTCTTCTCTATGCCGTCAAACGCGCCTCCACAGATGAACAGGATATTCTGCGTATTGACGTGGATGAACTCCTGCTCCGGGTGCTTGCGTCCGCCCTTGGGGGGTACGTTCACTATAGCACCTTCGAGGAGTTTCAATAGGGCTTGCTGCACCCCCTCGCCTGACACGTCGCGTGTGATAGAGGGATTGTCGCTCTTGCGGGCAATCTTGTCTATCTCGTCAATGAACACGATTCCGCGTTCGGTCTGCTCGAGGTCGTAATCCGCTTCTTGCAGCAGCCTGACAAGCAGCGACTCAACATCCTCGCCCACATAACCTGCCTCGGTGAGCACCGTGGCATCGACGATGGTGAACGGTACAGCCAGCATCTTCGCTATCGTGCGTGCCATGAGGGTCTTGCCTGTACCCGTTGAGCCGACGAGGATGATGTTCGACTTCTCGATCTCCACGCCATCGTTGGTGTCCTGTTGCAGCAGACGTTTGTAGTGGTTATACACTGCCACAGCGAGGTGTTTCTTCGCCTCATCCTGACCGATGACGTACTGATCGAGGAACGCCTTGATCTGTGTCGGGCGCGGCAGGGTTTTCATATCCAGCTTGCCGTTGTTGATGATGCCGCTCTGCGCTGCCTCGGCACGATCCTTAGCCTGACGCTGCTTGCGCTTTTCTGCGCTGCCATCGTCCACGTCCTCTATATATTCGTATTGCTGTTCGAGGATAGCGTGCGCGTTCTCGATGCACTCAAAGCAGATGAACTTGCCATCTGTTCCCTGAAACAACTGCTCGTACGGAACATCCTTTCCGCAGAACGCACAATGTCCCATGTTCTTTTTACTCATAAACTATCTCTCTGCTTTGGTGTAAACGCGGTCGATCATTCCATACTCCAGTGCTTTGGCGGCGGTCATCCAGTAGTCGCGGTCGCCATCCTGACGGATCTTCTCAACGGCTTGGTGGGAGTGGTCGGCGATGATCTGATAGAGTTCGTCCTTTAACTTAAGGATTTCTCGCGCGGTAATCTCTATATCACTGGCTTGCCCTTGTATGCCTCCCATCGGCTGGTGGATCATCACGCGGGAGTGGGGCAGTGCGCTACGCATACCGGCTTCACCGGCCACCAAAAGCACGGCGCCCATTGATGCCGCCATACCCGTGCACATCGTGCTTACCTTCGATGACACGAACTGCATCGTGTCATATATACCCAGACCGGCATAAACCGACCCGCCCGGAGTGTTCAGATACAGGTGGATATCACGATCGGGATCGCTGGAGTTCAAGTACAGCAGTTGCGCCTGAATGACATTGGCGGTATAGTCGTTGATCTCTGTGCCGAGGAAGATGATGCGGTCCATCATCAATCGCGAGAACACATCCATCTGCGTCACGTTGAGCTGACGCTCCTCAAGGATCGACGGGCTGATATAGTTCGCTGTCGGTTGTGCAGCCATTGCTGCCTGCATCGTTTTCTCCACATGCATGCTGCTCATGCCTTGCGCTGTGGCGTATTTCAAGAAATCGTTCATAATACTTTCGACTTTTAGATTTTACGACAAAAGAGGCCACCAAACCTTGGTAGCCCCTAATCCTTCAAGGCATCATCGTTTAAGCAAGCTTGTTGATGTAGATAGCCAACTTCGATTTGAGGTTAGCTGCCTTGTTATCGTGGATGATATTGCGCTTTGCCAGTTTGTCAAGCATCGAGCTTACCTTCGGCAGCAATGCTGTAGCAGCTGCTTTGTCGGTGGTAGCACGCAGGTCGCGAACGGCGTTGCGGGCTGTTTTTGCATAATAGTGGTTGCGAGCCTTGCGGGCTGCTGTTTGGCGGATGCGCTTCAAAGATGATTTGTGATTTGCCATCTGTTTTCAATGAGGGTATCCAACCCTCTTAGTTTTTTTATGGTTAAACGTATAAAATTTTTTGTAGTCCATAGCAGAGTCGAACTGCTCTTTAGAGAATGAAAATCTCTCGTCCTAACCGATAGACGAATGGACCCAAGCGTTCGGCAACGCTGTCGCATCAGATGCCGCTCTGCGGCATAAAGGCGACGCGTGCCTCCGCTTTTCAATCGACCTGTTGTTGCCAACAGTTCGATTGAGTTTCGTCGAATACCGATTAAAACGCGCGCGTTTTAATCGGAGAGGAGGAAATGCGAGCCGTTCAAAATTTGTCGCACAAATTCCGTGAGGCGAGCCTCTTCCGACGAAAAGCGGATGCAAAGGTACAACTTTATTTTGAAATATGCAAATTTTCTCAAAAAAAAATCACTTTTTTGCCCAATTATTTGCACTTTTCATTTGTTTTTAGTATCTTTGCATGTCAAAATAAAGTATAAAATCGGAATGAAACGCAAAATTCTCGTTCTCAACATACTGCTCGTATGCCTGTTCGGATTTGTTGAAAATACACTTGCGGAAGATAAACCTATCAAAAGTGTAGGTCTTGAGCAACATGATTTCTTTGACCCTACTCGTAAGGAGAAGGTGGAAGAAAAGTATTCGTTTGGTATAGCCTATCACCTTGAAGCCGGTTATGCGCAGGATCACCAACGTATGACCAGCGACACTATCAGCGCCCTGTATCTGCATGGCGCGCGCGTCGGTGCGCAGTTTGAGATGTTCCTGCCGATGCACTTCTCCGTCAATGTTGGTGTGCTTTATACCGTTCTGTATGGCATCAGCCGCCAGCATTACCATTCGGTTGATCCCGATTATGTGCAAACGGAGATTGTCAACAACCACATTGTTGAGCACGCGCTCACTATACCCGTGCGCGTACAATATACTATACCGCTGTGGAAGCAACTCTCCATGCACTTCTACACCGGCCCGCAACTCATGATCGGTTTGGCGCAGACCGATTACGTCAAAGCCGACATCAGTGACGCTACCCGTGCATGGCTCATCGCTCAAGGCAAGAACATCGACACCCACGACATGTACCTGTCAAAAGAGCGTTGGCGCACCAACATCATGTACGGTCTCGGTGGCGGCTTTACGTGGGATCGTTACCGTCTGGAGGCGGGTTATGACTTCGGTCTGAACAACCTCATCCGCACCTCAGCCTACTCCAAAGACCGTATGTCCGAGTGGCAGTGGCACGTCAGCTTCGTCTATACCCTGTGATCAGTAGTTAAACATCATTAACCTATAAAATAATCAAATCATTATGTCAAGCAAATCTTATGTTGAATCGAACAGTTTTCGTTCTGTTATGGCTATCATGACCGGCGTTGGGCTGAGTGTTGCCGTTGTCGGAGGATTGTTTGTTGCCTTACATTGGCCAGGAGGTCATGTTATGTTACTGAACGCATCATTATCAGTAATCGTCATATGTTTCGCATGGCTGATATTCCTGCCCAAAGTTAGTCCGCTTACTCCCAAACTGAATGAACTGAGAGGCACAGAAGCCGGGAAGTATCTGTATCACCTGCGTGCTTGCGTGTATATGCTTTTGATAGGCGGAATTGTGCTTTCCGTTGGCGCATTATTCAAATTAATGGACTGGGCTAATGCCGGATCGATTTTGTTTGCTGGTGGTATGACCGTAGCAATGCTGTTTATAATAATGCCATTTTGGTATAGCAAATATTTAAAAGCAGACGAAAAGGAAAAGCTGAAAAAATAATTAGTTCAACTACAAAGGCGACGGAGAAAAATGAAGAATCATCTGATTCTCATACTCACATTCCTTAAGAAAGTATCCGCACGTACAGTGATGCAGAGCAATGGCGGGATTTTCAGTCCATCCTGCCACTCACATCGCTACCTGACAGTGATTAAACACTCTTCCATTCTACTAAGTCTCGGGGAAGAGTGATGCCTTTGGGTTCGCCTCGTTTGCCGGTGACGAAGTAGTTGCGTGCAAGGCGCTCGTCAAAGCGGCTGACGAAGGCTTCGCGGATGCGGGCACATTTCTCGTTGATGGCGTTCTGCGTGGGGTCACACACTGCATCCAGACTCTTGTCGATCACGTTGGCAGATACCCTGTCGCTCACCTGTGTATATATTTGCTGCAGTTCATCGCGATAATCCACCAGACATTTGAATACGATGCCTTCCTCATGACGCAGGAACAACAGAAAGACCGCTTTGGGCAGAGGCGACATCACGATCTCCATATTATCATAATCGGGCAGCAGAATGCGATAATCTGCCGTCACCACAAGTTTGCTGAGGCGAACATCCTGCCGGATCAGACTTAACAGGATATCCTCTTTGATACCTTCGAGCCGCAGTCGTTCCACCCGCTCGCGTATCTCTTGTATCATTTGCTCTTGCTCCCACGAGAAGTTCCGGTCAGCCGTATCGCGGTCGATGCGTTTGAGATAGTCAGCGGCTACAGAGAAGCGCGGAAGGATGCTCCCGGCTTCACACGCTCGAGGTGTAGAGCACTCAACATCGTCATCGCAGCATGCAGATTCCCCAACATACATATCTTCGTATAGAGACGGCGGCATTGCTCTCTCCGGCTCGTCATCGGATAGATATTCGAGATATTCGAGGTAACTCAGGAATTGCTCTATTATGTCCTCATCCGGCTCTAAAAGCCACGCCTTCACCTGATCGTGCTGATGGTTGAAGCGGAAAATAGCTGGCTGCACCAGGGGTTTGTCTGCCTCGGTCACAAAACGGCTCATGTAGTCCGCTCCGGTGATATAGCAGTCCAGACCTTCCGTTGACGGAAAATAGTAGCGCCTCTGTTCATCGGTCATATCATCAGCAATCTGACGGACGTAGTCCCCGAAGAAAACAAACGAAAAACCATACGAACGGCATAGAGTCTTGATTTCCGAAATATGCTCCGATATATACTCCGAGCATTTCGAAAACGGCTTGTTGTCGATATACAGGATGTCTTTTCGCGAAAAATCAAACGGTCGCGTGAAGTGAATGATCATGTCTTGCTGCATGGTGAACGGGCTGTTGGTGTCAGTTAAATGACTGCAAAAATTGTGCCTTACGGAATTGCAAGCCTTGCAATAGCCGCAAATCCTTGCATTTTTCAAATAATTGTTGTATCTTTGCATCGAAATTTCGAATCAACATCAACCTTTTAAATTCTGTATTGTATGAAAACGACTGACATTACCGCAAAGACACAGGTGTACAACCTTGTTATTTTAGACAAATCCGGCTCTATGGAGTCTATCCGCAAGCAAGCGGTGGATGGTTACAACGAGACGCTCGGCACGATCCGTGCCGCCCAAGCCAAGCACGCCGATACGCAGGAACATTACGTTTCGCTTGCAGCGTTTTGTAGCTGTGGTGTGGAGATGATCTACGACAAGACGCCTATCCGGGATGCCGGCAAACTCTTGCCGGAGCAGTACGAACCTTGTTGCTGCACGCCGCTATATGATGCCATCGGTTCGTGCATCAAGAATCTGAAAAAAGACATCCGGGACGTAGCAGACGCAGCCGTACTGGTAACGATCATCACCGACGGTTACGAGAATGCTTCTAAAGAGTGGACGGGCGCAGCCGTCAAGGCTCTGATTGACGAGTGCAAGCACGACGGCTGGATGTTTGCCTTTATCGGAGCAGGTGAGGATATCATCCGCGTGGCGGCTACAATCTCGATCACCAACACGCTGAATTGGAACAAGACATCCGAAGGCACCGATGTGATGTTCGCTGTGACCAATGCCGCCAGTTCGCGTTTCTACGACAAGATGGCTGACTCCTGTTGTGCCGAAGCCGACCTCGACGAACGCATCCACATGCGCCGCAAGTTCGCTGATGAGTACTACGATTAGGGAAACGAGATCGTTCCTTATCAATCCGACGAAAGCGTCCTCTGCCTATCCCAAAGCAGAGGACGTTTTTCTGTTCAGGTTCATCGTCATAGTCAGAACGTCACGCCGGTGCGGAGGACAGCCTGCCATGTGTGGCGGGCTGTGTTGGTATAGTAGAGGTAGTCGGCGAGGGGCTCGACGAACCACGACAGGCGTTTGGTGATAGGGAACTCGTAACGGATCACTGCGCCGGTGGTGAGTACATCCTCGGTGAGCAGGTCATAGAGTGCTTGCCATCGCGGTTCGGGTTCGGGGCAAGAGGTGTTGGAGGCATTGTAATCCATTAAGGCGCCGACCGTCAGTTCGCCGAACGGAAGTGCCCATGTGTAACTACCTTCGGCACCTATATGCCAGCCGTTCTCAGAGTAGTTCTGCGCAGTAGTGAGCAGGGTGTAGGTGTTGTTGACCGCCTCGCCGTAGATGTATTGCTGCCCTCGGCGCAGATGTGCACCGCCTTGCAGCATTGCCTGCCACGCTTCGGCAGTATAGCCTACCATGGCGTCAATGGTGTGGGTGCGGATGCGACCTATAGGGATGTAGGTGTTGTCGTGGAGCTCTTTGGTGACCGAGAGGTGGCGGTAGGTAGCCATAGCCATCCAGCCGCCGTGTAGAGGCAGCATAGCGACGCCAGCACCGGCGGTAAAACCGTGGTAGTAACTCTCTTTCTTACTGCCCGAGAACCGTGTGTAGGCAGAGCCCGGAGCGATGAGGTGGTAGATCTGGCTCTCGCCGAGCTCGCTGTAGAACTTGATCTCGTTGTTCTGCTTGTATCGTCCGCCTTCGGCGAACGCCATCCACGTGAACCGGTTACCTACATACCCTATGCCGGCATCGACGCGCAGGTCAGCGACTTTGTTCTTAGGTCGCGGGTCAACGGCGCGGTAACTCTGCAAGGCGCGGAACTGGAGCGCTGCGTACCAAGCGATGTGGTTCTTGCGCATGCGGTAACCGCCGCGGAAGAAGTACGTCTCGCTGCGCAGACCTCCGCCCACGGTATCCACGGTGAGGTAAGGACAGAGCAGGTCGTAGTCGGCGTTCTCGACAAAGCGGTTGCCGTGGCTCTGCTTCCACGAGTACGACGCCACGCCGAACACACGGCTGACCGAATCGATGTCGTGCACCGATGCCGCCTGCACACTGAATCCTCCGGCACGATCACCCTCGATGGCATAGGTCGATTCGCCGTAATGACCGAGCACACCGACCTCCGTCTTGGAGGAGTCGGCGAACAGCGTGGAGATTATGAGCAGAAGGGCGAACATTTATGATTTATGATTTCAAATTTATGATTTGTTATTTGTGCCAGAAGTGGGGATCGGCGGTTTGGGACATGAGGAAGTCATCGGAGGAGTTGTTGGTGTCGATGAGTTTGCCGTCATCGCCCTGCTTGCGGCGCACGGATTTGCCGAAGCGCGTTTTGTCGCTGCCGGTCTCTCCGACGTAGGCAAAACCTGCATCCAGACTCTCGTGCACGCTCAACCATTGGTAGTCACTATGCGGGCACATGTTCACGGCGTCGATGATCCACGCATTGGGGAAACGGTACGCGCTTGCGCTCATCTCGAACGTGCCGGCTTGAGTGACGTTGATGTAATCGTAGTCGTAGCGGTAGTCTTGCAAGTACTGCTCATCGGTCAGGTCTTTTGGCATACGCCCGATGGCAAAGGTGGTGTTGCCTTGGTTGTTAGGTACCCAGATCGTCAGGGTGTAGCAGTAGATCTTTTCCATGTTCGGCACGTCGGGATTGTCGATGTCGGTGACGGTGGCGTTGGTGCTCACGTCGTACCACTCGACACTGGCGTCGCTCAGGTCGAAGGAGTTCTCATTGACCGTACGGTGATCCATGGCGTTGTCGGCAATGAGGAACGTTCCGCCCGGCTTGACGGGAAAATCGGTGCCGTCGCCCGGTACGCGGTAGATAGCATCTACTGCCATGGCTGAAGACATGATATCCGGCGTGACGGTGAACTTCTTGGTGTTCTTGAACTTCGACTCGACGAGCACGATGCCGTCAGCAAACAGCAGGCTGTCGGAGTTGTTGACCAGCACGAAATACTTGTCACCGATATAGTTCTTGCCCTGCGGCGTTTGCGTGCCGGCAAAGAACACCTCGGCAATCACAAAATCGTTGCTCTTGGGCAGCACGAATGCCTGCATGGTGAGGTAGGTGGTGTCTTTGACGGTTACATTCTGATTGTACGCACGCAGCGCGTAACTGTAGTCCTCGCTGACTTGCACGGTGGCATTGAACGTCATGTCATAGAATCCTACGGGTAGCGAGGAGTAATACGCCAGACAGGTGTCGCCCACACTCACTCCGCCGCTGATGCGGTAGGTCGTACCCATGTTACGATCCTCGATCGTGATGCTTTCGTAACTCAACTTGCAGGAGTCCGGCAGGTTGACCAGCACATGCAACACACAGGTGTTTTCCCGTGGCTCGTTGGTTTTGCAACTTGCCAACAACAATGGCAACACGCAGAATGCCAAAAATAATCTTTTAATTTTCATTGTATTCTTTAAACTTTAAACTTTCAACATTCAACTTATATTGTTACATTAATTTCCATGCCGAAATACGGGCTGGCACTACGGTGAATAAGGATGCCGTCCACCTCGTAGTCGGGCAAATAATCCAATAACTTGTTGACATACAACGCTACCGTGGCGAACTTGGTTACGGTCTTCTGCACGCGCAGATTGAGGTATCCCGCGAAGGGTACAACCTTGCGTCGGAACACATCCTCGTTGTACTTGAACGTCAGCCACTGCAGTATAGGATCGCTCTTGGCGGCATCGTCGTAGGGATGCAGCAAGCCGTCGTCGGCACTCATGTACGCTGTCGGCACGCCGTTCTTATATAGCGTCTGCGTAGCCGTGAACCAACTCAGCTCGAAGGTAGCGCTGACGGTCAGACCGATCTTCTTGAGATAGACATCGGCGATGATGTTCGTATTCATATTCTCGCGGATCGTGCCGTCGTTCCATTCGTACAGACCGATATATTTGTCCTTGACCGCCAGATCGCCGATGGTTTGCGTGAGTTTGTCGGTGGAGTACATGGCAAGACTATTGCTGTATTCGGTGCGCAGCCATGCGCCGTTGACGGTGAAGCGGGTGCAGATAGCCTTGATTCGCGGACTCTGATACTGCCACTCCACGCCCTGTTTCTTGATACTGCTGCCGTTGGTGGTGACGGGGTAAAGCAGGAGTTTGGTATATTCGCTCGTTGTGCCGTCCGCACTGTAAATAGGATAGGTGTATGCCACACACTCCCGCCATGTGCGGAATCCGTCACGCATGCGCTCTTCGAAGTACGTCACGCTGAACTTATGCTTGCTGATGTCGCCTCCGAAACGCACTTCCCACTTGTGGTTGCGTGCGGGACTGAGAGCTGTGTTCGTCGGGTCGATGAGGTGCGTGTGGATATTGATGCTCGTGGCTCCGACAACCAGGGCTTGGTCAGGGGCTTTGAGATCCTCGTAGAGCATGTTCGGATAGAGTTGCAGCAGGGTAGGCATCTTTGTGTGGATACCGTACGCGCCGGTGAGGCTGAGTTCGCCGCCTTTGACGGGCAACTTAAAGCACAGGTTCACACGCGGGTCGAGGTAACACTTGCCGTGCATCGTATAGCTCTTATCCAACCCGAGCAGCGATGTGCCGCGCAGACCGACGCCGAGGTCGAAAGAAGGGGCTTTCTGCTTTCCGCCCAACGGAATATGGATGTCATCCTGGATGTACCACGCTAACTGGTTGGTGGCAGGTATATCGTAGTAGGCACGGGGACGCAGGTTCGTGCTGTAGTTCAGCGGGCGCTTGAGGTCATAGACCTGCCCGCGACCGAAGTTCTTGTCGTACTTCCACTCGATACCGGCATCCGCCTTGTGGCTGATCATCCATGTGTTGAAGGTGAACGACGCTTTCGGTCGGATATAGACGTTGAGCGGACGGCCTTCGACGCGGTGGTTGGCAACGTACTGTGGCGGCAGGAGTTCGGCATCGGTGTTGCCTTCGGTCATGTTGTCGAGTATAGGCTGCACGGGCGTGGTGAGTTGGATGAACCGCGTCTGACTGATCGTGCTGATCTCGCCGGAGATGTTCGCCAGCAGCGATGCCGCCCACCACTCCTGATGTTTGTTGCTCCATTTCAGGGTGTTGTTCAGACCTATGCGGTGCAGTTCGCTGCGGTAGGAGTCTTCCTTGTTGAGGTGGATATCGGGATCGTTCTTATCGGTATCGATATTGCCCGAGTAGTCGGCGTTGGATTGCAGACGGATATTATGCTCGCCTACCGACCAGCGTTGTTGCAATCGCAGCGAGGCATTGATGCGGCGGTAGTTCTCCAGCGTGTTCGTCGGGTCGTTCTTGGCGCTGAGGTAGTCGATGCCGGCGTAGAGCACGGTGGTGTTGTCGTTCCAGCCTACGCCCTTGCCTACGTATGCGAGTTTGCTGAACCCGTCGGCTTTGAATCGGGCTTTCCACGGCGTGGGTTTGATACTGCGCTCGATCTTCACCACGCCCGATGTGACGTCGCCGTACTCGGCATTGGCAATGCCTCGGATGATCTCGACTTTCTCGATATCATCGGTGGAGATGGTACGCATATCTACACCTTTGTTTACCGTCTGACGGGCTGCATCCTGCGTGCTTCCGCCTTGTACGTACTGCATGTTGGCATCGGTGGAAACAGGCGCGCCGTCGATGACGAAGCTTGTGCCGAGTGAGCCGGTAGCGTAGTTGTCGTCGCTACTGCCGTCGCCGGCTTCACGCAGGTGGATGGTGTTGCTGTTGGTGAGTTTGGGGTCTTTGATAGACGCGCCCGGGAGCAGGTTCGTCAGGTCGGTGAACGTCGAGGGCTGCAAGTGCTGCATCGCCTCTTTGTTGATGATACTGGCGCTACTGCGGGCTGTGGCTTCCTCGGCTGTAACCACCACCTCTTGGATGGTGAACATCCGGTCGATGCTGTCGAGCAGGGCTTGCTGGGCACTATCCAACACCAACGAATCAGGCCGCACGGCGTGCGCCTGAATACTGATCGCTGACAGCAAAATACTGAATACTGACAACTGAATACTGAATACTATACCCTCTGGTAATCGTTTCACGCTGCAAAGTTACTGCTTTTTTTTGACATTTGCAATACCTATTTGTAGTTATTTTGCATTTTTCTCTTGCAAATATGCTTTTTTTTTTGTAATTTTGCAGTCAGTTTGCTAAATTTGCAAAAAATAGCAAATGAGAAAATGACTAAATGTGAAAATGAGAAAATGAATACATGTGAAAATGACGTGATGATTGAGTACGATCATGTGACGCACTATTACGGCAAGCGGCTGATATACGAAGACTTGTCGTTCACGGTGCCACGCGGTCGGATCTTAGGTTTGCTGGGCAAGAACGGCACGGGCAAAACGACAACCATCAATATCCTCTCCGGCTTCATCCAGCCGCACGCTGGCAGTTGCCGGTTGCTCGGCTATGACACCCGCACTATGCCGGCTCGTGAACGGGCTCGCATAGGTCTGCTGTTAGAGGGGCACGTACAATATCCGTTTATGACCATCGCGCAGATCGAGCGGTTCTATGCGCCGTTCTTCCCGAAGTGGAACAAAGACGTCTATTACGAATTGATGCGTCTGCTGAAGGTCAAGGACTACCAACTGCTCAGCCAGATGTCTAATGGTCAGCGCAGTCAGGTGGCATTAGGTCTGCTGATGGCGCAAGATCCTGAACTGCTCATCTTGGATGATTTCTCTTTGGGACTTGATCCGGGTTACAGGCGGCTGTTTGTGGAGTACCTGCGTGACTTCTGCAAGCAGGGCGAAAAGACCGTGTTCCTTACTTCGCATATCATCCAAGACCTCGAGCGGCTCGTGGATGACTGCATCATTATGGATTACGGCAAGATCCTCAAGCAATGTCCCGTAGGCGAACTTATCACGCCGGAGAAGACATTGGAAGACACATTTATTGACTTAACCGGAAAGTATTAATATGATTAAATCAATCTTTTATAAAGAATGGCTCAAGCTGCGGCTGTTTTGGTGCTTGGCAGTGGTTGTGCATATAGGACTGATTGCGTATCTGCTCCTCTCGCTTCGTTCCACGCTGTTGGCATCGGGCGTAGTGGAAACATGGGCAACGATGATCGGCCGTGATGTGCTGATGGTCAATCAATTGATGTACCTGCCACTGGTTACGGGCGTGGTGTTGGCGCTCTGCCAATGGCTGCCGGAGATGCAGATCAAACGTATTCGTCTGACGCTGCACCTGCCGATAGATTATACAGCAAGTATAGGTACGATGCTGTTGTGCAGTATATGCGGACTGTGTCTGCTGTTTGCCGTGGATGCCGCTGTGCTCGCCATCGTTGAACAAATGTGGCTACCCCGCGAACTCGTTTGGCGGACATTCTTGACCTGTCTGCCTTGGTTTATCGGGGGTGTAGTAGGGTTTACTTGCACCAGTTGGTGTCTGCTTGAGCCGCAATGGAAGATTCGTTGCGTGGATATATTGATCGGTGCACCGATGGTGGCATTGTGTTTTCTCACTGCTCAGCCGGCTTGTTATATCGCGATGTTCCCGTGGTTGCTGCTCGTGCTTGTAGCCACCGCCTGCCTGCCATTCTATTCAGTCTATCGCTTTAAACTCGGAAAACAATGACAAATAATAAATTTGAAATCAAAAATTTGAAATATATAATTATCCTGTTAGGGATAATTGTGGCGGCCTGGCTGCTGCCGGCGTTGTACGATCTCGTGTTCCCGCGTACCGACCGAATGCCGTTTGTGGTCTATTCGTGTTTGGACAGCACGTTCATCCGTTTCGAGACTACAGGCAAGCAGGTTCGTTATGTGGATTTCCGCGGACAGGAGTTCACCAAGGCGGAAGCCGACAGTTTGCTGCCCTTGTTTGCGTTCCGGCAGTTGGTAGCCGAAGGCAGGTTGCCGGACAGCCTGTTCGGCGTCGAACTCACCCCGAAGAAGATTCAGCAGAATGCCTTCCACTTCAAAACCTCACCCAAGCAATTGAACAAACCCGCCGTGGGCTTATATACCATGCTGGAGTCGGCATCCGGAAGAGTCGATCTGCAACTGCCACCTGACGTGTTCCGATTGACGAAAGACGGGTTGGAGTTCATTGACTGCGAGACGAACACAGTGAACAAAGCCAAGTCGCTGAGTTTCTCGCGCGAACTCGCCAAGCATGGCTTTGCCTTCCCCGTACAGCTCATCTGGGGCAACGGCTCGACGCGCAAGGACTACGACAACGGATTCTTGCTCACCGATTCGGGTAACCGGCTCTTCCAACTCAAGATGGTGAAAGGTGCACCGTGGGTGAGAGAGATAAGAAGTCAGAATTCAGAAGTCAGAGATCAGCACGGCTCTGCCGATCGACAGAAGTTTATTCAGTTGTTTACGATTGAGCCGGCGAACCGTGCACTGGTGGGGTTGGTGGTGGATGACGCGCATCAACTGTATGCCGTATGTTCCAATGGCAAACTCGCCCATATAGGGATTGATGAATATGATCCGCAAACCATGCAAATCACGATAGTCGGCGACCTGATGCATTGGACAATAACCCTCTACACAGAAAACGACTCGCGTTATTATGCGGTCGACGCACAGACCTTTGAGCAGGTAGCCTGTGAGATTGTACCCGATCCGGAACTACCTACAAGTCAGCGTGTTCGCAAGTGGCTGCTGCCTGTACGATTGCACTTTACTTCATGGCAGACGCAACTCATCCGTCCGAACATCAACAACGACTAAAATAGTGCAATCGGGTTGCCAAAATCAGTACATTGATAAGAGGTGTGGAAATTTTTTATCAAAAAATTTGTTTATTATAAAAATTTTTTGTAACTTTGCGCCCGAGTTGATTGATACGTAATGGCAAAGATTCAAGAAAGAAACAAATTATACGCTTTTCTCCGCCCCTACGTGGACTGGATGTTTCGTCGTTCGTACCGTGAAATACATTACATAGGTCGCGAGAACATCCCTACGGATGGAGCTGTTATTTTTGCGCCAAATCATACAAACGCTTTGTGTGATGCGATGGCGATATTGGGCATTGACCGCAGGCAAAAGGTGTTTGTTGCCCGTGCGGATATCTTCCGTAACCCCAAGCAAGCCCGGCTGCTGCGGTGGTTGAAGATTATGCCCATGCGTCGTATGCGTGACGGTGCAAGCGAAGTGCTGCATAACGACGATACGGAGAACAAAGCAATCGATACCCTGCATGACGGCGTACCGTTCTGCATCCTGCCCGAGGGAAGACACCGACCTATGCACTCGCTCTTACCATTGGGCAAAGGAATCTTCCGTATAGCATTGCGTGCGAATGACGAATTCGGTAAAGAGAAACCTATCTATATCGTTCCTGTCGGGCTGGAGTATGGTGATTACTACCACCTGTGGAACAGTCTGACCGTGAACATCGGTAAGCCGATCAATGTGACGGAGTTCGTCAAACAGTACACAGAGCAGCATACAAAAGACGGCGAAGAGGTTAACCGTCCGCAACTCATACTTGCCCTGCGCGAAGAGTTGACGCAGCGAATGCGTGAACAGATTATGTGGGTGCCGGACGACGAACACTACGAAGAGAACTTCGCCAAACTGCAGGCTAATCCTCCCGCACCGTTCAACCGGTTCCCGCAACACAGGATTCCCCACTGGCTGCTGTTTATCATCCTTGTACTGCTCTCGCCGCTATTCCTCGTCAGTGCAATTGTTACGATCCCGCTGTGGGCTATGTGGCTGCTCATCCGCTGGAAAGTGAAAGATCCCGCTTTCCACAACTCTGTGCAGTATGTATGGCAGGTGCTGATCATGCCGCTGAACCTGTTCATTACGATGCCGTTCTGGATATTCTTACAAGAATACGTTTATCAGGTGCGGCAGTTGAGGAAGAGTGACAATCCTAACGTCGCGTAGCGACCATTTTAACTATTTAACGTTCGAAGAACCATTTTAACAATAGTATGATACGTGTTTATCTGATTATCGCACTGTACGTGCTGGTGCCGATAGTGATTATCGAGTGCTTCAAACGCTGGACATGGATGCAGAAGATCGGTACCGTGGTGGCAGCCTATGCAGTAGGTATCATCTTTGCCATGACGGGTTTTGTACATTTTGAGCCGGAGACTGCTGCTGCGCTGAGTTTCAGCAAACTGCAATCCACGATTATGTCGGTGACGGTACCCTTGGCAATCCCGCTTATGCTGTTCAACTGCGACTTCAAGCTTTGGACAAAAGCGCTGCCGAAAACGATCTGGTCGCTGGTAGGCGGAATATGCGCCGTGCTGGTGGCTGTGGTCAGCGGTTACTTTATCTTCCACACACCCGACGTGCCGGAGTTTAACAAGGTGGCTGCAATGATGACCGGAATCTACACAGGTGGTACGATGAACTTCAACGCATTGGGTGCCTCGCTCGGTGTAGATAAGACGATCATGGCTATTGTGCTGGCGTTTGAGATGGTGCTGACCACACCATATATTTTCTTCATCATCGGTGGCGGCTACAAGGTGTTCCGCAAGATTCTTCCCTACGACGACGTAACGCGCAAAGGGCGCACCGACGATAATGTAGAAACGAAAGATGTTGAGAACTACCGCGGGATGTTCGACCGCAAGAACGTCGGCGGGATGTTTGCCGGTCTGGGACTGAGTGTGCTCTTCCTTGCCATCGGCGCAGGGTTGGCGCTCTTGCTCACTGGTACGCTCAACGAACTGGTGGTAATCCTGACGATCACCACGCTTTCGATTATCGCATCGTTCTTCAAGAAAGTACGCGAGTTGCCCAAGACCTTTGAGTTGGGAATGTTCTTCATCCTGATCTTCTCCGTCATTGTCGCATCGCTGTTTGACATCCACAGCGTGAACGGCGGTTCGCTGATGATCGGTCTGTTCGTAGCTTGGGTGATGATTGTAGCTGCGGGACTGCACTTGCTGCTATGCCGGATCATGAAGGTCAGTGGCGACCTGTTCTGCGTCAGCCAGATAGCACTGCTCTGCTCGCCTCCGTTCGTGCCGCCGGTAGTAGGCGCAATGAAGAACAAGAAAGTGCTCATATCGGGTATCGTCATCGGTCTTGTAGGCTACGCCATCGGCACCTACCTTGGCGTAGCAATATCGTTCCTGTTGCCGTAATCTTTGAAACTTCGAAATATCGATTTATCGAAATATCGAAAAATGAGAAAATGAAAAAAATGAGAAAATGAAAAAATATCTACTCCTTTGTTTAGTGGCATTGATGCCGCTTACGCTGCTCGCCAAGCGTCAACCTAAACCCCAAGAAGTTGACTCCCTCGGTCGAAAGATCAAGACCGGCTGGAACTTCGGTATCCTGCCGTCTGTTGCTTACGACGCTGACTACGGTTTTCAAGGCGGTTTGCTGTCGAACATCTACTATTACGGCGACGGCTCGCAGTATCCCGAGTACATCCACTCGCTGTATATAGAAGCGGCTTATACGACCAAGCACCACGGTATCTTCCGCTTCAACTACGACTCGAAGTACCTCATCCCGGGGTATCGTCTGACGCTTGATGCCACCTACCTGCCTGACGCCATGTGCGACTTCTATGGCTTCAACGGCTATCAGTCCAAGTATAACAGTACCTGGCACTCGTGGAATAAGAACAAGGGTAAAATGGATACCTTGGACTACCGTACGCGTGTGTTCTACAAGTACAAACGCGATTTGATTCGTGTGGCAGGTGACATCGAGGGTACGATATACAAAGACCTCAAGTGGAACGCCGGTCTGGGTGTGTTGGGTTACTTGATTGACGACTGCGACATCAAGATGCTCAATGGCAAAAACGAATACGATCCCGCCAAGCAAAACTGGGAACAGAAAGCCCTCAATCCTAACGAAGAACTGCTGTACGACAAGTATAAGACCTGGGGACTGATCAGTGCTGATGAGATGAAAGGCGGCTGGCATCCTTATCTGCGTGGAGGTATAACTTTCGACACCCGCGACAAACGTCAAGGTCCGAACAAAGGTATCTACACCGACCTGTTCTTCACCTATTCGGCAGCCTTCAATGCCGCCTATGGCAATCAAGCCACAGCAGGCTACAACCACCTGCAGCTGAACTTCACCTTCCGTCACTACGTGCCCTGCTTCAAGGACAAGAACGGCATTGACCGCATCACGTTCGCGTACCGCCTTGGCATTCAGAACCTCATCGCCGGTCGCTCGCCGTTCTACATGAACAACTATATGAACACCCTGTTCATCCAGCGCGTGTATTACGAGGGATTAGGTGGCGGTAATTCCGTGCGCGGAATGATGGCTAACCGTATTCTTGCCAACGGCTTTGCGTTCGCCAATATCGAGTTCCGTTTCCGTATCGTGAACTTCGACATCGGTCGCCAGCACTTCTTCGTGGGGCTTAACCCGTTCTTCGACCTCGGTATCATCACCCAGCCGTACAACCTCGACGACCTCGTGGCACGTCACACCAACGGCACCTACACCACGCTGCAAGAGAGTGTGGCAGCCAGTGGCGACAACTACTCCGACTACTTCACTACCGACCCGAAGGATGTCTATCGTCCGCACATGACTGCCGGTATAGGACTGAAGATCGGTATGAACGAGAACTTCGTACTCTCGGCTGACTATGGAGTGCCTATCGACAGACAGGATAACAACAGTTACGCAAACTTTTACGTGAAGATGGGGTACCTCTTCTAACCACTAACCCACTAATCCGCTAAGCCCCTAACCCGATGAACACCATCTTCATCGTACTGCCTATATTGACGCTGCTGATGTTCGACTTGGGTCTGACCCTCAAGCCGCAGGACTTTCGTCTGATAGCCGAACGCCCGAAGCCTGTGCTTGCCGGGTTGGCTGGGCAGATCATTCTGTTGCCGCTCATTGCGTGGGGCATCATACAACTGCTTTCACTAACCGCTAATCCCCTAACAGCTAACCCGTTTTTCGTTATCGGCATCATGCTGGTAGCATGCAGTCCCGGTGGCAGTTCGAGTAATGTGTTCTCGATGCTTGCCAAGGGCGATGTGGCATTATCCGTCACGCTGACGGCTTTCAGCAGCCTGATTACCTTGTTCACTCTGCCGTTGATCATGGCGTGGGTGATGTCAAGCGTTGAGTTCTCGGATGTCGATATACATTTGCCTGTGGGTAAGTTGCTGATGCAGAATATCGTGCTGATGGTTGTGCCGATCTCTATAGGATTTGTGCTGAACCTTTTCCGCGAATCCGCAGCCGCAAAGATTCACAATGTACTCAAGCGCATTGCTATGCCGGCGCTGGTGCTGTTGGTCACCGTGTTCTTCTTCCAGCACAAACAGACGATAGTAGCGGAGTTTGCGTCGCTTGGTTTGATGATGAGCGTACTCATCCTCGCTTGTACGGGTTGCGGCGCACTGCTCGCATGGCTGCTGCGTTTGAGCGGCAAAGAGCGGCGTACGCTGGTCATCGAGATTGGCATGCAGAACGCCGCACAGGCTATCACCATCGCGTGCAGTCCGCTCATATTCAACAACGAGATCATCGCTATCCCCGCTATCATCTATGCGCTGATGATGAACTTGATCCTGCTCGCGTATGTGGGGTTGACAAAGATAAGAACCGAAAAACATTGATGTAAACAATAGGAAACTTTTACTTGGCAGAACCCGAAAAGCCTTAACAGAGTAGGGGAATAATAAATCTATTATGTATGAAAAAACTATTTATCGCAGTATCGTGTATGATGGGGTTGGCTCAGACGGCTCTCGCACAAACTGATTCCATCGCTGCTGAAGCTGTTCAGACTGCCGAGGAACAATCTACCAACTGGGGAGAATTGGCTATCTCTATCCTTATTCTCATAGTTGCGATAGGTATTATCGCGCACATGATCTATGAGTATTTCATCAAGAAACCTCATGCAGCAATCACCGTAGAGGATGGAGCAGCTGCACGCAAGAATCTCGGTCTCAAACCGATGAGCGATGACGAAGCGTCAGCACTTATTCAGAAGATGGACGACATCCTTGACGAGTGGACTCCTTACAAAGACGAGAACAACGAGGACAAATTCGTTATGACCAAGTTCGCCCAGACAAAGAAGACACTTGCTCTGCTTGACGAGGTAGCAGCCGCTCATCCCGACAGAGAAGATGTGGTTAACCGTTGCAACGAACTGAATGAGTGCTACAACGACGCCATGAAGCGTCAGTATAACGGTAGCACCAAGTACATCGTCCTCTGTGCGGTCATTGCCGCGCTCATGGCTTGGGGAGCAGGTGGCAATTGGGTAAGTGTTGTCGTATTCTTCGGATTACAGATCGCCATCTATTGGCTCGCAAGCATGACACCTACGTATCTGCTCAACAAGAAAGCTCTGAAAGGCGACGGCTGGAGACCGAAATTCATGTCAGGAATGATTGCCGGCATCCTTGGTATCGCTGCAACTGCACCGACCTATGTCACAATCACCAAGTGGAGTGACGGCACCGAAACCAAAGAGACGGACGACAGCCCGTTCTGGATTTCGCTCATAATTACCATCATCCTCTTGGTTGTTCTGGCATACTTCATGTTTGTTGTTGCGTTGCTTAACTATCTGCGCAACTACGTTCTGCACTTCTAATGAACTTCTCTCCACCGGTCAAATACCCCACTAATCCGCTAACCCCCTAATCCACTAACCAATATGTACTACATCCAAAAGACACTGACCATCTCCGCAGCGCACAACCTCAATCTCAGTTACGAGAGCAAGTGCGAGCAACTGCACGGACATAACTGGGTCATCACCGTTTATTGCAAAGCCAAAGAGCTCAACAGCGACGGAATGGTGACGGACTTCACGCACATCAAGCGTGTGGTGAAGGACACCTTCGACCACAAGTACATCAACGACGTACTCGATGTCAATCCCTCGGCGGAGAACATTGCCCGCTGGATCTGTGACCACGTGGATAACTGCTACAAGGTCAGCGCGCAGGAGAGCGAAGGGAATATTGCCATCTATGAGCGCGATGAGTTGGAATAGTTTGAAATAGTTTGAGGTGGTTTGAGGTAGTTTGAGGTGGTTTGAATTAGTTTGAGGTGGTTTGAATTAGTTTGAAATGGTTCAAACGCGCAGCATCAAACAACATCAAACAACATCAAACAACATCAAACAACATCAAACAACATCAAACAAAAAATAACCATGTATCGCATCAACGAAATATTCTTCTCCCTTCAAGGCGAGGGGTTCAACACAGGTCGGGCTGCAGTGTTCGTCCGTTTTGCCGGATGTAACTTGCGTTGCCCGTTCTGTGACACGGATTTTGCCCACGGCGAGCAGATGACTGCGGAGCAGATAGCCCAGCGGGTGTTTGCCTATAGCACGCATCCCGATATACTGATTGTTCTCACCGGCGGCGAGCCCTCGCTGCAAGCGGACGATGCCCTCATCCGTCTGCTGCAAAGTCACCATCAGACCGTTGCCATCGAAACCAACGGCACACACCCTCTTCCCGCTTCTATCAATTGGGTAACCGTCTCGCCCAAAGCCGGCAGCACCGTTGTGCTGACCCATGCTGACGAGGTGAAAGTCGTTCTTACGCCAGATACGCAGAACCTGTTGGATACATGGCGGCAGACAATCCAAGCCCAGCACTACTACCTGCAACCCTGCTCGTGCGCGAATACCGATGAGGTCGTAGCGTACATCCTCAAGCACCCCGAATGGCGATTGTCGCTCCAGACCCACAAATACCTCCACATCCAATAAACAGATAGCAGCCAACCTTGGCTGCTATCATTCTCCCTGTGTAGCAGCCATTCATGGCTGCTATTCTTATCACTTGTTGTACTCCGCAAACTTCCGTTGCGCCGAAAGGTAGGTGATGCGTGCATCGGTGTATGCGTTCTCGGCTTGCAGCAGCAACGCCTCGGATTCCATCAGCTCGGTCATCGTACCCACACCTGCCTCATAGTTCATCAGCGATATGCGGTGATTATCCTGCGCCAACACGCAACTGGAGCGGTGTTGCTCCATCAGTTTGATCGATTCGATGAGCTGGTCGTAAATCTGGCGGTTCTGCAACGCCATCTTCTCACCCAGATCCTGTTGCATCAGTTCAGCCTGCTGTATCCGCAAGTCATGTTGCTTGAGCTTGTGTGCCGTTTCGCCCCAGCCGGTGAGAGGTACAGACACGCTCAAGAAGGCTATCGCATTCCATTTATCCCGGTTGAAGAAGTTACTGTAACCGCCTGTGATACCTACACCGACATGCGGTAACGACTCGCCGAGCGTGAGGCGTCGGTTGAGTTGGTTGTACTTGATGTTCATATCGAGCAGCTGTATCTCCGGTCGCTGGCTGACACGTATCTCATCGGGTTGTTCTGCCAGAGCGGTTATCGCCTCTTCAGGCAGCGGCTCGAGCACCAGTTCGTGATCGTACGGTTGCCCAATGATATGACAAAGTAGCCGTGAGGCGAGTTGTATGCCATTCTCGAGTTGCAGCGACTTGGTCTGCATCTCATTCTGCTTGAGTTGGACACGGAGCAGGTCGTTGCTAGTCACCAGACCGTTGTTGTATGCTACCTCGGCTACGCTCTGGATGGTGTCGAGCAGACTAACCACTTTCTCTACTGTCTGCCGCTTGGTCATCAGTCCTGCAATCAGCCAGTAGGTGTCAGCCACCTCTTGCAATATATCGCGTTCGCTGACCTCCTGTTTGAGGCGCGAGGCATCGATGCCGAGTTTGGCGAGTTTGTTCGCCGTAACGATCTGGCCGCCCCAAAATACGGGCTGGACAGCCTGCGCTTGGGCACTCACTCCCCAACGAACCAGTTTGATGTCCGTGTCAATGGAGTCACCCAAACCGGTGGTGATGGCGTTAACCACGTCCGACAAGAACGTACCTAATCCGCCGCCCATGGAGGTTTGCGATGCGTCAATATCTATAATGGGTTGGGCTGCTCCGAAAGCAAAACCTTGCAGCGATACCTGCGGGAAATACTTCCATAGCATCTGTTTCTTCAACTCTTGCGAAACAGCTACCTCCAATGCCGCAGAGCGGATCGTGCAGTTATGCTGACGTGCACTGCTCAGGCAGGAGTCGAGCGTCAGAACTTGCGCCTGTAGAGGCAGTATAACTATTGTGCAGAGAGCAAGGATTAACCATTGCTTTCGACTTTCGACTTTCGACTTTCGACTATTTTTCATATTTGCGGGTAGATTTTTCAAACAGTTTCCAATAAGCCACCGGCAGTATCGTTACTACCATCGGCATCGTGATGATTGCTCCGAAGCAGATCACTACACCCATCGGCATCCACAGGTCGGTAGCCGCAAGGATCATCGGCACAACGCCAAGTGCAGTGGTGGCTGTGGTAAGGAAGATCGGACGCATCCTTCGCTGACCGGCGAGATAAGCCGCCTCGCGTGCTGTGATATGCTCGGTCGTTACGAGGAAGTCGGCGTACTCGTACATGATAATCGCGTTACGCACGATGATACCGATCAGCGATATAACACCGAGGATAGCGGTGATCGAGAAGTCTTGGTCAAACATCCATAGTCCGAATGCCGCACCGAACAAACACAGCAGACTCGAGCTCAACGACAGGAACGCGATATTCAGCTTCTTGAAGTGATATACGAGCAGCACGAGCAGCACGAGCAGTGCAGCCAGCACGGACATCACTAATCCCGGCACGGTTTCCATCGTATGCTCCATCGCTCCGCCGTAGGTGATACGCACACCTTCCGGCAGGTTCTTCTCCAACTCGCGTATATAGCGGATCACCGGTTTCATCGCACCGATAGCGGCAATCTTTCCGCGCGTATCAGCCGCCACGGTGATCGTGCGGATACTGTTACGGCGCTTGATCTGTGCGTGGTGGAAGTCCGGCTCAATCTCCGCCACTTGACGAAGTGGAACCCACAGACCCGGTATCAATGTGGGGATCATCGTATTACCTATATCCGAATAGTTGAGCGAGTCTGCCCCCTCCGTATAGAGCACCACAGGCACCTTGTAGCCGTCTTGCCAGATAGCCGTCATCCTTCGTCCGCGCAGTACACCGTTCAGGTATAACGATAGCGAGGCTTGGGTTACACCCAGACGGCTGGCTTCGTCGTCTTTCAGACGCAGGCGGATGGTCTGCACGGACTCATCGTAGTTAGTGTGCACCCACGTGAGTTCGGGAAGCGAAGACATGAAGGTTTTTATGGAGTCTGCCATGCCGAAATCAGAGCCTTGCACGTTAATCTCAATAGCGTTCGGCACCGACTGATAATCCAACCGCTTGAATCGGCAGAATGCATTCGGGAACGCATCCTCGTACAGCGGCTGGTACTCCTCAACAAGTTCTACGGTGGCATCGGATGATACCGTGTTCACGATGAACTGTGCATAGTTCTCACCACCGATCTGCGGAGCGTAGGTGGCGTGGAAGCGCGGGCTGGATGAGCCCACAAAGGCCGTTACACTTTCTACACGTTTGTCAGCAGTGAACACCTTGCCCAGGCTATCCACAACAGCCTGTGTCTGATCCAGTGACGCACCTTCCGTCAAGTGAATCTCTACGGCAAAACTGTCACGGTTAGCCTTCGGCATCAGCTGGATGTTCAGGTTGATGACTATAAATCCGCCTACTATCACCGAAGCCAACCCGACAACGATGGTTGCCCACGGGTGGCGGAAGCATAGGTCGAGCAGTTTCTGGTAGCCGTTCTGCAAGGCGGCAAAGAACTTGTTCTGTACGCGCTCGATCACGGTCGGCTTGGCACCCGCCGGCTTCGGACGAATGAAGCTTGCCGCCATGTACGGGATAATCCATACGGCATACAATATACTGCACGACAGGGCGATGAAGATTGCCCACGGGAATAGTTTGATGAAGTCCGCCAGCGTGCCGGTCATCAGTCCGAGCATCGGGAAGAACATGCCCGAGATTGATGTCGTGGCTATCAGCATCGGCACGAACAGATCACGTGTCGATACCGCCGCCGAGTACCAGCGTGAATGACCTTTCTCCAGCAGTTCGCTGTAGCCGTCGATCACAATCACCGAGTCATCCACCACCATGCCTAACACCACAATCAACGCCGCCAGCGTCACCGTATTCAGTTCGATACCGGCAAGGTACATGATGCCTAACGTAATGGCGATACATATAGGCAGACCCGTCGAACTGACCAGAGCGGTACGAATAGGAAAGAGCACCAGCATCACGGCGATCACTATCAGCACCGAGATTACCAGATCCTTCAAGAACGACTTGACGCTCTCATCTACCACGCGGGGCTGGTCGGTCACCTTGTGAAGCTTCACATCCGGCGGCAGAGTGGCTATCATCTCTTGCAGTGCCTCATCCACCTTTTCGCCGAAGGCGACGATGTTGTTGTCAGGCTGCATCGTGATGTTCAGCATCACGCAGCGCCCCTTACCCTTCTCGTCGTAACGCTCGATGTATTGCTTCGGCTCCTCAAACCGGCGCTCTATCGTTGCTATATCCTTCAGCCGGATAGTCTGGTTCGTGAGCGGGTCGGACAGAATGATCTGCTCGCCTACCTCATACTCCGTCTGATACGGCACATCCACATGGATCAGTGCTGCGCCGGCATCGTTGGCAATCTCGCCGGTCATCGTGCGGAAGCCTTGCGTAGCAAGGCGGGCGAGGATGATGTTCTGGTCGATGCCGTATTTGGATATACGCTCTACATCCAGCGTCACGGCTATCTCCTCATGCTGCATGCCCAGCAGTTTGATACTGCCCATCTCACCTATCTCACGCAACCGGTCAGCCACCATCTTGGCATAATCCTCCATCTCGTGCGGCGAACGCTCATCGCTCTCCAGCGCCAGCAGGATACTGCTCGTGTTGCCGAAATCGTCAATCACCACTACCGCCAACAGTCCCGTAGGCAGTTGCACCTGCTTCATGATACTCATCCCGCCGCGGATCTTCGACCACGCTTCGTTGGCGTTCATCACCTTCGGCGTCAGGGCGGCAAACACATAGCACATGCCGTCCTTACTCAGGCTGTACGTCTTGCGTTTGTCTATCTCGGGGAAAGTAAACAGATACTGCTCAATAGGTTTAGCCACCTGTTCTTCCACCTCTTGCGCCGTGGCTCCCGGATAGACTCCCACAACCAAACCCAGACGGATGGTCACCTGCGGGAACTCATCCTTGTTCATCTTGCCCAAGGCAAAGATGCCAAACACCACCAGCACCGCTACCACCGCATAGATGATACGGCTGCTCCGCATGGCGGATTCTATATGATTTCGTTCTCTCATAATATCTACTTAACGTTTTCTCGGCAGAGAAAACCATTTTAACCGTTTAACGTTTTTCGCAGAAAAACCTCATTAACGTTCACGTAGTGAACCATATTAACTACTTATCGAAGATTACCGTCGCCCCCTTGTACATCTTCTGGTAGCCTTTGCTGATAACCGTATCGCCCAAGTGGATGCCCTCGGTGATGAGTACACCGTTCTCGACGAAGGCCTCGATCTTTACCATCTGACGCTCAGCATGTCCCTCACGCAGCACCCAAACGCTGTGTCCGCGTTGCTGCGTCTGAATACATCCCGCACTGATGATGAATCCGTTATGCTCACGCTCGGTAACAATAGCGCGGCACACCATGCCGGGCAACAGATCCTGTGCGGCTTTAGGCGATGTGATCTCCGCTTTGACGCGATACGTATGTGCCAAGTGAGTGGAACTCAGCGCCTTTTCGGAGATCTTCGCGTCATATTGACTGCCCAGTGAGGGCATACTTACCGTTATCGGCTGACCGACTTTCAGTGCGCCGATCTCGCTCTCGGGTACGGTAAACTCCACGCTGTATGCCGACAGATCCATCAGTTTGCCTATCGGTTGAGCTACGGCGACCTGCTGACCGATATTCACGTCGTTCATGGTCACTATGCCATCTTGCGTAGCACATATCGAGCAATCCTCAAAGCGCCTGCGCGATGAGATCAACAGGGAGTGAGCTTTCTCCAGATTCGTTTCCATCTCAATCCATTTGACATCACTGATGCCGCCCTTCTCATGAAGAGGTTTGAGTCGCTTGTATCCGTCTTGTGCCTGAGCGTACATCGCTTCGGCAGTCTCTAACAATGCTTTGGCTTGTGTGCTGTCCACCGAGGCTATGAGTTGACCGGCTTTCACGCGGTCACCGCTCTTGACATATACACCCGTGATCTGACCTCCCCACGGGAACACCAGCGAGATGTCCGTCAATGGACTGATCACGCCTACGTAGGTGTCTTCCACCATGCGGCTGCTCTCGCCAACTACCTCAATCTCAACGGGCAGAGGTTTGTCGGTCAGATAACTGTACTTGGATTGTTTCTTGCAGGCTGACATGACTACCATGCATGCCATCAGCATCAAAAAGATAGATCGTTTCATTATATCGAACACTAATTATATTTACAAAATCGCCTGCAAATATACATTTTTTTTTGTAATAATCCAAATAATCCTAAAAAAATACGACTTTTTTTCAACAATTTGCTTTATTTTTTGCAAATATGGATTATTTTTTGTACCTTTGTATGCTTACATTGTTTTATCCGCACATGATAGACCCGCAACATCATCATCCGCTTACTGTCTGCCGTGCGTCAGCCGGTACCGGCAAGACGTTCACGCTGGCTGCGTACTACATCGCGCTGCTGCTCAGCGGCGAGAGTTACCGCAATATCCTTGCCGTAACGTTCACCAACGCTGCCACGGCGGAGATGAAGGAGCGCATACTCACCTACCTGCTCGGTATAGCTGGAGGCGGTGAGCGCGAGTTCCTCGCCAAGGTGCGCGAGTTCATGCTGCGGGACGCTGACAAACCCGACGAGATCCTGCAATCGCGTGCCGATGACTACCTGCATGCTATCCTCCAGGACTACGACAACTTCTCCGTCACCACCATCGACTCCTTCCTCCAGCAACTCATCCGCGGCTTGGCACAAGCCATCAACCGCACGGCGGATTTTGCGATCAGTCTGGATGCCGAGCAGGTCATCACCACTGCGGTCGATACCATGCTCACCACCGAACTCGATGACGACAGCAAGCGTACCGTCTATGAGTATGTCGAGGAGTGCATCGGCGACGGCAAGAATTGGGACATCCGTCAGAACCTCATCCGCATCGGTCTGCAACTCTACAAGGAGAGCGTTCAAGCCAACAACACCTCTCTTAACCTCGATGAGCGCCGTATAGCCGCCTACCGCAGTGCGCTGATAGCCAAGCGCCAAGCCGCCATGAGCCGTTTCCGTCCGATAGCTATGCAAGCCAAGAGCGATCTCGATGCCGGAGCAGCCTATACCAAAGGGAAGAATGCCAAGACGGCTATCGACAACATCTACAAGTCTGTCCTTGATCCCGATGCGATGGAGAACAAAGACCTGCTGCGCGGTGCTACGCCCAAAGGTTTGGATGAGGTGCTATCCGTACCCGAACTGCGTATGTTGCAGCAGGAGTGCGACCGGATGCGCCATACGTGGTGGCAGGTCAAGTGCTCACTCACGTACCTGAACGACATGCGGCTCATGCAGGCGCTCTCCGACAGCATCCAGCGCTCGCTGCTGCGAACGAACACTGCCCTGCTTGCCGAGACGGCGATCACACTCGCCGAAGCACTACGACCC
>CAJOFU010000023.1:0-5809 GCA_905233935.1 Paludibacteraceae bacterium
TCCTGCCAAACTGATCAAGGAGTTCACCAAAGGCGACAAGAGCGAGTGCCCGAAGCCTTACCTGAAGGCCGCTTATGTTGAAGAGACTGTATATGTAGGCGCACAGAACTTGGATTTTCTGGCTACTATCAAGTCGAAGAACGAACTTATCGCAGACCTCGTTGCTCTGTTGCAATCGCCTGCTAAGAACGTTATTTCTGCTCTCCAGAGCGGTGGCAACACCATCCACGGTGTACTGCAAACCCTCAGCGAGCGAGCTGAATAATACTAGAACCCTAGGACATTAGGAGCCTAGAGAACTAGAAAACAATTAATTAACTGAAATAATAAACATTTAAAATTTATACAACAATGGCAGATCTGAAAGCTTTTGCTGAACAATTGGTTAACCTGACGGTTAAAGAAGTTAACGAGCTCGCTCAAATTCTGAAGGACGAGTATGGTATTGAACCCGCTGCTGCTGCAGTAGCAGTTGCTGCTCCCGCCGCTGGTGGCGAGGCTCCCGCAGCTGAGGAGAAGACGTCGTTTGACGTAGTGCTGAAGAGCGCAGGTGCTCAGAAGCTCCAAGTAGTTAAGGCTGTTAAAGAGCAAACCGGTCTTGGTCTGAAAGAGGCTAAGGACATCGTTGACGCTGCTCCTGCAACCGTTAAGGAAGGTGTAGACAAAGCTACCGCTGAGGCTCTGAAGAAGGCTCTCGAAGAGGTAGGTGCTGAGGTAGAACTCAAGTAATACACCCACCTAACCGCTTAGGTAGGTTTAGTCCCTCGCGGGGGACTAAACCTTTTCTGCTGAAAAGAGAGATATGTAAATTTCCGTTAATTTCAGCACAAAATACAGATGAATTGTTAAATTCTGTTAAAAACAAAAAACCATTCAACAAATGGCATCAACCAACACAAGCAAGAGAGTCAACTTTTCGTCGATGCAGCAGCAAATGCCGTATCCTGACTTTCTGGAGATACAATTGAAGTCCTTCCATGACTTTGTTCAGATGAACTCGACGCCCGAGCAGCGCCGGAAGGAAGGGTTGTACCGTGTGTTCCAGGAGACGTTCCCTATCACGGATACCCGTAACAACTTCACGCTCGAATTTTTGGACTATTATGTTGATCCGCCGCGTTATACCGAACAGGAGTGCATCAAGCGCGGATTAACCTACAGCGTTCCATTGAAGGCCAAACTGAGCCTGACATGTAGCGATCCTGATCATGAGGATTTTGATGCAGTAGTACAGGATGTATATCTGGGTACGATCCCTTATATGACCGAGAAAGGTACGTTCGTTATCAACGGTGCCGAGCGCGTCGTTGTAAGTCAGTTGCACCGCTCGCCGGGTGTATTTTTCGGCACATCGGTTCACTCCAACGGAACGAAACTTTACTCGGCACGTATCATCCCGTTCCGCGGTTCGTGGATTGAGTTCGCCACGGACATCAGCAACGTGATGTACGCTTACATTGACCGTAAGAAAAAACTGCCGGTAACCACACTGTTGCGTGCTATTGGTTTTGAGAGCGACAAGGATATCTTGGATTGCTTCAACCTCGCCGAAGAGGTGAAGGTCACTCCGTCGAACCACGACGAGATGATCGGTCGCCGTCTGGCAGGTAACGTAATGAAGTCGTGGACTGAGGACTTTGTGGACGAGGATACCGCTGAGGTGGTAACCATCGAGCGTAACGAAGTCGTTATCGAGCGCGAGACGGAGATCGACGAAGAGATCTTCAACCGCATCATCGAGTCCGGCACCAAAGCTGTGCTCCTGCACAAGGAGGAGAACAACGAGGGCGATTACTCGATCTTGTTCAACACCTTGCAGAAAGACCCAGCCCGTTCGGAGAAAGAGGCTGTGCTGTACATCTACCGCCAGCTGCGTAACGCCGAACCTGCTGATGATGCAACGGCTCGTGAGACGATCATGAATCTGTTCTTCTCCGACAAGCGTTATGATCTGGGAGAGGTTGGTCGTTACCGTATCAACCACAAGCTGGGTATGAACATCCCGATGGAGACCCGCGTGCTGACCAAGGAAGACATGATTGAGATCATCAAGTTCCTCGTTCAGCTCATTAACTCCAACGCCGAGGTGGACGATATTGACCACCTGTCGAACCGTCGTGTCCGCACCGTAGGTGAGCAGATCTACAACCAGTTCGGTATCGGTCTGGCACGTATGGCTCGTACTATCCGTGAGCGCATGAACGTCCGCGACACGGAGGTATTCACCCCGACCGACCTGATCAACGCCAAGGCTATCACCAGTGTTATCAACTCGTATTTTGGTACGAACGCTCTGAGCCAGTTTATGGATCAGCAGAACCCGCTGGCAGAGATCACCCACAAACGTCGTATGTCTGCCCTTGGTCCCGGCGGTTTGAGCCGTGAGCGTGCAGGTTTCGAGGTTCGTGACGTACACTATACACACTATGGTCGTCTGTGTCCTATTGAGACACCGGAAGGTCCGAACATCGGTCTTATCTCGTCGATGTGTATCTACGCCAAGATCAATGATCTCGGTTTCATCGAGACCCCGTACCGTAAGGCTAAAGACGGTGTGGTTGACCTGAACAACGACCACGTAGTCTATCTGAGCGCCGAGGACGAGGAGGCGAACTTCGTAGCACAGGGTAACGCACCGCTCGACAAGGACGGACGTTTCATCCGCAATAAGGTTAAATCCCGTCACTTGGACGACTTCCCTGTTGTTCCGCCCGCACAGATCAACCTCATGGACGTTGCTCCGTGTCAGATCGCTTCTATCGCTGCCGCATTGATTCCGTTCCTGGAGCACGATGATGCCCACCGTGCACTCATGGGCTCGAACATGATGCGCCAGGCAGTACCATTGCTGCGCAACGAAGCACCTATCGTAGGTACCGGTATCGAGGAGCAGTTGGCTAACGACAGCCGTACACAAATCGTAGCCGAAGGCGACGGCGTAGTAACCTACGTGGACGCCAGCATGATCAAGGTACACTACGACCGCTCGGAAGAAGAGGAGTTCATCAGCTTCGTTTCGTCGGAGAAAGAGTACAAACTGCCTAAGTTCGAGAAGACGAACCAGAATACGACCATCGACCTTCGTCCGGTTGTTCGCAAGGGCGACCACGTAACCAAGGGTCAGTTGCTGACCGAAGGTTATGCAACCGAAGGTGGCGAATTGGCATTGGGTAAGAACCTCATGGTTGCTTACATTCCTTGGAAAGGTTACAACTACGAGGATGCCATCGTACTGAGCGAGAAGATGGTTCGCGAAGATATGTTCACCTCCGTTCACGTAGTAGAGCAGCTGCTTGATGTACGTGAGACGAAGCGTGGTATGGAGGAGTTCACGGCGGATATACCGAACGTGAGCGACGACACCACGAAAGACTTGGACGAGAACGGTATCGTTCGTATCGGTGCGTCGATCAAGCCGGGTGACATCATCATCGGTAAGATCACGCCGAAGGGCGAGAGCGACCCGAGTCCTGAGGAGAAGCTGCTGAAGGCTATCTTCGGTGACAAGGCTGGTGACGTGAAAGACGCTTCGCTGAAAGCTTCACCCTCATTGGACGGTGTGGTTATCGACAAGAAGTTGTACATGCGTGCGCAGAAAGACCGCAAGGCCAAGATGGCAGACAAAGAGTTGCTGATGAAGATGGATGCGAAATTCGAGGCACAAGCTGACGAACTGAAGACCATCCTTGTCGATAAACTTGCACTGCTGCTCAAGAACCAGAAGAGCCTTGGCGTAAAGGATATCGTAGATACCGACCTCGTTCCGAAGGGACAGACCTTCAGCCGCGAGTTGTTGGAGACTATCGACTACGCAACCGTTCTGTTGGACGGTTGGACTGCCGATGAGCACAAGAACGATCTTGTACGCCGTTGCATCCTCAACTATCTGGCTAAGTACAAAGAGATGGAAGCCGAGCTCAAACGCGAGCGCTTCAACATCACCATCGGCGACGAGTTGCCAACAGGTATCATCCAACAGGCGAAGGTTTATATCGCCAAGCGTCGTAAGATCCGCGTGGGTGACAAGATGGCCGGTCGTCACGGTAACAAGGGTATCGTATCCAAGATCGTGCGCGTAGAAGATATGCCGTTCTTGGCTGACGGTACACCTGTGGATATCGTATTGAACCCGATGGGTGTGCCTTCACGTATGAACATCGGTCAGATCTTCGAGGCTGTTCTGGGTTGGGCTGGACGCGAACTGGGCGTTAAGTTTGCAACGCCTATCTTCGACGGTTGCTCGCTGCAGGAACTCGACGAATGGACAGACAAGGCAGGTCTGCCGCGTGCCGGCAAGACACAGCTCTATGACGGCGAGACAGGCGAACCGTTTGACCAGATGGCTACCGTAGGTGTGACCTACTTCATGAAGCTCGGTCACATGGTTGACGACAAGATGCACGCCCGTTCAATCGGCCCGTACAGCTTGATTACGCAACAGCCGCTCGGCGGTAAAGCACAGTTCGGTGGTCAGCGTTTCGGTGAGATGGAGGTTTGGGCGCTCGAAGCACACGGCGCCGCACACACTCTGCAAGAGATCCTGACCGTTAAGTCTGACGACGTTATGGGGCGTGCACGTACCTACGAAGCTATCGTCAAGGGCGAGAACTTCCCGACACCGGGTATACCCGAGTCACTGAACGTATTGCTGCATGAGTTGCAAGGTTTGGCTCTATCAATTACACTTGAATAATTAAAAGGAAAGAATTATGGCTTTAAGACAAGAGAATAAGAAATCCGGCTTCACCAAGATCACCATTGGTCTGGCATCGCCGGAAGAGATCATGAACATCTCCAGTGGTGAGGTGCTCAAGCCCGAGACGATCAACTACCGTACGTACAAGCCGGAGCGTGATGGTCTGTTCTGCGAGCGTATATTCGGTCCGACTAAGGATTACGAGTGTAACTGCGGTAAGTACAAACGTATTCGTTACAAAGGTATCGTCTGTGAGCGTTGCGGCGTGGAGGTTACGGAGAAGAAGGTACGTCGTGAGCGTATGGGTCACATCAAGTTGTGTGTACCTGTAGCACACATCTGGTATCTGCGTTCGCTTCCTTCGAAGATTGCTGCTCTGCTCGGCGTGCCGACCAAGAAACTCGAGTCCGTCATCTACTACGAGAAGTACATCGTTGTACAAGCCGGCGCTATGAACGGCGAGGAGTTCAACAGTGATCATGATATTATCGAGGATAAGGTATTGCTTGATGAGGATGAATTGTCAACCATCATGAGCCGTCTGCCGGAAGGCAATCGCGACTTGGAAGATGCTGATCCTCAGAAGTTCATCGCCAAGATGGGTGCTGAGGCTATCTACGACTTGCTCGCCAATATTGACCTCGACGCACTGGCTGACGAACTCCGTCACCGTGCAGATACAGACAGTTCGAACCAACGCAAGCAGGAAGCCCTCAAGCGCTTGCAGATCGTTGAGTCGTTCCGCGCATCGCAGGGACGTAACCACCCCGAATGGATGGTACTGAAAGTTATCCCTGTTACCCCGCCGGAGCTCCGTCCGCTCGTTCCGCTGGATGGTGGACGTTTCGCTACGTCTGACCTCAACGACCTCTACCGTCGTGTGATCATCCGTAACAACCGTCTGCGTCGACTCATCGAGATCAAAGCGCCGGACGTAATCCTTCGCAACGAGAAACGTATGTTGCAAGAGGCAGTGGACAGCCTGTTCGACAACAGCCGCAAGACAACCGCCATCAAGAGTGAGGCGAACCGTCCGCTCAAATCCCTCAGCGACAGCTTGAAAGGTAAACAGGGACGTTTCCGTCAGAACTTGCTGGGTAAACGTGTGGACTT
>CAJOFU010000023.1:5966-43313 GCA_905233935.1 Paludibacteraceae bacterium
CGTGATCCGGTTATCTTCGAGATCCTGGAGCACGTAATGGAAGGTCACCCAGTACTGCTGAACCGTGCACCGACGCTTCACCGTCATGGTATCTTGGCATTCCAGCCGAAGATGATCGAGGGTAAGGCTATTCAGTTGCACCCGCTGTCCTGCGCCGGTTTCAATGCCGACTTCGACGGAGACCAGATGGCTGTTCACCTTCCGCTGAGCAACGAGGCTATCCTTGAGGCTCAACTGCTGATGCTCGGTTCGCACAACATCCTTGACCCGGCTAACGGTAATCCTATCACTGTTCCTTCACAGGATATGATTCTTGGTCTGTATTACATCACCAAGGAGCGCGCCGGTGTGAAGGGCGAAGGACTGACGTTCTATAGCGAAGAAGAGTGCACCATCGCCCTGAACGAGGGTAGAGTGGATATCCACGCCAAGGTGCGCGTACGTATCAAGGAGATGATTGACGGTCAACTGACGCAACATATCATCGAGACCACTCCGGGTCGTGTAATGGTTAACCAGTACATGCCGAAGGAGATCGGTTTCCAGAACACCGTGCTCAAGAAAGGTGCTGTCAAGAACATTATCTCCAAGGTTATCAAGACCTGCGGCGTTGCCCGTACGGCTAAGTTCCTTGACGATATCAAGGACCTCGGTTACTACATGGCATTCAAGGGTGGTTTGAGCTTCAACCTCAATGATATCCTTATTCCTGAGGAGCGTGCTGACCTGATTGCCAAAGGTAATGCCGAAGTTGAGGCAATCACCGAGAGCTATAACTTCGGTGAGATGTCCGACGATGAGCGTTACAACAAGGTCGTTGACACCTGGGGTCGTATCGACAACGAGGTAACCGACATCCTGATGAAACACATGCAGGAGGCTGACCAAGGATTCAACTCCGTATACATGATGATGGACTCAGGTGCGCGTGGTAACAAACAGCAGATCAAACAGCTGGCTGGTATCCGTGGCTTGATGGGTAAACCTCAGAAAGCCGGATCGACCGACACCCGTACATCAATCGAGAACCCAGTGCTTGCTAACTTCAAGGAAGGCATGAGTGTGTTGGAGTACTTCATCTCTACCCACGGTGCTCGTAAGGGTCTTGCCGATACCGCCTTGAAGACGGCCGACGCCGGTTATCTGACTCGTCGTCTGGTGGATGTATCGCACGATATGATCATCACCGAAGAGGACTGCGGTACGCTCCGTGGCTTGGTTGCTCGCGCTATCAAGCAGAACGATACCGTAGTAGCTACGCTCTCGCAGCGTATCCTCGGTCGCGTAAGCGTACACGATATCTTCGATGAGGACGGTGTACTGATCGTTGCTGCCGGCGAAGAGATTCGCGAGGGTGCTTGCGACGCTATCGAGCGCGCTGGTATTGAGGAAGTGGAGATCCGTTCGGTTCTTACCTGCGAGGCTAAACACGGTCTGTGCGCCAAGTGCTACGGCCGTAACCTTGCTACACGACTCATGGTGCAGAAGGGCGAGGCTGTCGGCGTGATTGCCGCTCAGGCTATCGGTGAGCCGGGTACACAGTTGACCCTGCGTACCTTCCACTCCGGTGGTTTGGCTGGTGGATCGACTGCTGAGAATACGTACTCACTGCCGCACTCCGGTATCGTGGATATTGAAGATCTGCGTACCATCACCACCGATGCAGGTGACATTATCGTAGTCAGCCGTCTGAACGAACTCCAAGTGAAGGACGAGAAGACAGGCGTGGTACTGAATACGTTCAATATCCCGTACGCTTCGAAGTTGTTCATTGAGCCGGGCAAGAAGTACGACAAGGGTACACTCGTCTGCGAATGGGATCCGTACAAAGCTTCACTCGTTATCGAGCAAGCCGGTACACTCCGTTATCAGGACGTTATTGAAGGTGTAACTTGCAAGAGCGAAACTGACGAGCAGACCGGTAAGCGTGAGGTAAGTATTACCGATACCAAGGATAAGACGAAGATGCCTACGGCAAACATCGTTGACAAGGAAGGTAATATCCTGCGCTCGTACAACTTGCCTGTTAAGGCTACGCTGGTACACAACGACGGTGAAGAGGTGAAGGTCGGCGACCTGTTGTTCACCAACACCCGTTCGTTTGGTTCTGCTGGTGATATTACCGGTGGTCTGCCACGTGTAACGGAGCTCTTCGAGGCTCGTAACCCGTCTAACCCTGCTATCGTGGCAGAGATCGACGGTGAGATTAGTTTCGGTAAGATCCGTCGTGGTCAACGCGAACTGACCATCACCAGCAAACTCGGTGAGACGAAGTCGTACCTGATTCCGCTGTCGAAGCAGATCCTCGTGCAAGAGGGCGACTATGTACGCGCCGGTGTACCTCTGTCTGACGGCGCTATCACGCCGGATGATATCTTGGCTATCAAGGGTCCGACGGCTGTACAGGATTACATCGTCAACGAGGCGCAGAACGTCTATCGTATGCAAGGTGTGGAAATCAACGACAAACACTTCGAGATCATCGTTCGCCAGATGATGCGCAAGGTCGAGATCATCGACGCAGGCGACACACGTTTCTTGGACAACCAGGTGGTTGACAAGCGTGACTTCATCGAGGAGAACGACCGCATCTGGGGTAAGAAAGTCGTTGAGGACGCCGGCGACAGCGAGACGCTCCCACGCGTCGTCTGCACGACGAGAACTCGACGCTTCGCCGCAAGGACAAGAAACTTGTTCAGGTGCGCGACGCCAAGAGTGCTACCGCCAAGCAGATCCTGCTCGGTATAACCCGTGCCGCTCTCGGTACGAAGTCGTTCATCTCGGCTGCCTCGTTCCAGGAGACTACGAAGGTGCTCAACGAGTCCGCTATCCAAGGCAAGATCGACTACCTGGAGGGCATGAAGGAGAACGTGATCTGCGGTAACCTCATCCCTGCCGGTACAGGTCTGCGCGAGTTCAGCAAACTCGTCGTACACAACTCCGCCGAATATGCTGCCATGCAGGCTGCACGTCTGGCGCAGGAGTACGATCAGAACAACATGATGGATCGTAATTACTAATTCGTCTGTCGGATGTTAAATGGTTAAAGTGCAGGTCATCAAGGCCTGCATTTTAACCAATATAACAAAGCAATGCTCAATCTTTTCCGTTCAACGATGGTACGCAATGCCGGCAAACTGCTGTCGGCAAACGTTATAGCACAGGTGATAGGCATCCTTGTCTATCCTGTATTGACGCGTATGTATGCGCCGGAGGATTTTGCGTTGCTTAATCTGTTTATGAGTATTAGCGGTGTGCTTACACTCATCGCTACGGCGGAGTACCAGTACGCTATCGTGCTGCCAAAAGCCGAGGAACATGCGCGCGCACTAACCCATGTGTGTCTGCTGCTGTTGTCTGCCATGACGTTGCTGACCTGCCTTTCGCTGCCTTTTGCCGGAGCGATAGCCGGTTTGTTCAAAGCTCCCGAACTGGCAAACTGGTGGTGGCTGATGCCGCTGTCTGTATTCTGCTTGGGCTTGTGGAACATCCTCAACTATTGGTATATACGCCGTCGCGCATTTACGCGCATCAGCGGCTACCAGATTACGCAGAGCGTGTTTTCTGCGTCGGGAAAGATCGGCTTGGGCTGGCTTGGACGGTTGCAGGGAGGAATGATTGTGGCTTCGGTCTTTGCTCTGCTTCTGTCGATGCTTATCAACGGTGCGTTGGCTTGGCGCGAGTATCTAAGCGAACTCCTGCACCCGAATCGGTCAGATATGCGTGCTGTATCGCGCGAATACGCCAACTTCCCGAAGTTCAACCTGCCGCGTGCATTGGTCAACTCCGTAGGTATATCGTTGCCCGTGTGGCTGCTGACACCGCATTTCGGCTTGTCGGAAGTCGGACAGTTGTCCCTCGCCATGATGGCAGCGTTCGTGCCGTTGAGCATTATCTCCCGTGCGTGTTATCAGGTGCTGTATCAGCGCGTAGCTGAACTGGTGCAGAACACTGTGGCGTTTCTGCTTGTGGATAGCAGGAGCGCTTGTGGTCGGACTAATACCGGTGTTTGTCTTTGTGCCGCAACTCGTAACGTTCATCTTCGGTGCCGAGTGGCTGGAGTCCGCGTACATTATCCGTGCCTTGTATCCGTTCATTGTACTGACGCCTATATGCGGTTCTATTTGTTTCCTGTCTGACGTGTTTGCCAAACAAAAAACCGCCCTCTGGATGGAGGTCGGTTATGTTGCGGCATTGGCGTTGGCACTTGTTGCAGGTATTCACACCGGTGACTTCCTGTCAGCCATAGCACTCTTTGCGTGGGTGCGTTTTGCCTACCTTGCTATCCAATTGGTGTGGTATATTTTCTTGGTGCGGAATTATAACCGCACACTCTCGTAAATCTGTTTGAGTTTGCTGCCTACAGCTTGCGACGTGAAGCGTTGCATGTTTGCCGTATCTGTTGCCGGTTGCCGGTTGGCAAATAGCACGTGTTCTATCTTGTCGGCAAACTGCTCCGGATGGTTCTCTACCTCGTCTTGTTCCACAATGCATGCATCTACCTCTTCTGCTATGCCCACAGGCGTGGAGATAATTGTCACTCCTGCCGCTGCTGCTTCCGCCAGTACCACTCCGTAGGTTTCAAACCTACTGCTGAGCACAAATGCGTCCGCCCTATGCATCCACTCCGCCACTTCTTGCGGAGTCAACTCACCCGTCCAAAGCAATAGTTCTTCCGGGACGTTCAGCGTTTGGGCATACGCGCGTACCTCATCATAATCAATTCCTGTCCCGACCAACACAAGTTGCCAGCCTTGGCGTTTGTCTGCAACAATCTTTGCTGCCCGCAACAGCCCTTTCACATTCTTTGCCCGCTCATCAAAGCAACTCACATGCAGCAGTATCTTCTTATCTGAATTCTGATTGCGCGGGGTCCCCGCAAGCTTGCGCAGTGGGGTGCTTTTGACTTCTGACTTCTGATAAAAGAACTCATCCACTACGTTGTCAATCTTTCCCCATTGCTGTGCTTTTAGTCCGCAATGTTGCATGGCGCGTTGTAGTGGCAAACTGACCGTCAGAACGATGGATGCCTGGCGGCAGACGGATCGTACGAATTGTTGTTTGGTTGCGGGCATCTGCATGAACTGTCCGTTCTCGGGCAGATAGCCGCTCCAGTGCTCGATGATGATATACGGAATATTGTATCGCCGTTTGAGCCACAAGGCAAGCATGCCTTGCTTCTGAATGAAATTGAGTTGCACCACATCGGGCAATCCCCATTCGCGTTTCAGTTGCCGCCATTGCCGGAGCATATCCCGCCAACTGAGCGAATGGATGACCCGTACATCCACACCTTGTGCCTGCACAGCCTCCACATGCTTCTGTACGAACAATCCAGCCATTGCGTCACGCTCCGACGGATACCACGGTGTCAGATACAACACTTTCATTCAAACAACTTCAAACGCGCAGCTTCAAACAACATCAAACGCGCAGCTTAACTCACCCTCTTGTCTTCATCAGTTTCTCTTTCCATCGGTTGGCTACCAGCAGCAAGGCGAACGACGGGCGATAGAGTTTGCTTACGCTCTGATAGGTTACCGCGTGCGAACCGAACTGCTTGTAGTGGTTGGCTATTCCCTCGCTGTCGTTGCCGCCCTCGAAGTCGAACTGCAAGTTTTTCTCTTTCGCCATACGGATTGCCTCGTCTGCCAAGCGGGCTGATGCACCACTCTTGGCTGCTGAGGGCAGATAGGCAGGGATGAGGTAATACAAGTACCGTTGATCCCAAACCACAAACGCTGCGGCTGCAGTTTGGTCGCCTTCTTTCACCCGGATGAATGTTCCATGCTCTTCACGGCGGCATTTCTTTTCCAACACGAGCAGGAACTCCCGCGAGTACGACAAGTGTTGTCCCCGTTCATGCATACATGCTCTGTGGAAACGGTAGAACTCCTCGGCTGTCATGTCGTAGTTAATTGTTAACCCTTCAGCTTTCTTGAGTTGACGTTTCTTGTTCTGCGAGAAGGCTTCTTCCGCCGATTCGATGTCTGTCAGGTTGTCTATGCGGTACGTTACGCGATCCTCAACCTTCATCCGCTGCTTACCAAACCAGTAGGGCATAGGGTTACCGATCGGATATTGCTGGTAGTAGTACGCTACGCCGAGCGCGCGCAACTTACGGGTTATCACCTTTGATAGCTGCTCTTGCAATTCGGGCGATGCGAACAAGTCATCATTCATCCACACGCCGCCGAACATCGTCATCTGCGGCATCACGATGAACTTGTACCATAGCCGCTTGCGAAGCAAGTAAGGCATAGCCGCCACTACCTCGTCATCCTGATCTCTGACTTCTGATGTCTGATTTCTGATCTCTGAATTCTTAATAAGCATTACCTCCCAGTTCTTGCCGGCACATACGGCTTCCAGCCACCAGGGCTGCATCATAACCGGCAATCCGGGATAACGCTTGCAGAACGCTGCATATTGCTCTTTCGGGGTCATAGTACATCGATTTAACTCTGCAAAGATACGAAAAATAAATGATATTTGCAAATATTCATGCCAAAATATCCGAATTATTTGCAAATCTGCAAATTTTTTCGTACCTTTGCACGCTGTAACCAAAAATCAAATGCCATGTTATCAAAATTTCATACCTCTCTCGCGGTATCGTTTGCCTTGTTTATGCTATTTGCTTCGTCTGTTCAGGCAGGCACGAATCTTCAGTTATATTACGATTTCGGTAGTATGGGCACGGCGTGCACCAACCAGCGTTCACCGCGTGTGACCACTACGCTCGAACTGTTCTATCCCGACAAGTGGGGCAACACCTTCGCCTTCATCGACATCGACTATGCAATCCATCCGAATGATCCGGCTAATACGCCTTTTATGATGTACGGCGAGATAGCGCGTTGTCTGAACTTCTGGCAGAATAGCAAAGTCAAAGACCTCAGCATTCAGGTAGAGTACAATGGTGGCTTAGGTATAGGCAAGGGCGCAGACGGTAAACTCTTCGGCTACGGGATCAACCATGCGGCGTTGGTCGGTCTGAACTATTGCCTGCACACGAAGGATTATAAGAACATTTTCAACCTCGAACTGCTCTACAAGTATATCGCCGACCCCGACAACGGTATCCACAACCAAATACCCTTGCAGTTCACGTTCGTTTGGGGTTGTGACGACTTCTGTACCGCACCCGGACTGCGATTCTCGGGATTCTTGGATATTTGGGGTCAGCGCAATGCCGTCGGGCAGTCGTTCGTGATGATCAGCGAACCGCAACTATGGTACAATGTCGGACGCTGGTTCAAGTGCCCGAACCTGAACATCGGCACGGAGATTGAGTTCAGTTACAACTTCACCGGCAGCGGATTCATGTGCAATCCCTGCCTCGGCATCAAGTGGACGTTTGACTAGTCAAACGCGCAGCTTCAAACAACTTCAAACGCGCAGCTTCAAACAACTTCAAACGCGAAGCTTCAAACTAAAAAAAACGCTCCTACTTGGGAGCGTTCAGTATAAGATTCAGGAACTCTTGCCGTGTCTCTTTGCGGTTGAATGCACCAGTGAAATCCGAGGTGACGGTCAGCGAGTGTTGCTTCTGCACACCGCGCATCTGCATGCACAGGTGTTCCGCCTCGATCACCACCATCACGCCTAAGGGGTTGAGCGTGCGCTGGATGCAGTCCTTGATCTCGGTTGTCAGGCGCTCCTGCACCTGCAAGCGGCGTGCAAACACATCCACCACACGGGCTATCTTGCTCAGTCCTGTTATCCTGCCGTTGGGTATATACGCCACATGCGCTTTGCCGAAGAACGGCAGCATGTGATGCTCGCACAACGAGTAGAACTCTATATCTTTGACCACTACCATCTGTTGGTAATCTTCCTCAAACAATGCCGAGCGCAGTATTGCCTCGGGGTCTTCGTTGTAGCCCTTGGTCAGAAACTGCAGCGACTTGCCCACACGATGCGGTGTACGCTTCAGTCCTTCGCGTTCGGGGTCTTCACCCAGCACGCGAATCATATCCTCTACATGCGCAGATATTGCGTCTGTCACCTCAACCTTCGGATTAAATGCCTGTAAATCCATACTTTCAACTTTCAACTATCAACTATCAACTATTTTACTTTCACCTGATCCCGCACAATATACGTGTAGTCCGCCAAATCAGGGAACAAGCCCTTGAACACATCGCGGAACTCGGCTGCCTGCTGCTCGTCAAGGAAGTCGCCCAGACGTACTTTCCACGACGGCGATGCATAGATTACGTACACCGCTACGTTCATTGCTTGCTTTACGCGTTGCTCGATCAGTAGGGCTTCCGTCTTGCCGCGTTGCGGGTTGTTCGACGAATATACTTGCACGCGGAATCCCGCCCGCTCTATCTCACCGCGCTCCACACCGGCAGTCTTCTCTTCCATCAGCAGGGTGATCAGGCTGTCCTGCTCCACATGCACGTTGGGCATATCCAGCAGGATCTGCGGATAGACGAGCACTACCGGCGGCACGCTGTCGAATGCGAACGTCAATGCCGTATCCGATGCCAAGGTATCAGTCGCTTGCACCGGCATCGCTTCTGTTGCTGCAACCTGCGCAAGCATAGGCTGCGTCACGGCTAATAGTAGCAATGATATATATATCGCAATTAGTCTCATCATTTAAGTCTTTAATCCTTACTCCTTATTCCATATTATCCATTTAACGACAGCAAAAATCGTGCCGCATCTTATTCAAACACGAAATCCGTCTTCTCTACGCCGTAGCCGTAGATTGTCTTGAAGTCGTCGTGCATGGAGATGACGTAGTAATCCGAGTCGCGCCACTGCTCGCCGAGCTTCAGCGCTTTGTCGCGGTTGGCGTGATCGCGGTCTTCGTCATCGGCAATGAGCATGAACGCTGCTGTCTTGTACTGCTTGTTGCCCAGGCAGTAGTTATGCATGGCGCAGTCGCCGCCGCTGTTGCCGAACGAGAGTACCGGCACTTTCCCTATCTCCTGTGCGATCTGCAGCACTTTGTTCGTCTTCAGGTTCTTGATGATCAGCTCATCGGTGCGCAGTAGCTCTTCCTCTTTGCCCATGGTGTAGTCCACGCCGGCTTCGCTGCCCTGTTCTGATGAACGAAAACGAACATCCATGCCGATGACGCGGTTGGGCGCTACTATCGAATACGTCAGCGCGCGGCAGATGAAGCGGTCGCTGCCCGACACGACGTAGTTTGTAAACCCGTTCGCTTCCAGGTAGTTGAACACCTCCAACATCGGCTTGTAGAAACTCTCGCCGTAGGTCATGCCTGTAAATCCGTTGGCAGGTGTCTTGGCGTAGTTCTTGACGTAGCTGTCGAACTCGGCTATTGTCATGCCGGAGTACGCTTTGGCGGCTGCATAGGCGTGCTTCATGTCGAAGTGCTCGGGCAACTTCGTGCCGTTGCGAACGAAGTTACGTATCTCCTGTGCCGTCTGCCGTACATCTTCCGGGCAGGTGTCGCGGTAGGTGACATCGTCCAGTGCGCGGTATTCCAGCAGGTTGTACTCGAAGTACGTAGGGTAGAGCTCGCCCACGAACGTGCCGTCCATGTCGAACGTCGCTATACGGTCACTGACCGGAATGAAGTTCGCCGACTGAGGATCCGTCACGTCCTGCACATACGCCTGCAAGGCGGTCAACGCCTCACACTCGTTCCACAGCGTGAAGTACTCTTTCTGCGCCGGTTCGTTCTGGTTGCATGAGCACAAAACGCCTGCGAGAACAATAACAAGAATCTTGATTGATAAATTTCTCATTTCATCAATTTTTCATTTAAGCATGCAAAGATACTGCTTTTTTTTGATATATGCAAAGAAATGAAACGTCTCGGAGTGGGGACGATTATATCGTTTGGTACAATGACACCGGACCTTCATGCCAGCGTTTTGTACTTTCTTGCTCTAATTGCTTATACATGTCGGAGGCATAGACTTTGCGCATGGCATCCAACACGGATATGTCATGGTGACGAGCATACATCTCTGCTACAGCTAGCACCTTACCTGGTAGCAACAGATATAGATTGTCTTGTGTTAAATTTCCGCTCATTTACGAACCTCCTTAACTTCTATAAAGCGGAGATATGGCAATGCCTTCTCCGTGTGGAATAACATTTGGTCAAAGAGTTTATACACTTTCAACTCGGTTAATAACGAGGCTTTGGAGATAAAACCTTGTTCATATAGACCAAACTGCAGATATACTTTGTCATTGGCAACAGGTCCGTATACCAAATCATAGTCGTGCCGATATGTCTCGTCTTGTCTGTTACACATAACGAAATCTATCCACTCGTCCGACGGACCATCAAACCAAAGCACTTTGAGCTCCTTGAGCGCCTTTTCGTCAAACTCATAAACATTAACGTAGTTGACTTGGTCCGGCGATTTAATTTTGCGCTCAGCCCAATCATATGCTTGCTTTTCCGCACAAGTCGTGTAAAAACCGGAACCGTAGTCTAACGTGCGATTAGGTTCTATTATTCGCGGTTCGCGAACTATCGTATTACTGCCGTGATAGAGTATCATTTGTCTTGTAAAAATTCATCAATTTCTTCCACTATCCATCGTTCTCCCTGCGTGTGCAACACTCCATAATGTTTTGTTAGGTATTCGGTTACACCTTTCTCATCAAACAACTTCATTACATCCTCACCGGACATGTGATGACGCATTTTGTACGCCTCTACACAAAAGGATACAAAATATAATTCTTCGTGACTACGCATCGTCTTTGCAACTTTAGGCTGCAAAGTTACTACTTTTTTTTCACATATGCAAATTTATTTGCAAAAATCGCACGGGAAAGTGAATTTTGTAAGACAAAAAGGCATATTGAGAGCCACAACCTTTTTCAGGTTTAGTCAAGGTTTAGTCAAGATTCGATGTTGACCCGTAAACGGACCGACAATGGACCGACAATGGACCAACAACGGACCGATATTGGCGTACGTTTTCTCTAACACACAATTTTTGTGTTAGGCTATTAAAAGTGAAAGGCGAATTTGCATGCACAGATGTGATAAATAGGGTAAAGTGATTTTTTTCCGTTTTTATTTGCAAATTCAAAAAATTATTCGTAACTTTGTGGCGTTTGAAATTTGAATATTAAAAATATATGCAAAACTTTTTTATATCAGGAATACAACAAGTCGGGATCGGAACGGAGAACTTCCGCAAGACATGGGATTGGATGATACGGGTGTTCGGAGCGGATACGAAGATCCTCGAGGACGATACCGTAGCCGAGAGGATGTTGCCCTATACCGGCAATAAGCCCCAGAAACGTCACGCGTGCATAGCGATGAACATGCAAGGCGGCGGAGGGTTCGAGATATGGCAGTACAGCGAGCGCAACCCCCAGCCCTGTGCGTTTGAGGTGCAGATAGGCGACCTTGGCACGTTCTGCGCGAAGATCAATTGTAGGGATGTGAAGGGTTTCTACGAAGCAGTCAGCCATCAGCAGTCAGCAATCAGTATTCAGCATTCAGCCATCAGCAATCAGCCTGACGGGAAGCCGACGTTCTATGTCAAGGATCTGTACGGTAACCTGTTCCAGATCGTGGAGCAGGCGGATGCGGTGTTCGTGGATAAGGGTTTACTGACCGGCGGTATAGCCGGAGCGATGGTCGGCGTGACGGATATGGAGCGCTCCATCCGGTTCTACGGCGAGGTGTTGGGTTACGACAAGGTGGTCTATGACCAGACCGATGTGTTTGCCGACTTCGCGTCACTGCCGGGCGGTGAGGGACAATTCCGCCGCGTATTGCTGACAACATCCGCCAAGCGTGAAGGCGCGTTTGCCGAGGTGTTCGGTACGAGCTTTATTGAGTTGGTGCAGGCATTCGACCGCACGCCGAGGAAGATCTACGAAGGACGATACTGGGGTGACCCGGGATTCATACAGATATGCTTCGACGTAACCGGCATGAAGGCACTCGGCGAGTTCTGCGCAAGCAAAGGGCATCCGTTCACGGTGGACAGTTGTCCCGAGGGCGAGGTGTTCGACATGGGCGAAGCGTCCGGGCACTTCACGTACATCGAAGACCCCGACGGCAACCTGATTGAGTTCGTCGAGACCTACAAGATACCGATCGTCAAGAAACTCGGCTGGTATCTTGATTTGCGCAAACGTAACAGCCGGAAGCCGCTGCCGAAGATTCTGTTCCGAATACTTAATCGCGTGGCGAAACAAAAAGTTGAAAATTAAAATCACAAAGATATGCAAAGAGACATTTTTGACAAGATCAAGAGCTCGACGGGCGGACCGATCGGTCAGTACCGCGAGAAGGTAGAGGGATACTTTACGTTTCCCAAGTTAGAGGGCGAACTGGGTGCTCACATGCGCTTCAACGGGCAAGACGTACTGTGCTGGAGCCTGAACAACTACCTCGGCTTAGCCAACCACCCGGAGATCCGCCGTGTGGATGCCGAGGCAGCCGCCAAGTGGGGTATGGCGTACCCGATGGGTAGCCGTATGCTGACCGGTCACACTGCGCTTCACGAGGAGCTGGAGCGTCGCTTGGCGGCGTTCGAGAAGAAAGAGGCAGCGTTTGAGTTCAACTTCGGTTATCAGGGTATCCTCTCGGCTATTGACTCGCTGGTGAGTCGTCATGATGTGATCGTTTATGACGCCGAGGCGCACGCCTGTCTGCTGGACGGAATACGTCTGCACATCGGCAGCAAGTACAAGTTCAAACACAACGACATCGTGGACTGCGAGCGTGTGCTGGCATTGGCTTGCGCCGAGGCAGATAACAAAGGCGGCGGTGTGCTGCTCATCACCGAAGGTGTGTTCGGCATGACCGGCGCACTTGGTATCCTTGACCAGATAGTAGCCCTCAAACAGAAGTACCACTTCCGCATGATGATCGACGATGCCCACGGCTTTGGCGTGATGGGAGAGCACGGTCGCGGCACGAGCGAGCATTTCGGCGTGATGGACGGCGTGGATCTGTATATCGGTGCGTACGCCAAGTCAATGGCTACCATCGGCGGATTCATCGCTTCGGAGAAAGATATCATCACCTACCTCAAGTACAATATGCGCTCGCAGATGTACGCCAAGGCATTGCCTATGCCTATCGTGGAAGGCTGCTTGAAGCGTCTGGAGATCATCGACAGCCCCGAGGGGGACCAGCTGCGCAAGCGTCTGTGGGAAGTAACCCGCAGACTGCAAACGGGCTTCCGTGACCTTGGCTTCGAGATCGGTCCGGCTGAGGCTTGCGTAACGCCTGTACACATGCTGGCAGGTATCAACCAGGCTGCGAACATCGCAGTGGATCTGCGTGAGCACTATCATATATTCTGCTCGATCGTGACCTATCCGGTTATCCCGCCGGGAATGATCATCTTCCGCATCATTCCTACCGCAGCGCACAGCATCGAAGACGTGGACTACACCTTGGCAGCGTTCAAGGACATCAAGGAGCGTCTCGCTCGCGGTGAGTACGACAAGGAGATTCCGCAAGTGAAAGTCGGATGATTGTTTGGATTACAGGAGCGTCATCGGGCATCGGCGAGGCTTGTGCCCTTGAATATGCGCGTCAGAGCAGCCAGTCTGCTCCGATGTGCTTGGTGCTGACAGCCTCGTCTGTCGAGCGGTTGCAGAACGTGGCAGACCGTTGCCGCCAAGCCGGAGCAGAGGTGCGCGTCGTGGCGTGTGACCTGAAAGATGCCGAGCAGGTGGCGACACTCACGGAGCGTGTGTGGGATGAGTTTGACAGGGTGGATATAGCGTTTCTGAACGCCGGCATCAGCCAGCGCACAACCATCGAAGACACCTCGATGGATATGGTGCGCCAGATCATGGAGGTTAACTACTTCGCTCCCGTGGCAATAGCCAAAGACCTGTTGTCAAGGATGGTAGCCATAGGCGGCGGACATATAGCCGTTACGACCTCTATTGCCGGTCTGTTCGGTTTTCCGCTGCGATGCGCCTACAGTTCGTCGAAGCACGCGTTGTACGGGTTCTTCGAGACCCTGCAAGCCGAGAACTACGACCGGGGTATCCGTGTGACGATCGTCTGCCCGGGCAGGGTGAACACACCTATCTCCCTGCGTGCGCTCGACAAGGGCGGCAAGGCGCACGGCGTGATGGATCCCGGGCAAGCCGGAGGACTGTCAGCAGAGAAGGCTGCCAAGCAGATCATTCGCGCCATACGCCGCGGCAAACGCGAGGTGTATGTAGGCAAAACGGAGTTGATGATGGTGTATATCAAACGTTGGTTTCCTGCCCTGTGTGCGTGGATAGGAAGACATATAAGTGCTGTATGAAGAATCTATTTGATGAATTGATGAAGGACTACCGCTTCAAGGAGGGGTTTCACACGTGTATCAATTGCGGCACGTGTACTGCCGTTTGTCCGGCGGCGGAGTTCTACTGTTACGACCCGCGCAAGATCGTGAGCATCGTGCAAACGAAGGACGACGAGAAGATAGAAGCCCTGCTCAAATCCGATACGATCTGGTATTGCGGCGAGTGCATGAGTTGCGTGACGCGTTGTCCGCGCAAGAACGGTCCGGGGCTGGTGATCATGGCGCTGCGCGAACTGAGTATTCGTCTCGGCTACTTCGTGGAGAGCGAGAAAGGCAGACAAGTGCTGCCGCTGATGCACGCATTGGCAGGCTCGACGCTCAAGTACGGCTATTGCATTCACCCGAAAATGTTCAAGTGGGAGAACCACAAGGAGTCGGGACCGGTGTTCAAGTGGCACTTGGAGCACTTGGAGCAGTCCATGGCGCGGTTGGGAGCGAACTATATGGGTGACGGTCCGGGCATATTGCGCAAGATTCCCCAAGAGTCGCTGGACGAAGTGAAAGCCATCTTTGATGTCACCGGCGCAACGGAGCGGATAAAACAGATTGAGGAGTATTCAAAGAAGAAAGCCGAAGAGATGGGACTGACGATGGAGGAGTACGAACAGCAGGCTTTTACCTATTGCTCGGATAAACACTTTAATAGTTGAGTTATGATTAAGGACGGAAAACAAGAGATTTGGTCGGACTACCAGAAGGAGATACCCGATGACCATTGGTACTATGTACGCAGTTGCATCAGGCAGAACTTCTTCCCGGGCAGCGAGAGGTTCTTTCTGGAGATAACCAAGAACGTGCTCGGCAAAGACATGTACGAAACGCCGCATCACACGACCTGCGGCGGTATAGCCTACCACACGGAGAGTATTCCCCAAGAAACAGCCATGACGATGGTTGCGCGGCAGTTTGCGCTGATGACCGAAGCGGGTTACGAGAACTACTGCCCTTCGTGCATCACCTCGTTCGGCAACTATGTCGAGACTCTTGAAACGTGGCGCGAGTTCCCCGAACTTGAAGCGAAGATCCGTGAGAACCTATGGAAAGCCTGCAAGCGCGAGTTCAACAAACCCAAGTATATCGCTCACACCAGCGACCTGATTTTCCATTGGCGCGAGCAGATTCGTCAGAAAGCCAAGCACCTGCTCATCAACCGCGAGACGGGCGAGCCGCTCCGAATCGTGGAGCATATAGGTTGCCACTACGCGAAGATGTTCCCGCACAAAGGCGTGGGCGGCGCGGAGTACCCCTACGTGCTGGCAGGTATGGTCGAGAGTTGGGGCGGCGAGGTTGTTGACTATCCCGAACGTCGCCATTGCTGCGGATTCGGGTTCCGGCAATATCTCGTGCAAGCCAACCGTGGCTACAGCGTAGCGAACACCCACAAGAAATTCGAGTCGATGGAGCCTTATCATCCCGACGCGATCATCACCAATTGCCCGGGATGCCCGTACTTCCTCGACCGCTGGCAATACGTCATCGCCGAACAGACCGGCAAGACCTACGGACGTAACGGCTACGGCATACCCGTGTTCACCTACGAGGAGTTGGCGGGTTTGGTGCTCGGCTACGATCCGTGGGACTTGGGGCTGCAACTGCATCAGGTTGCCGTTGAGCCGCTGCTTGACAAGATGGGCGTAGAGTACGACCCCAAAGCCAAATACTTGGGACTGAACAAGGAAGATCTGCTTCGTCCCGAAATGCCGAACTCGATTAAGTGTTGCTGATAGTTGACAGTTGATAGTTATGAAGGAAAATGTAGTTATTATAGGTGGCGGCATAGCCGGCATGGCGGCTGCCAAGCAATTGCAGGTGTTGGGTTACCAGCCTATCATCGTGGAGCAGAAGAGTACATTGGGCGGACATGTGTCGCAGTGGTACAAACTTTTCCCGGATATGACGCCCGCGCAAGACGTGATTGACGAACTGGCGAAAGACCTCAAGGGCGTCAACGTCTTCCTCGAAACAAGGGTGCTGAACTGGGAGCGCAGTCTGCTGCAACACGAGTACGATGTCACCCTCTCCAACGGCGTGCAGATTCACACCAAAGCCGTGCTGGTCGCCTCGGGCTTCCGGCTCTTCAAGGCGGCGAAGAAAGAGGAGTACGGCTACGGCGTATATGACCACGTTATCACCAACGCCGACTTGGAGCGTTGGATGCGGGGTAGGGAAGACAAGCGCATCCCCGCCAAACCGCGCGCCATAGGGTTCGTGCATTGCGTCGGTTCGCGCGACCTGAAAGCCGGTAACAGCCAGTGCTCCAAGGTCTGTTGCACCACAGCCATCAAACAGGCTATCGAGATGAAGGAGCGCTATCCCGAGGCAGAGATCTACTGCTTCTACATGGATCTGCGCCTGTTCGGCAAGAAGTACGAGGATTTCTACATCAATGCTCAGCGTGACTTTGGTGTACACTTTATTCGCGGACGCGTATCGGAGGTTGGCGAGACGATTGACGGTCGTCTGCAAGTCAAAGCCGAAGACACCCTGCAAGGCAAGCCGCTGAAGGTACAACTCGACCTGCTGGTGTTGATGTCCGGCATGGTCTGCAACGTTGAGACGCAGACTTGGGCAAAAGAACTCCACCTGAACATCGACAACGACGGCTTCCTCAAGAGTGCCGACAACGTCATGCACATCGTAGAGTCCAACCGACCGGGTATCTTCTACGCTGGAGCTTGCACGGGAACAAAGACCGTGCCCGAGACCCTCGCGGAAGCCAATGCCGCGGCTTTAGCCATCCATAAATACCTGAGCGATGATTGATTTCGGATTCTCTATCAACAAGAGCGGCACGATCAATCTCGACACCATTGACTGCTCGCTGTTCGACAAGCTCTGCGAGGTCGAGCCGACCGCCAAACTGTGCATCAGTTGCGGTTCGTGTTCGGCTACCTGCACGGCTGCGCCGTTCACCGGCATGTCGGTCAGAAAAGTGCTGCTTTCGCTCCAACGCGGGCAAGATGTGCGACCGATGATGTCGGCGTGTATGCTCTGCGGCAAGTGTACGATGGTTTGTCCGCGAGGCATCAATACGCGCCATGTGCTGCTCACCATCGCCAAACTCTATAACCCCGAAGCCCTATGATCGATCGTATCCCTTCCGGATTTCATCCGTTTGTTATACCGTTCCTGGTGGGCATGGGGTTCGTGTTCCTCTACCTGATCATCGGGTTTGTGCGTCTTCTGTTTGAACTCAATCACAAGGAGCGTCAGCGGTTCTTCCTCTCGCTCATCAACCCGAAGATCGCCCTTAAGAACGTTCGCGACATCTTCCTCGACTGCCTGATTCACGTCAAGCTCTGGAAGCGCAACAAGCTCCTCGGTTTCATGCACTCGTCGATTGCCTTCGGGTGGTTTATGCTCATTGTGCTCGGACATATCGAGGTGTTGCTGTTTGTGCCCGGACGAATCAATATCTTCTATTACCCGATCTTCTTCAACTACTTCGTAGCCGAGAACGAACAGACCCTGAAAGGCTCGTTGCTGTTCTTTTTGATGGACTTTTTCCTGTTGATTGTGCTGATCGGTATAGCCTTGGCGATGTACAAACGTGTGCACTCGCGTCTGTTCGGCATGCGCCGCACGCCGTGGCCTACGCTGATGAACAATATCGGTCTGTACTCGCTCTGGGCAATCTTCCCGCTGCGACTGCTGGCTGAGTCGTTCACGGCGCATATCAGCGGCGGTTCGTTCCTCACTATCCCTGCCAACTGGCTCTTCCGGCAATTCCTCGGCAACGACCTGAATATGCTGCCTACATGGTGGGTCTATTCGATTGCGCTGGGAGTGTTCATGCTGGTGCTGCCGTTCTCGCGCTATATGCACATCCCTGCGGAGATGCTGCTCATCCCAATGCGTAACGCCGGTATCAAGGTGCGTAGTGCCCGCAAAGGTTTTGCGCGTCTCGAGGTGCTCTCTTGCCCGAACTGCGGCGTCTGCATTGATGCCTGCCCGATGACCGCCAACCGCGCGAACGTCAGAGATTGCACCGTATATCTCACCCGTCAGATCCGCCGCCACAACGAACGGCGCATCAACGAGATCAGCGACAAGTGCCTGATGTGCGGCAAGTGTACTGCCGTCTGTCAGGTTGGCGTCGAAGGACCCGAACTCCGCCTCATGCAGCGCGCCACACGCTCCTACGGCATCCAGCCCGACTACGCTTCACTAACCACTAACCCACTCGGGGTCCCCGCAAGTAACACGCAGCGGGGTGACTTAACCACTAACTCCCTAAACGTAGCATACTTCGCCGGCTGTATGACCAAACTTACGCCTGCCATCGGTCGCAGCGTGATGTCCGTTCTTGCGAAAGCCGGCATCGAAGCCACATGGCTGGATCGCGATGATGGTTTGTGTTGCGGACGACCGCTCTATCTATCCGGACGCATTGAGGAAGCCGAGCAACTCGCCAAGCGCAACGAGGAACTGATCCGTCAGTCCGGCGCGAAGATTCTGCTTGTCAGCTGTCCGATCTGCTATAAAATGTTCCGCGAACACTACAAGCTCGAGGGCATAGAGGTTGTACACTACGTCGATTACTTCAATCAACTCATCGCCGAGGGTAGGCTGAAAGTCGATAAGAGTGCCGTCTGCTACGTCTATCACGACCCCTGCGAGTTGGGGCGCGGCTGCAACAAGTACGAGGAGCCTCGCAAACTCCTCGGTCGCATAGCCGGTATAGCCGAGGCAGAAAAGAACCGCGCGGAGAGTGTCTGCTGTGGCGGATCGCTCGGTTCGCTTACGCTCAACCACCACCAGCGCGAGGCGATAACCAAGGGTGCGCTCAACAACCTCTATGCATCCCGCGCCGACGCCATCGCCACAGCCTGCCCGCTGTGCAAGACAACCTTCGCCCGCTACGCCGACCGCCCCGTCAAAGACCTCGCCGAGATCCTTGATGCCGCTACCAAATCATAAATTTGAAATAATCGTTCGAGCGCAGCGAGATAAGAAATCATAAATCATAAATTACAAATATGAAATTCTCTCCCACATCCTACAAACTCATCAACGTGGCTAACAACCACCGTTTCGAAGACCGAGGCTGGACGCTGAGTGACCCTGCCGGTGGCGAACCCTCGCTTATTCGTGCCGAATACGCCAACCGCAAGTTCACCGTTCGCGAAGACCTCGACGGCATCTACCGTTATGCCGAGTGGATGCCTATCAAGCGCACACTCAAGAACAGTTGTCCGCCTGTAACCTATAAGTCGGTCAAACTCGCCAAGTTCCTCGGCTTGGAGAATCTGTACATCACTTTCTCCGGCTGGAATCCGAAGATCGGCGCGAAGATGACCACCTGCTCGTTCAAGGAAACCGAGGCGTATAGCGTGCTCGCGCGCATGGATAAAGATGAAAAGCGCGTACTTATCGTGCAGTCTGCCGGTAACACCGCTCGCGCCTTTGCGCAGGTCTGCTCCGACAACCGCATCCCTATCGTCATCTGCGTACCCGAGGATAGCCTGCATGATCTCTGGTTCCACAAGCCGCTGCACGACTGCGTCAAACTCATCGCCGTCCCCCATGGCTGCGACTACTACGACGCCATCGCCCTGGGCGAGAAACTTGCCCAAGACCCGCACTTCTTCCTCGAGGGCGGAGCGAAGAACGTTGCCCGCCGCGACGGAATGGGCACAACCGTGCTCTCGTTCGTTGAGGCTACGGGACGTATTCCCGATGCGTACTTCCAAGCCGTAGGTTCGGGTACAGGTGCTATTGCCGCCTACGAAAACGCCTGCCGACTCGAGGCAGACGGACGGTTCGGCAAGAACAATATGCGCGTCTATGTCGCCCAGAACAAACCCTTCACGCTCATGTACGACTCATGGAAAGCCGGTTCGCGCCAGCTTGTTGACCTCGCGCCCGAGGAAGGTCGCCGTCAAGCCGAAACCATCCTCGCCAAGGTGCTCTCCAACCGCAAACCGCCGTACGGCATCATCGGCGGATTGTACGACACACTCATCAAGAGCAACGGCGACTGTTTCCTGGCGTCCAACGAAGAGATTATGTACTGGTTCATGCAGTATCGCAACCTCGAGGGCTACGAACTACTGCCTGCTGCCTGCGTAGCGGTGGCTGCACTCGCCCAAGCCGTCAAGAGCGGTGCTGTGCGACCCGACGAATATATCATGCTCAACTGCACCGGTGGCGGGTTCTTTAGCGCTATGAGCCGCGGCTTTGTTAATAAGCAACCTGACCTCGTTCTCTCGCCCGATCTGCCTGCCGAACAGGTCATCGCACAAGTCTCTGCGTTGTTTTAGAATCGATGCAGTAGAGTAGGGTCAACCAGCACGGTTTGTAAGGTTTACGTGCAAAACCCGACAAAATTTACCAAGCGTTGACATTTTTCTATCGAAAGATTTGGTAATAAAAAAATAATTTTGTACCTTTGTACGCTTTTGTGCTGCAAAACGCAGAGCGACGTTTCAGCCCGGCGTTGCGCACAGAGCAATGTTTAACTTTTAATCATTAATAATCAAACATTATGGTAAATCACTACGAGACCGTTTTCGTTCTTACCCCCGTTTTGTCTGAGCCACAGATGAAGGAAGCGGTCGACAAATTCGAGAACCTTCTCACGCAGAATGGTGGCACCATCCTGAACCGTGAGGAGTGGGGACTGCGCAAACTTGCGTACCCTATCCAAGCAAAGACGTCCGGATTCTACTGCGTTCTGCAGTTTGATGTAGAGACGGCATTCATTGCAAAGCTCGAGACTGAGTTCACTCGTGATGAGCGCGTGCTTCGCTTCCTCACAACCCGTCTTGACAAGTATGCTTTTGAGTATGCTGAAAAACGTCGTAACCACACTAAAAAAGAGGAGGCTTAATTATGGCACAGAATGATGAGATTCGCTACCTGACCCCGAAACAGACGGATCAGAAGAAGAAAAAGTACTGCCGCTTCAAGAAAGCCGGTATCAAGTACGTGGATTACAAAGACCCTGAGTTCCTCAAGAAGTTCCTCAACGAGCAAGGCAAGATCCTGCCCCGTCGTATCACCGGTACTTCGCTGAAGTTCCAACGCAAAGTTGCTCAGGCTGTTAAGAAAGCTCGCCACTTGGCATTGCTGCCTTACGTAACCGATATGATGAAATAAGTATTATTGTTTAACCCTTTAACACAGAAAGACATCATGGAAGTTATTTTGATTCAAGACGTAGCCAACCTCGGCTACAAGAACGATATCGTTAAGGTACGCGACGGTTACGGTCGTAACTACTTGCTGCCCAACAAGCTGGCTATCATCGCCAATGAGAGCAACCGCAAGCAGCTCGCCGAGAACCTCAAACAGCAGGCTCACAAACTGGCTAAGCTCCTGGCTGACGCTCAGGCTTTGGCTGAGAAACTCGCAGCAACGGTAATCAACGTGCCCGTTAAGGCTAACGAAGACGGCAAGATCTTCGGTACAGTTACCACGCAGCAGATCGCTGACGCCCTCAAAGCTCAGGAGATCGACGTGGACAAGAAGGTCATCACCGTTGAGCCGATCAAGCAAGTTGGTGAGTACGAGGCTACTGCCCGTCTGCACCGCGAGGTTAAGGCAACCATTAAGATTAACGTAGTAGCTGAAGCTGCTGAATAAAAACATTCGAAAGTTATGAAACAAGGAATTCATCCCGAGAACTACCGCGTAGTAGTTTTCAAAGATATGTCGGATGGCACACAGTTCTTCAGCCGCTCTTGCGCTAACACGAAGGACACCATCGAAATCGACGGTCAAACTTATCCGCTCATCAAGCTGGAAATCTCCAACACTTCGCACCCGTTCTATACCGGTAAGTCGAAGTTGGTTGATACAGCCGGACGTGTTGATAAGTTCATGTCACGCTACGGCAACCGCAAGCGTAACTAACCATGCAACGAGGCGAGCACCATGCTTGCCTCGCGCTTTTATTAATGAATCCGCCATGCTTGGCGGATCATCAACACCCAGCTATCCGCCATACATGGCGGATCATGCAACACCCATGAAACGAAAGAACAACACCATCTTACGCGCCACAGCAGCCACCACCCTTCTTGACTTGATGCAAGCCAAACTCGGCGGCATGACCGTCACCAGCATCAAGCAGTTGCTGCGCTCGCGGCGTGTGCAGGTGAACGGCGCTATATGTACCCGTGGTGACCAAGCCCTCAAAGCCGGCGACGAGGTAACGATCCTCTCGCAGGCAGGTACAACCACGCTGCACCATCCCAAACTCTCACTCGTATATGAAGACGACCATCTCTTGGTCGTCAACAAGAAACAAGGACTGCTCACTGTGCCCGTCAACCCTGACAGCGCAGAAACGACAGCACTCTCCATTCTCAAAGCGTACGTGCGCCGTCAGCATCCGCGTAACAACGTCTTCGTGGTACATCGACTTGACCGCGAGACCAGCGGGCTGCTCGTCTTCGCCAAGACGCCCCAACTCCAAGAATACATGCGCACCTACTGGCGGCAACTCGTCACCAAGCGCACCTATATAGCCCTCGCCGAAGGTGTTCTGCCCGAGCAGAAAGGCACGATCACTACATGGCTCACCGAGGACAAACGCAACGCAATGGTCTTCTCTTCCCCCGTGGATGACGGCGGACAAAAAGCCGTCACACACTACGAAGTGTTAGGCACGCGTCCTGTCAAACACGTAAACGACACGATAACGACACGTAAACGAGACGTAAACGACAGCGAGGAAGAAGCCACGCTCTCCCTTGTAGCGCTGAACCTCGAAACCGGTCGCACCAACCAGATTCGCGTGCATCTCGCCTCCATCGGTCATCCCGTTGTCGGCGACCGTAAGTACGGTCACGGCAACACGTTCTCGCCCGTGGATCGCCTTTGCCTGCACGCACGCATCCTCGAGTTCATTCATCCCGTCACCGAGCAGGTTGTGCACTTCGAGACACCCATACCCCGCGAATTCAAGGTCTGACCTCGGTCGGATACAACGATAGCTTCTGACCAAGCTTGGTCAGATAACACCATAACCCTCAAATATCGTCGATTATATGGAGAATACAGTAACCATCTACTGCAAAAACAACAAGCAGTACTACGACATCCAGCGCGGCACAGCCCTCTTGGATGTCTATCGCATGACAGGGCTGCAACTGCCCTATCCTGTAATTGCTGCACGCGTCAATTACAAGGTTCAGGATCTCACGTTCCTCGTCTATAAGCCCAAGGATATCGAGTTCCTCGATGCCTCGTGCTCCGAAGGTATGCGCTGCTATGTCCGCACGCTGGAGATGGTAATGGCGTACGCCGTGCGTACTCTGTTCCCGCACACCGATCTGCGCGTTGAGCATCCTATTTCCAAAGGATACTACTGCACACTCAAGGACTTTGACGGCACATACATGATCATCACGCCGGAGATCATCGACGCTATCGAAGCAAAGATGCGTGAGTTCATCGCTGCCGACAAACCCATCGTTGCCGAAGAGAAACAGACCAAAGAGGTTATCCGCCTCTTCAAGGAGTGTCACGACGAGGAAACAACGCTCTTTGAGACCCTTGGCAACCCATACTGCCGCTACTTCCGCATCGACGACTTTATCGACTACTACACTTCGGCGCTTATGCCTTCCACGGGTTATCTCAACGTCTTTAAACTTGAGCCGTATCACGAGGGTATCTTGCTCCGTATCCCCAGCCGTACCAACCCCACACAACTCGAAGAGAGCTGCAATCAGGATAAGATGTTTGATATCTTCACCGAATATACCGGTTGGAACAAACTTCTCAACATCAGCAACGTAGGCGAGTTCAACAAAGCATGCAAAGGCAACAAATCCTTTGAAATGATCAAGCTCTCCGAGGCACTCCACGAGAAGAAGATCTCGCAGATCGCCGATATGATTGTCAACAAGAAAGGCGGCATGCCGAAGTTCGTGCTTATCTCCGGACCTTCGTCCTCAGGTAAAACAACGTTCAGCAAACGTCTGACCATCCAGATGCTCGTCAACGGTATTCGCCCCGTTGTGCTCTCCATGGATAACTACTTCGTCAACCGCGAAGACACTCCGCTCGACGAAAACGGTGATTGGGATTTCGAGCACATTGAGGCACTCGACCTGCCATTCTTCCGCCAGCAGGTAGCTGATCTTCTGGACGGTAAAGAGGTTGAACTGCCGAGCTTCAACTTCGAGACCGGCAAACGCGAGTTCCGGGGTAACAAACTCCAACTCAAAGACGATACCGTGGTGATCATGGAAGGTCTGCACGCTATCAACCCGCAACTGCTGCCGAACATCCCGCGTGAGAAAACGTTCAAGATCTACGTATCATCGCTCACCACCGTCAATCTCGACAACCACAACTGGATACCTACCACCGACGTGCGCCTTATCCGCCGCATCGTGCGTGACTACCGCTACCGTGGTTACTCGGCACGCGACACTATCAACCGCTGCCCCAGTGTTCGTCGTGGTGAGGAACGCTGGATCTACCCGTTCCAGGAGGAAGCAGACGTGATGTTCAACTCATCACTGCTCTTCGAGTTAGCGGTACTCAAGCGCCACGCCGAACCGATCCTCTCCGAAGTGCCGAAGTACTGCGACGAATATGCCGAGGCACACCGACTCCATAAGTTCCTCTCGTACTTCGAGTCGATACCCGAGAAGGAGATCCCGCCAACATCCTTCCTCCGCGAGTTCGTCGGTGGCTCTTCGTTCCGCTATTAAGCTGCGTTTGATGTTGTTTGAAGCTGCGCGTTTAAAGTTGTTTGAAGCTGCGCGTTTGAGGTTAAACAACAAGGCGGTTCACTCGCGTGAGCCGTCTTGTTTTCATCTAATATATCTGTTTTTTTATCGAGAAATGTTGCCCAAAAAGTGCATATGTCAAAAATAGCACATAATCGGTCGGAAAAGTATTAGTTCATATGAAAAAAAAGCAGTATCTTTGCAGTCGCGTTACGGATGTTATTCCAGAATTGCCCAAAATGATTCAAAAAAGCAACAATAAAATCAACCAATATTGTTTAACAAAAAATCTAAAAAAATGAAAAAAATCTTTACAATTTTCTGTGCTGCACTGTTGAGCGTAAGCATGTCTGCCAAGACCGTTACGGAGGACATCTCTATCTATCATGAAAACTGGAGCTGGGGTTACAACAGTCAAGTCGCTAACGAAGGCGATTTGTTGGTGACTACCCTTACCGGTGAATGGGGCGCTGTATCTACCGGTTGGGATCCCTATTTCGACCTCTCGGGTTGGGACAAAATTGTTGTTGTCGTGGAGAGCATGAGCGGTTGCGACGGTGAGTGGTTCAAACTCAAAGCGTATCTGCGTGACGAGACAGAGAGCGAGCCTAATCAGATGGAAGGCCAGCTCGGCTTGGATGCTGAGGATAACGTACAGAATAATCTGGTGATCGATCTGCATCAGAACAAAGCTTGCGACATCAGCAAGGCACGTATTCTGGCTATCCAATGCCAACCGAACGGTGCTGTATTCAAGATCAGCCGCGTTTACCTCGAGAAAGAGGAATCCGACGGACCCGAAAAGACTGTCCAGCAGGACATTACTCTTAGCCAGGACGTTTGGGGCTGGGGTTACAACAGTGAGCTTTCGTTTAACGACGAAGGCGTGATGACTTGTACCCTTACCGGCGCATGGGGAGCTGTATCTACCGGTTGGGATCCCTATATCGACCTCTCGGAGTGGGAAAGAATTGTTATTCTCGTGGATAATATGAACGGTTGCGACGGTGAGTGGTTCAAACTCAAAGCCTACTTGCGTGACCACACAGAGAGTGAAGACAATCAGCTGGAAGGCCTGCTCGGTTTGGATGCAGAGGACAACGTACAGAATAATCTGGTGATCGACCTGAAGCAGGAAAAAGAAGGTTTCGATCTGACCAAGGCGCGCATCCTGGCTATCCAGTGCCAACCGAACGGTGCTGTATTCAAGATCAGCCGCGTTTACCTTGAGAAAAAGGACGATATGTCTGCTGTTGAGTACACCACTGTCAACGAGAAAGCCGTTAAGGTTATTCGCGACGGTCAAGTGCTGATCCTCAAGAACGGCAAGTTCTACAACGCTCTTGGTGCTGAGGTACGTTGATAGCTTCGCGTTAAGCGGTTAAAGAGCAAGACGGTTCACTCGCGTGAGCCGTCTTGTTTAGTCTTTGCGCACCGTGCGGTCAATGATGTATAACCGGTCACGTGTGGATGCTTTCATCTGAAATATCTGTTCGGAATCCCGATATTACTTCATCGCAGCCCTGATCTCGTACTCGTCGAACTTGACGTTGATGACGAGTTGTCGTCGATGTAGAACCCATCATGAAGTAATTTTATGTCAAAAGCGTTTGCCTCATGGTGTTTGGAAAAAAGTCCGAAACGCACCATTTCTCTTTGTTTTCTTTGAATTTAATGCGCTTGCCTTCTTTGACACTTTCCATAAAATCCGCGCTCTCCAACATGATTCTGTAATTTTGCAGAACGCGGCCGGCAAAAGCCTGAAGCGGAAGAAAAAGTAAAGATTTTTGACTATTTAGCACGAAAAAGTAAGCAAGAAGTTTGCAAATATCAGAATTTTTTTGTACCTTTGCAGGCGAATTAGTAAACATCCGATGAAAAGTTCTGCAACACTACATAAACGCAACAATGCTGCAAGTGGAAATAAAGCACATAACGAAAGCCAATACATCAAGATTGGTCGTGTACGCTTGCATAGTTGGATAAACGAAAAACTACCCGCTGCTGACATCCTTATATCAGAGCGTGAGATTGTGCATATAGCCAATAAGCACAAGCAAGAACTTGCCTCGCTTGGCATGGAAGCGTTTAACTATGTGACCATGATCATTAACCAATCGAATGAGGTTAGAAAGGATGACCGTGATGCATTGTTCTTTGTAGTTAGCGGTGCGCGCACAAGTGACAGCGATTTGGAGCAATGTGCAGTTGTGGAACTGAAGATAGAGTGGATGGGACGGAAGAAGGTGTATGTAATAAAATCAGCCCGCCCGATGAATTGGGGCAGGCTGCGTAAAATTGAGTTGGTGTGTGTTAAACCCCGCTCTTAACCTAAGACTTCCGTTCAGTCTTACCTCTGTACCGCTGAATTGCAACAAGTGAAAACGGAATGCAACCAGACGCAGGTAGTGAGCCACACGCGCTCAATAAACTTTTGCGATGCAAAAGTACAAAAATTAACTGATATATGCAAATATTTCTGCATAAAAATGCATAATTTTGTTGAAAAAACATAGAAATAGTCAACAAAAGATAACAAACGTCCCATCCATGACGTTAAACCGGATCGCAGAGAAGCGTCTCTGCGGATAAAATAACATATTAACAGCATTGGCTATTATTCGCGTTCGAGAAAAAGGAAACTAATTTCTTAACAGAATTAGAAAAGCCATGTTCATGGAAGTCACGGACTTCCCATTCTCAACCATAAAGCACAGGTTTTCCTGTGTGGGTATATCTATGGTTGAGAGCGGGTTTTCTTTCCGGACCTCCCGTGAACGCGAGTAGATATACTCACTTTTCTTTTCTGCCTGAGTGATTGATGGCAATGCACAAATGCTATCAATCTATGGCTAGAGAAGATCTGAAAGGTGCCAAAAGTGCTAAACAAGATGAGTTTTACACACAATTAGACGACATCGCAAAAGAACTCAAATATTACAAACAACACTTTCAAGATAAAGTGGTGTTGTGTAATTGTGATGATCCTTACGAAAGTAATTTTTTCAAGTATTTTGCCCTTAACTTCAATCAGCTCGGGCTCAAAAAACTAATAGCCACTTGCTATAATGGTTCGCCGATAGCAGGTGACGAGTTGCCGTTGTTATTCGAGATAGATGAGAATGAGCCAAAGAAAATAGCCTACAAAGTAGAAATAACCGAAGTTCAAGATTATAACAATGATGGTGCAGTCAATCTTGCTGATGTGCAATACCTAATCCAAAACGACAAGAATGTTTTATCGCTATTAAAGGGAAACGGTGATTTCCGTTCTGAGGAATGTATTCAGTTATTGCAAGAGGCTGACATTGTCGTTACCAATCCTCCGTTTTCTCTATTCCGCGAATATGTTGCACAATTAGTCAAATACGACAAGAAATTTCTTATTATAGGCAATCAGAACGCTATTTCATACAAAGAGTGCTTTAGTTTGATTAAAGATAATAAGATGTGGCTTGGTGTTAGTATTCATAGCGGTGACCGTGAATTTATGATTCCGCCCACTTATGAAGTTCGCTCCAAATCATTACGTGTAGATGCAAAAGGGAATAGATATATCCGAGTTGTAGGCATTAGATGGTTTACCAATTTGGATTACCCACAACGCCATGAGGATATAGATTTGTACAAACATTATACTCCAGACGAGTATCCCCATTTTGAGAATTTCGATGCTATTAATGTGAATTCTACTGCTGAGATACCATGTGATTTTGAAGGTATTATGGGAGTTCCTATCACTTTTATTGATAAATACAGCCCAGACCAATTTGAGATAATAGGTTTAGGTATTTCTAATTCTGGTTTAGAGTGTGGCGTTCAACCATATAAGCCAGAACATAAGAAGTATAGAAAAGAAGTTCAAAAACGTGGAGCTGTGGACGGTGATTTATATATGATGATAAATGGTGAGGTTACTGTGCCTTACGCAAGAATTTTAGTCAGAAACAAAAAACCACAAAAGCCATGAAAATAGAATTACATCAGATCTCAGTGCGCGAGTTGTGCGCAAGTTACAACGACCTAAGTATTCAAGAGGAAGGAATAACCGGCTATGGTGGACGCCTGAATATCCGTCCTAAGTACCAGCGGGAGTTTGTTTATGATGAAAAGAAACGCAATGCCGTTATGGATACCGTTTGGCAAGGATTTCCGCTGAACGTCATGTATTGGGTGCGCGTCGGCAATGACCAATACGAACTCCTTGACGGTCAGCAACGCACGATCTCTATCTGCTCGTTTATTGCCGGCGAGTACATGATGCCGTTCGACGGTAACTTGCTCGGATTCAACAATATGACCATTGAGCAGCAGAACCGCATCTTGGACTACAAACTGCAAGTGTATATTTGCGAGGGCACTGACGAAGAAAAACTCCGTTGGTTCCAGACCATCAACATCGCTGGAGAGAAACTGACAAATCAAGAGATACGCAATGCCATCTATTCCGGTGCGTGGGTGACGCAAGCCAAGCGACGTTTCTCCAAGACAGGCTGTGTGGCGTACAAGATGGCTTCGGACTACATGAGCGGTTCGCCTATCCGACAAGATTACTTTGAGTCCGCACTCGAATGGATCGGGGACGCGCAAGGCAAGACCATTGAGCAATATATGGCTCAGCATCAGCACGACACCGATGCCGACGAACTATGGCAGTACTTCCAGCGCGTCATTCAATGGGTGGAAATGCTGTTCGGTCGTAAGTACAAAAAAGAGATGAAAGGTGTTGAGTGGGGATTGCTCTACAACCGCCACAAAGATACTACCTTAACCGCTACGGCTATCGGTGAGCAGCTTGCCAAGCTAATGGCAGACTCCGACGTACAGAAGAAGTCCGGCATCTTTGCATATATCTTGGATGGCGATGTTCACCACCTCGGTATACGTGCGTTTGATGCCAATACGCGCCGCGAGGTCTATGAGCGGCAAGGCGGCAAGTGCGCTATCTGCGGCAAGCCGTTTGACATCGAAGTCATGGAAGCCGATCATATCACCCCTTGGGTGGAAGGCGGACGAACCATCTCCTCCAATTGCCAGATGCTCTGCCGCGACTGTAACAGAAGAAAAAGCAGCAAGTAGGATTTAATCCTCCTCCGGCAAATAGATATACTCTAACAACGGTCGCTCAAACAGGCGACTGCCAATCTCGTAGTTCTCGCTGCTGTACCATTGCCCATCATCGTCTAAGGTGTAGAGAATATCCGTCTCGTAGTTAAAAATATAGAACTCTGCATCAGGGAAACGCTGCTGCACTTACGTATATCATAGCGGATATATTTCTTCCGTGTGATCTCCATGCTGAATACAAGCCGTTTATGCTCGTCCTTGATGATGATATCCGGATAATTGTCATTCGGATCTTCTGTAACTAATGCTTCCGGAAGAATATCCCAGCCGGGGTTTACTTCTACTTCGGGCATCATATTAAAAATCGTTTTAACGATAATCTTCTGGTGCAAGTCCCACGCCCGCGGGCTGCCAATGGCTTTAGCGTCAATCATAATTATGCAATTAGTTAGATAATACTTAGAACGCTATTGCAAGCCCGACCTCGGTAGGTGCGACACGCCATTGCAACTGCACAGCCGCTTGGTCATATTTGGAGTTGTAGATGTCTATTGCTTTGTTGTATCGTGTGTTTGCTCCAAGGCATAATCCTATTCCTATTCCCAGAGGCACTAACGCACAACAATCCATCACTATGCAAGGAACAGCATCGCTACCGGCAAGTGAGATCAGTCCTCCGAGTGCTAAACCTGCGCCTATACCTGTACAGACACTTCCGCCGATGAGTAACCCGTTAGCTTTTTTCCATTGCATGTAAGCGGCTTTGTCTTCCCGCTCAAGGATGCGTGCCACTTCTTTGGAGGATATAAATCTGTTATTGTGCATATACTCCCTGCCGTCGCGATAGATCCGTCCTGATGTGGGTGAGGCAGAAGAAGTAGTCAACTCGGTTTGTTTCTCCTGAGTTTGTGGTTTGGCAACAATTGCTGCTGTTTGGTTATAGACTTTGACCTGCCCGTTATGCAGGAATGTGACTTTCGCTAATTGAGATGCCGGAAGAATGCTTTGGCTGTTATCAATGGTATAGGTGACATGATCGCTGCGTAACTCTACGATATGTGCAGTTAGCGTTCGTCCTGACAAGAGCGTTATTTCTGCGATGCTTTCGTCAATGGCAGGCTGTTTGATCTCGGGCTCGGGCTCTTGGGCACTCGGCTGGGTGTACAGTACAACCTTGCCGTTGCCGTAGATGATACTGCTGATCTCGTCTGTGCTGATAACAAACGTCGGACCATCGGTGTAATCCTTTTCTTTGTAGCGGATTTCCGATTTTGTGACCTCAACAATCTTCGCCTCAATCTTTTTGGCGTCGGTGGTTACAATAATATCTTGCGCGTACGCGCCCAATGAGAGCAGCAAGGCTGCTATGCCGAAAACGGCTTTCTGTAATGTGTGTCGCATGATGAAATCGTTTTTGGCTACAAAGATACGACTTTTGCACGAATTATGCAAAAGTTCGACGCATTTATCGAAAGAATCGAATTACTGGAGCAAACGGTTCAGTTCCTCGCGTGCCTTGGCAACCTTGTCTTTTGCCTTGGCAGGGATAGCTTCGTTGAATTGGCTGGGTGACGGCACTTTCTTGTCTGTGACTTGTGCCACCCATAACCGCAGGTTACGCTTGTCGCTCAGGTTTGCTTTGTCCAACTGCTCCAAAGCGGTCAGGTATTTCGCGATATAGGCGAGGTAGATGTGATCGGGTTTGTCGGGATGCGACGGTTGCTCCCGCAGCAGTTGTTTTACGCGCTCCGATTGCTCGGGAGTAAGATTGCGTAGCGGTGTATAATCTTCGGTCATCGCCTGCAACTCGCTCGCGTGACGTTTCAGGAGTATATATTCCACCTTTTCCTCCATCTCCTCCTCTTCGTCGCTCTTGACGAACGACGATAGAAAAATTCGGTTGATAACCAGTATTACGCAAACAAATCCGACTATCGCACATCCCATCGCAAGGTAAAACCTCAACGGCGTACGGAATGCAGCAGCAATGAGCAGAACATAGAACACTACAACCGCGATGCGCAGTATCTTGCGCATCGTGCGGTCGATGGTGTATAACAGGTTACGTATTGATGCTTTCATCTGAAATAGTTGCTATACTATCGAACGTGACTGCAAAGGTACTAAAAATTTTCGGTATTTGCAAGAGAGGGAAATATTTTTTACAAAAAATTCCACTTTTTTTGCAAAAAAATGCATAAAAAATGCGTCACGTGACGTCACGTGACACGATGTGACAAAAGTGTCCTTTGAAAGGGACAAATTATTTATTATCTTTTGCAGCGGATTTCGATTTTGAAGTCCGCTAACCTTTTTGTATTACTAATCATCAATATTTTTATGATTGAAAAAGTCAATTCCGTTTCGGAGGAGCAGGCGAACCTCCACATCGTGGAAAACATGGATGTAAACAGCCTGCCTGAACTATTGAAAAACGTATTATCAAGCTGCTTGAAGAGACCAAATAAGTTCTTTATCATCCTATTTTGCCTTATTATAGGCTATTGGCCGATGCATAGAAGGCATTTTACCACCTTATAGAGCAAATATCCGCTACTAATCATAAAAAAAGGATTGCAACGTTAATCGCTGCAATCCTTTCTCTTGTTATGAGTGCACTGTAAATATGCAACCTTTTTCAGTACCCTCGCTAGCGACCTTAATTTTGTTCAATAAACATGCTATACTGAATAAAAAAGTATATTTTTTGTTCAATACACTTGCATAATTGAATAAAAAGTTGTATCTTTGCGGCGGCTTTTGAGATAAGTGTTCCGTAAGGACAATAAGAACTTTTACAAATGTCATGAAAACAATTCTTCTTTCGCAACGCAATGAGCGCGATGATTTGTTAGCGCAAAGTTACATCAGTCGTCACACGGCGCTAAACACAGATGATCTGCTAAATAGTCATCTAATCAAGTTGATAACAGGGCCACGGCGCGTAGGTAAGTCCACGCAAGCACTGCTTATGCTCCGCCAGAAGAACTTTGCATATCTTAATTTTGATAAACAAGAGTTATTGGACAACTGGAATGCAGATCTCGTGATGCGCCTACTCGATGATGTGTATCCCGGCTATGATTATTTGCTACTTGACGAAGTGCAAAATCTGTTGCATTGGGACGTTTGGGTGACCGAGCTTTTCCGACAGGGGAAGAACATGATAATCACCGGCAGTAATGCCAATATGCTATCAAGTGAGATGGCTACCGTGCTTACCGGTAAATATCTGCCGATAGAGATGTTGCCATTTAGTTTGGCGGAGTTCTTTGAGTGGCATCGTCTAGACTTGAAAGCCATCTTACCCGAGCAGCAAAATGAAGCCACTGTTCTGGAGGATGACTATCTGCGCTTGGGCGGTTATCCGGAGACGGTTGCTGCACGCTCGTTGACAACCAGTTACCTCAGCACGCTTTTTGACTCAATTATATGGAAAGATGTTGTGAAACGCCATAATATCCGAAAGACAGAGGATATAAATAATATGGCGTTATATATGTTGACGAATTTCTGCAATCAGTTAAGTGCCAATGATATAGCTAACGCGCTCAGTATCGGCAGTGTCGCTACTACGCAGAAGTTCATGGGCTATCTCCATGAGCCGTTCTTGTTCTATTACCTGCCACGCTATAATAATAAACTCAAACTGATGACCAAGGCACCGAGGAAGATCTATGTGGTGGACAATGGTTTTGTTGCCGCGAAAGCATTCTCAACCAGCGATAACTTAGGGCGACTATTGGAAAATCAAGTCTTTGTCAACCTGCTGCGAAAAGGCTATAATCCGGAAAAGTCGATGTTCTATTACCGCACGCGTAATGATAAGGAGGTAGATTTTGTTCTGCGCGAGAATAACCGCGTGAAGCAATTGGTTCAAGTCAGTTATGAGATGACATCTGATAAGACAATACGTCGTGAGTGTAGCGCTTTGGTTGAAACTGCTCAGGAACTACATTGTAACGATTTGTATGTTCTAACCTATAATGAGAAGCGAACCATAGAGTGGGGCGGATGCACAATCCATGTGCTACCTGCTTTAGAATGGTTCAACTGAATCGCCCACATGATCGGTTTATGACTGGCGGCTCTTAGAGCCGTCTTTTTAATACTCCTCCGGCAGGTAGATATACTCCATCAACGGGCGCTCAAAGAGGCGGCTGTTGATGGAGTATTCGCTGCTTTTACTTGAAATAGTCATTCCCGCTTACTTAACGGATCAATGCACCTTGTGTGTTGTACTCTTTGCCGTTATTGCGGATGATCAATAGTCCGTTCTCGATGATCTTTCGACTTTCGACTTTCGACTTTTGACTAATCTCGTCGATAGCACTCTTCTGCTTGTGCAGTACAACCTTGATGGCAGTACCCTTGGTGTTGAGCGCGTCAACAGTGATGGTGGCATCCTCTGCTACTGTAACAGTACCCTGTCCGAAGACCCATAACGCTCTGATACCGGTTTCTGTTAACTGATTGGCAAACGAACCGGCAAACCTTGCGCCATTTACAAAACCGCTGGTAACGGTACCGATAGCGTCGGTGTTGTCGACGGGATAAACGCCGGCAGCCGGAGCTGTTGTTCCGGTGACAACATTGAACTCAAGATTGATGTAGCGATTGTTTGCATCTTTTGCGTTTACATAGAGTACATGATACTCTGTCACATATGTGGTGTCAATATCATAGTCAGTATACTCCACTTCGAAGGGCTCAGTCGCGTCATTCGGGTAGGGTACTGCTCCGATCTCAAACTGCAGGGCATACACCTTGGTGGTGATGCTGTCCGCACCCGAACCCCAAACAAGGAACTCGAATGTGCCGCCTTTAGCACAGTAATAATAGATATCCTCACCGTCGAGAGCGAACTTCTGCTCGCCGGTGGAAGCGAACTGGTTGCCATATTTGCCATAGACAACAGCAACAATACTATCCGCAGCAAGCCGCTCAAACGTAGTGTCGGCTATAATGTACCAGTCCCACGGATCATTATTCGACGGAGTGACGGTGATTCCCGCTTCGTCCTTGGTCAGTTGGAAGGTCAGCTCCGATACATTGTACGTTTCGTGAAGGCAATAAGAGATAAAAAGAATTTTTTCATATTTACCAGTTTAACGATTTAACAATTTAACGGCTTAACAACTTAACCATATTTTTGTGCTGTAAATTTTGTATAATCGATCACGTGTTGATGCTTTCATCTTAATTCATTTTTTCGGATGAATATTATGTGCCAAGCGATAACGATTATCGTAAATATATTCAATTATACTGCCCGAAAACGTTCCTCCAATTCTTTGATACGTGCTAGCAGTTGATCAAATGGAAGTTTATCGCCATAAATCATCGTTTGGCACATACGATTGTAGTCGTCTTGCCAGTCAGAGAGCACATGTTCAGGAGGACAAAGCACGATATGCTTACGAAAATCAACAGAATAATTCACATCTCTCATCGATGCAAAAACTGCCCGATGATGTTGAATGCTTGCCCACAAATCGTTATCCATTATTGCATCTTTCGCAAAATCCAGATCCATCATTCGTTCCAAATCATAAAGATGGCGAGACCGACGATTTGCAATAATGCTCTGATGCTCAATGGAGAAAAGTTCATGCAATAAGCAAGCCTTTTCAATAAATGTTTTTTTAGGTGCAGCAGTAATAATTAGCGGACTAACGAAAGAAGTTGTTATGGTTGGGAAATATTCCTCAATCATACTATGTATTTGACATGCTATAGTTGGCTCCATTAGTGAACGAGCACCGACTTCAAGCACAACTTCATTCTTAAGATATGAGAATTTCTCTACCAGCAGAGAGGGGTATTTAATAAATATACGTCTTGGCTCCGGGTAGGTAGAATCACCCTCTCCGTCCGGTTCTACTTCAATGGTCAGTTTATCCGACAATCCATACTTATCCAAACATTGTTGGAGTGCTATAGCCAACACTTCCTTAACATACAACGAAGAGCGTTTGCGAAGAGTCTTTACTTGTTTCTTTGTCAAATCTCCTGTCAGTCCATAGATGGACGGATCTATTGCGATATCTATGTCTTCCGAAAATCTCTCTATCAAGTTTCCTACTTTCGATAATGATGTACCTCCCTTGAAGATGACATGGGCATCGGCATCCATACTAAACAGGACTTGCAAGATGCACGTCACCCACAAATCTTTCTCAATAGCTACAGCTGGCAGGTGGATTCGTTCTTCTGCATTATGCAGCACAAATCTCTTTTGCTCATCTGATAGTAAGAAATAGTTATTCATATTGCTCCGTTATTACTTTTTTTACCCAAACTGGCATCAATTTCAAGTCCATATCTGATATGCGTGGCTGTTGAAGGAGAATCCTTTTTAGGGCTGCGAGTTGGTCGGTTGTCAACTTATCCTGACCTATATCTCTGAGCGCAATGGATACCAGTTGTGCAAACGGACTCTCAAATGCAAAATTTTTAGGTGCAGAATGCTTAAAAATGATGCTCCTTCCATTCCTGATAGCAACTTTCCTACTTTCTCCATTAGTTAGATATACTGCATTCATCGGCACTTGAGTGCTCAAGCCCAACTTGTTTAATGCATAATCGCCCGCAGGCGCGATTAACATTCTATCCCTTCTGGCAATACACATAGCTACCTCGTCAAACGTCGGATAGATAACTCCTAACCCGAGTTCTGTGTCGATTTTCGGATAGCAATATATGCCTCTTGCAACACGAATAAAAGTCCCTCTTTTGGCAAGATTATCGAGCGCCTTGCGTACAACAGCCGAATCTCCGTAGTGCGTAAAAGTGCGCGCAGTAAACGCGACACCCCTCCCGCGCTTTTTTACAGACGCTAATATTTTACTTTCAACAGATTGCATATAGAAATAAACATTTTTTTTTCACAAATATAACGTATTTTTGCGAAAAACATACGCAAAGTTACAGCAAATTTCTTACAAAAGCAAATATTCTTACTGGAAAGTGTATATACATGTTTAAGTTTGCACAAAATGCAACCATTGACTATCAAAAACGAGCGGTTTGGGTATTTTTATGCTCGTTACAAAAAATTCCACTTTTTTTGCAAAAAAATGCATAAAAAAAAGTGTCATGTGACGTCACGTGACACGATGTGACAAAAGTGTCCTTTGAAAGGGACAAATTATTTATTATCTTTGCAGCGGATATTGGTTTTGTGGCTCAAAAACGTGCAAAATTTTAACACAAAAATCCATAAATGTGATTTTTTCTGCTTTTTGGTCAATTTTTGGGTGTTTTTGACTCTAAAACGACCGGCTTTTGAGGCT
>CAJOFU010000023.1:43347-44286 GCA_905233935.1 Paludibacteraceae bacterium
GATTATCATACAAAATTCCAATAATGCCACCTTTGCCTTACAACAATGTTAAAAAATATTAATGAATCTTGAAACACACCCCATTCCCCAGCCAAAAACAATCAAAAATACCCTCTGAAGGCTAATACCCTGTGACTACTATATAGAGGGGCATGTGTTTTTTTAAGCACCCTGAATATTGTCACCCTGTGTAAGTATTATAGAGGGGCATTGTTTTTCAACCCATATAAGCCAACACCCTGTGTAAGTATTATAGAGGGGCATCGTTTTAATGATTGATGAATTGATGAATTGATACATTGTAATTTTATTTATGTTTATCGCTGATGTTGTCTGTTACTCGGAGAGTTGAGGCTTAGGCGGATAAGGCTATCGTCAAGCACGCTTGAAAGAGAGACTTATACGACTAAGACACAAGTCCGGTACGGACAACAGACAACATCAGGGTTTATTTCGGTTTATTTTCAAAATAACCTTTTGTATAACAACCAATTTTAAACTATGAACAAAAATCGTATCACACCGGCTGTGCCTAATCAGGACAGCCAAGACATGGACGATCTGCGAATCGTCGAGTACCTGAACCTTGCTACTTTGCCTGAGCCTTTGCAGAAGATGCTCTCGCAAGCCGCAACCTACAACTCGATCCTGCGTAAGGCTGCCGAACATGAGCAGGTCAGCCACAACCGCGTCAAAGAGATGCAGGTCATCCCATGCCCGCAGTTGTCGGTATTGCTTACCGGCACATTCAGTCAGTACCGTCACCTTGTGCCGAGCATCGAGAATGGTTACTTCTCACGTCTGTTACCGCTTATCGTACGCGACACGCGACCTTTCAATAGCCTCTACGTCGAAGCCGCAGCGCCTACCGAACCGGTAAGTAGGCAAGTGGGGCAGCAGTTGGCGAAGCTGTGCACGCAATTGTATTGCAATCCCGAA
>CAJOFU010000024.1 GCA_905233935.1 Paludibacteraceae bacterium
CAGGAGCCAGCGAAGCGGTGTATTCGATATTGATGATGCAGCAAGGCTTCGTTGCCCCGAACATCAACCTCGAGCATGTCGATCCCGCTGCCGCTACGCTACGTATAGCCACGCAGACCGTTGATACACCTGTTCGCACCGTACTGAGCAACAGTTTCGGGTTTGGAGGAACGAATAGTGCGATAGTGCTGAGGAAAGTTTGAGATGGTTTGAGATAGTTTGAAATGGTTTGAAATTGTTCAAACGCGCAGCGTCAAACGACATCAAACAACATCAAACAATGCACGCAGTGCTCAAACAACATCAAACAACATCAAACAATGCACGCAGTGCTCAAACAACATCAAACAACTGAACATAGTTTGAAAGTTATGCAATTATTCGAAAATATAAAGAAAGTTTTTAGCCGTGAGCCGTATAATGCGCAACAGGCGCAGGAGATGGCGCACCTCTACTCGTGGGGAGCGGTGATCTTTCAGGTTTGCCGTCTGATGATCAAGTACGGCATTCTTGCCCTGCTGCACGATCACCGCGAGGGATTGACGCAAGACGAGATAGCCCGTGCTACAGGACTGAGCGATTATGCCGCAAAGTGCCTCTTGGAAGCATCGCTGACCACACACATCGTACTGATCAACCCCGATACGGACAAATACACCCTCGCCAAGACAGGCTGGTTTCTGCTACGCGATCAGATGATCCGTGCAGATATCGACTTCAACCACGACGTCAACTACGAAGGCTGGTTCCTCTTGGATCAAGCCCTCGAACAGGGCAAACCTGCCGGACTCAAACATTTTGGTAACTGGCCTACGATCTACGAAGGCCTCAGCAGCCTGCCTGAACACGTGCAGAAGTCGTGGTTCGGATTTGACCACTACTACTCCGACCACTCCTTCGACGAGGCGCTGGATATTATAGACAAAAGACAAAAGACAAAAGACAAAAGCCCGCAACCCTTGCACCTCTTGGATGTCGGCGGTAATACGGGACGGTTTGCTATGCGTTGTGTGGAAGCGAACCCGAGCATTGAGGTGACGATCTGCGACCTGCCGCAACAGATAGGTCTGATGCAGCAAGCCACAGCCGGCAAACCCGGCGCAGAGCGCATCCACGGCGTGGGGATGAACATCCTCGACGAGGCTAACGCTTTCCCCACGGACAAACGTTATGATGTGATCTGGATGTCGCAGTTCCTGGATTGCTTCAGCGAGGCACAGATCGTATCGATCCTTCGCCGAGCTGCGGCTATACTCGATGCCGACAACCGCATCTATATCATGGAGACCTTGTGGGATCGTCAGGACTACGTACCTGCCGCCATGAGTCTGACGATGACCAGCCTGTACTTCACCGCGCTGGCTAACGGCAACAGCAAGATGTACAACACTGACGATATAACCCGCCTGATCCGTGAGGCAGGGCTGGAGATTGAAGCCATCCACGACCGCATCGGTAACGGTGGCCACTCGATTCTCGTCGTGCGACGAAAAATTTGAAATTTGAGATTTGAAATTTGAAATTTGAAGATATTAGAATATGACCAAACAAGAAATTACAGAAAAAGTAAACGCCCTCCTTGTAGAGGAGTTTGAGATTGCCGAAGAGCTGCTTACGCCCGAGGCATCATTGAAAGAAGATCTGGAGATTGATTCGCTCGACTTCGTGGATATCGTGGTACTGATCGACCGCGAGTTCGGATTCAAGCCGCAAGCAGCCGAGCTGAAGAACGTCAAGACCCTCGGTGCGTTTTACGACTACATCGAACAGTCGCTAACCCGCTAATCCACTAACCCGCTAACCCATTAACCCGATCATGACACAGAACTGGCGAGGCACAACAGGCGGTACGCACGGGATGCAACATGCACTCGTGAGTCTGATCCGGCACACGGACATCCGTGTGCCGTACGCCTTGATGCACTTGTGGCTGATCTGGTATATTCTCGTCCGCAAACTGGAGCGCAACAGTTCGTACGCCTTTCATCGTCGTCGCGGGCGCTCGCGTTTGCAAGCCGCCTTCGATGTGTATCGCTCGTTCTATCATTTCGGCAAGGTGGTCATCGACCGGTTTGCGGTGTATGGCGGCTATCAGTTCGATGTAGTGGTCGAGAACAAAGAGCGTTATTATGATAAGATGAGCAGTCCTGAGGGGCTGGTACTTCTGTTCTCGCACGTGGGTAACAGCGAGATGGCTGCATACTCGATGGCTACGCCCGACAAACGGATGCACATCATCGCTTACGGTGGCGAGTCGCCGGTAGTGATGGCGGAACGGGCAAAAGTGCTGGCGAAGAACAATGTGGACATGATTGTGGTTAATCCGGGTGACATGAGTCACATCTACGCCATCAACGAAGCTATCAGTCACGGCGACGTGCTGGCTGTAGCCGGTGACCGGCGCATGGGCGACAAGAGTCTGCCGTGCACGATCCTGAACGCCACTGCCCCGCTGCCAGCTGGAGTGTTCCAACTCTGCGTCACATTGCGCTGCCCGATCATCCTGCCGTTCGTGTTCAAAGAACCGAACAACCGCTACCACATCTTCACCGAGGAGTTGCACATCAACACCTCGCTGCCCCGAGCTCAGCAAGCCGCCGATCTTGCACAGCAGTTTGCTACGCGTCTCGAACAGATGGCAATAGCGCACCCCTATGAATGGTTTAACTTCTTTGATTTCTGGAATGAACGCCACGCATAATATAGCTGAATGGATTCCCCAGCGTCCGCCGTTCGTGTTCATCGACACGATCGTGGATGTGAGCGAGGAGCATGCGCTGACGCAGTTCACTATCCCTGCGGACTGTGTGTTGGTCAGCGAGGGCTGTTTGAGCCTTGCGGGGCTGATGGAACACGCAGCACAGACCTGCGCGGCACGAGCCGGGTGGGTACAACGTCAACAAGGGCAACAGGTGAAGATCGGCTACATTGGCGCCGTCAAACAAATGCAAACGACACGTCTGCCCCACGTAGGCGAAACGCTCACCACCGAGGCGCGGGTCATCCAGCAGGTGCTGAACATCTCCCTCGTGGACTGCATCACCCGTGTAGGCGACGAACTGATTGCCACTACCACCCTCAAACTCGCCACGATTGACTGAAAAAATGGTAAATGGTAAATGACCAAATGGTAAATGTATAAATGGTTTCCTGTATCGGACATAGTATCATCTCTCCCTTAGGCGTAGGCTCTGCAGCGAATGTAGAGGCTGTTCGTGCCGGACGTAGTGGCCTCAGCGTGCACACCAACCGCTTTGCGGATGTTGAGCCGTTCTGCGCATCGCTGTTCGATACACCGCAAGAGTTTGTGCCGCTCTGCATCCGTTGCGTCGAAGACGCACTCAACGATGCCAAGATTGCGGCGGATGCATCGACCATTTTCATCCTCTCCACCACCAAAGGTGACAATCTTGATCTGCTCACACCGGCACAAACCATCGCACGGCATTTTGGCAATCCCAACCCGCCTATTGTGGTGAGCAATGCCTGCACATCGGGTGTTTGTGCGCAGATCACAACCAAGCGACTGCTCGATGCCGGATTATACCAACACGCCATAGTCATCGGCTGCGACATCCAGACGCGGTTTATCGTTAGCGGTTTTCAGTCGTTCAAGGCACTATCGCCTGAACCCTGTTTGCCCTTCAGTCCCGACCGCAAAGGACTGAACCTCGGCGAAGCGGCTGCGACGATTGTTTATAGCAGTCAGAAATCAGAGATCAGAGATCAGATGTCAGATGTCAGATATCAGCCGACATGGATTTTAGAAGCCGGAGCGATTCACAACGATGCCAACCACCTGTCAGCACCCAGCCGCACAGGCGAAGGTGCGTACCGTTGTCTGATGGATGTGCTGGAAGGCGTCACGCCTGCGGATATTGACCTGATCGGTGTACACGGTACAGGTACGCTCTATAACGATGACATGGAAACCATTGCCATTGAGCGCGCCGGACTGCAAGACGTAGAGAAAAGCATCCTCAAACCCTTCTACGGTCATACGATGGGCGCAGCAGGTGTGCTGGAAACAATCATCGGAATAGAGATGCTTGGCAAAGGTACATTCATCAAGATGCTTTCAGGCTTTGGTGGAGTAAACGCTGCAATTAGGATGAGATTAAGGAGTTAAGGAGTGAAAGAGTTGAAGATTGCACACGAAATAGAGATCACCACCACCTCGGTGCTGCTGGACGGCAAAGCCATAGCAGTGGAGCAGACGGGCGAAAAGATGCTCGTCGAACTCTACCGTTGTTATGTCGGTGACTACCCGAAGTTCTTTAAGATGGACACCCTCAGCCGCCTTGGTTTCATTGCCGCAGAATTGCTGATAAAGATGTCAGAATTCAGAAATCAGAAGTCAGAGATCAGAGATCAGCAGCCGGTAGATGCTGTGATCTTGGCGAATAGAAGCGCAAGCATCAAGAACGATACCGATTACCTCGCAACCATCACCGACGGCAACTATTATCCCTCGCCCGCGCTGTTCGTCTATACACTGCCGAACATCGTTACAGGCGAGATTGCCATCCGTCATCACATACAGGGCGAAACAGCGTTCTACATCCTCAACTCGCCCGACGAACTGAAGCCGATCATCGCTTCAACACTAAACGCTAATCCGCTAACCCACTCACCGCTAACCGCTCTTGTAGGCTGGTGCGAGTGCAACGAACCCAATATGTTTTACGCAAAAATGCAACTGATATGGAACAATTAATCGAACAACTTAAAGCACAAATCATCGAAGCGCTCAACTTCGAAGACATGACTCCAACCGACATCGAGACCGATGCACCATTGTTTGGTGAGGGTCTGGGTCTGGATTCGATTGACGCGCTGGAACTCATTATGCTTATGGACCGCGAGTACGGCATCAAACTTTCCGATCCGAAGGAAGGCAAAGCGATCTTCCGCTCGGTACGCACCATGGCTGAGTTCATCCAAGCCAACCGCAAAAAGTAACTATGCGCATAGCCATTACAGGTATAGGAGCTATCAGTGCTATCGGACGTAACTGCGCCGAGACGCTGCAATCATTGCTCGACGAACGGTCGGGCATCGGCGTTATGCGCCTACTCGGCAGCGTACACACCGACCTGCCTGTAGGGGAAGTGCCGCTGACTGATGCCGAACTCAAGCAAATGGCAGGTGTAGCCGACAGCGAACCAATGCCCCGCACTTCACTGTTAGGTATCATCGCTGCCCGCGAAGCATTGCAGCAAGCGGTCAGAGATCAGAAATCAGATGTAAGCCAACAGCCGATAGCATTTATCAGTGGTACAACTGTCGGCGGGATGGATCTGACTGAGCAACATTGGCAGGATTACGCCGAGGGCAAAGCCACGGAAAACATCCGTCTGCACGAAGCCGGCGAATCGACCAACACCATTGCGCGACACTTAGAAGTCAGAATTCAGGATTCAGAATTCAGATTTGTCGCCACGCCTTCTACTGCGTGCTCGTCGGCATTGAATGCCATTATGCTTGGCGCGAATATGCTGCGTACAGGTCAAGTCAAAGCAGCCCTTGTAGGTGGTGCAGAGAGCCTGAGTAAGTTCCACTTGAACGGGTTCAATACGTTGATGATCCTCGACCACGAGCCGTGTCGTCCGTTTGATGCCGACCGCCACGGTCTGAACCTCGGCGAGGGAGCAGGGTACCTGTTCATCGAGCCGGAAGCTGAGGCTATAGCCCGCGGCGCAACGATCCTCGGATATATAGGCGGTTATGCGAACACCTGTGACGCATACCATCAGACCGCTTCGTCCGAGAACGGCGAGGGAGCACTGCTTGCCATGAGCGGCGCACTCCGCATGGCAGGACTGCAACCTTCGGACATCGACTATGTCAACGCCCACGGAACAGCTACGCCGAACAATGACCTGAGCGAGTCCGCAGCACTGATGCGGCTGTTTGGCGAGAATATGCCTGCCGTGAGCAGCACCAAAGCGTTTACCGGTCATACGACCTCTGCCAGCGGAGGTCTGGAAGCTGCGATCTGTGTGCTCGCTATGCAAAACGGGTGTATCCCCGCTAACCTCAATTGGGCGAACACCGCCGAGGGGCTAATCACGCCTGTCACCCACACCGAGTACAAGCCTCTGCGGCATATTCTGTGCAATGCGTTCGGTTTTGGCGGCAACGAGTCATCGCTGATCATCAGCCGCGAAGGCATCGACCTGAGCGAAGCGCCTCTTATCGATATATCGATATGTCGAAGTATCGAAATATCGAATGACATCGATGTTTCAGCCTACGTTAGTGGCGCCGAGGCTCGTCGCATGACGCCTCAGATGCGTCAGATAGTGGCAGCTGCACGCCGTGCGATGGCAGAGAGCGGCATTACTGCTCCCGACGCTATCGTTTGCGCCACACAATGGGGATGTATGTTGCAGTCGATGCGGTTCTTGCAAGACATGATCGACTCTGACGAACAGCAACTCAAACCCACGCCGTTCATACAGTCCACGCATAACACCATCGCCTCGCTCATAGCTATCCTTACCGGCAACCACGGCTACAACGCGACGTACTCACAAAGCAAGCAGTCGCTCGATTGCGCCTTGACGGATATCCAAACGCAGATGAGCCTCGGCTTGATCCAGACCGCTATGGTCATCGAGTTCGACGAACAGGTTGACGCGTGGGACGCAGTGCTGCAACACATAGGCGATAGCACGCAGGACATAGCCCGAGTATCTATTTATACGAACAATAAACAATGAAACTGATTCTGTTAGCCCTCATCCAAAGTCTACTGCTCTGCGCAGGGCAGATGTTCATGAAGCTCGCGCTCAAAGCGATGGGAGTTGTGTCGTGGTCGTGGGCATTTGTTCTCAGCCAACTGACGAACTGGTGGTGGCTGGCTTGCGGCGTATCGTTCACGGCTGCCGGACTGTTGTGGATGTACATCCTCAAGCACTGGTCATTCTCGCAGGCGTACCCGCTCAGCAGTCTGGCGTATGTGTTCGGAATGATTGCCGCCATGCTCGTCTTCCACGAACATATAGCATGGACGCAGTGGCTGGGAATACTCTTCATCATGGCAGGGTGCTATCTTGTGGTGAATTAAAAATGCAAAATTAAAAATTAATAATTAAGTGAAGATTTTAGGGCTCATACTGACCGTTATAGTATCGCTTCAGGCGGACTTCGTGCAGACGAAGACCTCCGCCATGCTCACTGAGCCGCAGGTTTCTACCGGTCACATGACGTACCGTGCGCCGGATTATATGCAGTGGGCATATATCTCACCCCAACAACTCGTTTGGGAGATTGATGGCGAACAGAGCAACGTCAATCCGCAGATTCAGAAACTGCTTCGAATGATCATGTCCTCTGTGGCAGGCAACAGCGCCGATGATCCAAAGTTACAAAAGGAGAGCAAACGCCTCTTCCGTGAGGTGAACATCACCATGGACGCATCCGGGCAGGTTGCCCGACACGTCGAACTCATCGAGAAGAACGGAGATACAACAACCATCGAATTTACCAATGTCGTTACCGAATAAACGAAATGGCATTACGCAATAGTTTATATCACATCATAGCTCAAGACGAGCAGTCGTTCACGATTCGTTTTGATGCCTCGCATCCGGTCTTTGCCGGACATTTTCCCGGGCAGCCGATTGTTCCCGGAGCGTGTCTCATACAAATCGCCGAAGAGTTGGCATCCATCCAAGCCGGACGGACTGTGCGTTTTACCTCACTAAAGAATCTGAAATTCCGTCAACCTGTCACGCCCGACGACGAAGTAACCGTAACTATCAACAATGGAAAGATCGAAATCAAACCATATATGTGCGCTTGTGCCGACGTACAATAACGCCGGTACGATCCTCGATGTCATCCGTCGCACGCATAAGCAGCTGCGCGACATCATCATCGTGGATGACGGTTGCACGGACGGCACGCTCGACTTGCTTAAGACGCTCGAGTTCCCTGTGACTGTTGTCAGTCACCCGACGAACCGCGGCAAGGGCAAAGCACTCGTCTCAGGTTTCCGTAAGGCAATTGAACTGGGCTACGATTTCGCCCTTACCCTCGATGCCGACGGACAGCATTACCCCGAAGACATCCCCGTACTGTTGCGGGCACACGACGTGCATCCCAACGCAATGATTGTCGGCAGCCGGCAGTTCACTGACGACAATATGCCCGGCAAGAGCCGTTTTGCTAATCGGTTCTCGAACTTCTGGTTCCGCTTGCAGACCACGATCAACCTGCCTGACACGCAGACCGGCATGCGTCTGTATCCGCTGCACCAGCTCTACGGACTGCCGATCATCACTAGCCGCTACGAGGCGGAACTGGAGTTGCTCGTCTTCGCCGCGTGGCACAACGTACAACTCATACCGGTGCCCATTCGCGTGTACTATCCGTCCAAGGAGCAGCGCGTCAGCCACTTCCGTCCGGCGTACGACTTTACGCGCATCAGCATCCTCAACTGTTTCCTTTGCCTCGGCGCCTTGCTGTTCGGCTACATCAATATGTACTGGCGCACCGTGCTCTGTTTCGGTTACTTCGGTCTGACGATGCTGCTGTTTGTCACGCCGTTCTCGCTGCTGTACTTCCTTTTCCGCGGCAATACCCCCGACAGCCGCGCGCGGTATCATCGATTGATGCAACGCGTGGCGAAACATTACTGCCGCAATCTCATAGGCTTGCATTATACGATCGACAATCCGCATAATATCACGCTGGCTGAACACCCGTCGGTGATTATCTCCAACCATCAGTCGCTCATCGACATCATGCTGTATCTCTCCCTCTCGCCGAAGTTCGTCGTGATGGTGAAGGATTATGTATGGAAGAATCCCATCTATGCGGTTGTTACGCGTAAATTAGATTGTTTCCCGCTCTCGATGGAGGGCGACGCCAAAGAGGCACTGATGCGCCGCGTGACGGAGGAAGGTTACTCTATCCTACTCTTCCCCGAAGGTACGCGCACTACTACCGGCGAGATCGGACGTTTCCATCGCGGTGCAACCTATTACGCCGAACTCTTCCACTTGCCTGTTCAGCCGCTGCTGCTCGAAGGCATGAACGACTACCTGAGCTGCCGGCAGTTTGCCATCAAGCCGAATCACGTCACGCTGCATATACTCCCCGAGATACCCGTTGGCGACCGCTCATTTGGCGATTGCTACAAGCGGCAGTCCAAATCCCTCGAACTCCACTACAGTGCTCTGCTGCACTCCAACCGCATCCATGTCGGCATCCTCGGTGCCGGGGTTGGCGGACTCTTCTGCGGCGCACGGCTTGCTCAGCGCGGCTATCAGGTTACCTTGCTCGAACAACTGCCCGTCTATGGTGGCGGACTCTACTCCTACGAGCGCAACGGCGAAACATGGCTCACCGGCATGCATATTCTCTCCGGCTTGACTCCCGACGGCGCAGTGACTCGTGTGCTGACTGAGTTGGGACTGAAAGCGGACTGCATCGAGACCATCCTAGACAATAGTCCTTCCGATCTCATAGGCAAAGCGGAGTGGGAACAGAGCCTGCAAGGCGTTTGTCGCTTCGTCGGCGGCAGCCAACGCCTCGCCGATGACCTCGCGCAGTTCATCACCCGCCACGGTGGCCGCATCCTCACCTCGCAACGGGTATGCAAAATTACCAATGAAGGTGAATGCTTCCAAATCATAAATGACAAATCACAAATCACAAATTACGACATAGTCGTCAGCACCCTTCACCCCAAGCAACTGCTTGCGTTGACCGATCTTCCGCTCTGTCGTCCTGCTACCCGCAAACGCATTCTTGCTACGCCCGAGACCTTCGGCTCGTTCAAGACCTATATCCGTGTTAAGCCTGATACCCTGCCGTACGATCCTGTGACGCATTACTTGCCGGAGCACCACCTGCTCGTTATGACGCCATGTGCGGAGCGCGAGCAGCAGTTTGCGCACACCATCGAGACGGTTATGCCGCTTGACTATAGTGAACTTGCTCCGTGGCACGCTGACCGCAAGGCGGATTATGCGGCGTACGAAGCGTTCAAGCACCAAAAGGAGCAAGAGACGCTCACCCTCATTGAATCCGTTTATCCCGACATCCGTAAGCATATGATCGACATATTCAGTTCGACCTCGCTCACCTTCCGCGACGACTTCCTCTCACCCGAAGGAGCGATGTTCGGCATGAGCGAAGGCGTCGGTTCGGTGCGCACCCATGTCAAAGGATTCTACCTCTCCGGTCAGAATATCTTCCTCCACGGTCTGTGCGGCGTGGTGATGACCGCCCAACAAACAGTTCAAGCCCTATGCGACGATTGCAACTAATCATAGTAATCCTACTAATAGCCAACAGCCAATGGCTAATAGCCAAAGACCGCATCACACCGTACTTGGCGGACAGCGCGTCGAACACCGGCATCGCTATTGTCGTTTGCCCGGGTGGCAGTTACTCGTGGCTGGACATGAAGGTCGAAGGCATAGGGGTTGCCGAGTGGTTGCAGTCGCAGGGCATCAACGCGTTTGTGCTGCGCTATCACGTAGCGAACGTCTCGGCGTATATGTTCGGTTACCGCGTGCTCGGCATCGGCAACAAGTACCCTAAGATGCTCACCGATGTCGAAGATGCGCTTCAATACGTCTATCAGCACGCTGACTCCTTCGGCATCGACACCACCCGCATCGGCGTCATGGGGTTCTCTGCCGGCGGACATCTGACGATGATGAGCACCACGCATAACCGCACCATCTACCGTCCGTCGTTCGTCTGCCCGATCTATCCCGTGGTGACATTCTCCGACCGTCGCTACGTACACAAACGTTCGCGCCGCGGAGCGCTCGGCGTGTGGCGGCAGTGGAACACCACGCTGCAAGACAGCCTGTCTATCGAGCGGCATATATCACCTGACTGCCCGCCGGTGTTCCTCGTCAACTGCGTGGATGATCCGGTGGTCAAGTATCAGAATTCCGAACTACTCGATTCGGCACTCATTGCGAATAGTGTGCCGCACAAGTATATACAGTATCAAACCGGCGGTCACGGCTTTGGGGCTTCGACCGTCAAAGGAACAGATGAATCACGTCAATGGAAAAACGAATTTCTACAATGGATATCGAATTTGAATCAATAGAACGCATTCGTGCGTATCAGGAAGAGTTGCTATGTAAGCAGATAGCCTACCTCGCCGAGCACTCGCCCTACTACCGGCGGATGTTTGCCGACCGAGGCATCGACCCTTCGTCCATCCGCACGATCGATGATCTGCAACGCTTGCCGTTCACTGAGAAAGCGGATCTGCAACGCTTCAACAACGACTTCCTCTGTGTGCCGCGTGAGGATATCATCGACTATATCACCACTTCCGGCACGCTGGGCGATCCGGTTGTGTTCGGGTGTACGGAGAAAGACTTGCAGCGCCTTGCTTACAACGAACACAAGTCGTTCGCTTGCGCCGGACTGCGCAAGGGTGACATTCTCCAACTGATGACCACCATCGACAAACGCTTCATGGCTGGTCTGGCTTACTGGATGGGAATCCGTAGCCTTGGCGCCAGCATCATCCGGGTGGGTAATGGTATCCCCGAACTCCAATGGGACACGATCGAGCGTCTGCATCCTACGGCAATCATGTGCGTGCCGTCGTTCATCCTGCTGCTCATCGAGTACGCCGAGCAGCATAACATCGACTACCGCCACTCCTCTATCCGCAAGATCATCGGTATCGGCGAAGGACTGCGTGATCAGCAGTTCAACCTCAACCTGCTCGGGCAGCGTATTCACGACAAGTGGCCGGAGGTTGAACTTTACGCTACCTATTCATCCACTGAGATGTCCGCTACGTTCAGCGAGTGCGAGCATGCGTGCGGCGGACACGTGCACCCCGAACTCATCATCGTGGAGATTATCGGTGAGGACGACCGTCCTGTAGCAGACGGACAACCCGGCGAGATAGTCATTACCACCCTCGGTGTCGAAGGTATGCCGCTGCTGCGCTTCCGCACGGGCGATATAGCAACTAAGGTCGTTCAACCGTGTGCCTGTGGAAGAAACTCCTACCGCCTCACGCCGCTCATCGGACGTAAGCACAATATGATCAAACTCAAGGGCACGACGATCTACCCGCCTGCTATCAACGATGTGCTCGACAACACGCCGTTTGTGGGCAACTACGTCGTTGTGGTGCGCGCCTCGGATGCCGGCACGGATGAAGTGATCGTGCGTATCAGTCTGCGCGAAGCGATTCAAGCTGAGGATGCCATCAAGATCCTCAAAGACCGTTTCCGCAGCCGTCTGCGTGTAGCACCGATTGTGGAGATCCTGCCTGCGGATGTGATCCAGCAGATTAACTTCCCTGCCAAGAGCCGCAAACCTGTCAAATTCATCGACGAACGCTAATATCTGATTTCTGACTTCTGAATACAGAATACTGAATACTGAATACTGATGTCTCTCCTCCTCCGCATATATGACTGCATCGCTAACCATCGCCGCTGGCTGTGGATAGGGCTTATTGTCGTATTGTTGCCGCTTATCGGGTTGGCTGTATCGCTGCGCTACAATGAGGATATAATGGACTTCTTGCCGGTTACGGACGAAGACCGCGAGGCACTTGCCGTCTATCAGTCGCAGCAGAACGCCTCGCGTATTGTACTCATCGTCGAGGGCGACAGTCTGCGTGACGAAGCGATAGATGCTGTTGCAGACCGCTTGCCGGATTTAGAGACGGAATTGGATATATCTGAAGGCATAGCAGCGATCTATTCGCAGATGCCGTACTTCATTGCCGATAGCACCTATACGCGCTTTGACTCGCTGTTCACGCCTCAGGCGGTACGTGCTGCCTTGCAACACGATCGCGAGATCCTCTCTATCCCGGGTACCGGTCTATTCTCCACCGCTATCCGGTACGACCCCTTATCCCTCGTCAATATTCAACCACTAACCGCTAATCCCCTAACCACTAACCGTTCATACGCTTTCTACGAAAGCGATTACGGCGGTACCGAGACGAGCCACAACGCTGCACTCGTCGATTCGCTTAACGCCATAGCCGGTGAGGTAAGCGCACTCTATCCGGATCTGAACATCCGTTGGGTCGGCGCACCGGTCATTGCGGTCGGCAATGCCCGCCGCATCAAGACCGACACCCTGCTGTGCATAGCCCTCTCGCTGGTGCTTATTATTATATTGCTCGCGTACGCGTTCCCGCGCAGGCGCGACCTTTGGCTGATCATGCTCGCTGTATCGTTCGGCTGGCTCATGGGAATGAGTGTGTTGCGCCTCGTCACGCCCACAGTCAGTGCCATCGTGCTCGGCATAGGCAGTGTACTCATCGGTATAGCGGTCAACTATCCCTTGCATCTGCTCGTGCATCAGCGTTATACGACTTCCGTTCGTCAGACGCTCGAAGAGGTGCTCTCGCCGCTTGTGGTGGGTAATATTACCACCGTTGGCGCGTTCCTTGTGCTCGTGCCGATGCAGGCTACTGCGCTCCGACATCTGGGCATCTTCGCTGCGGCTATGCTCGTCGGCACGATCCTGTTCTGCATCTTCGTTCTCCCGCACCTGATGTCCGCCGAACCCACTCCCGTCAGGGAAATAAGGATCAGAATTCAGAATTCAGAATTCAGAATTCAGAAATATCTCCAATGGGGAGTAGTTTGCATCACTATCGTATTAGGCATCTATCTGTTCATTTTGCATTTTGCATTTTGCATTTCTCCATTTGACTCTCGACTTACAAACATCAACTACATGACTCCCGAGCAGCGTGCCGACCTCGCGTACTTTGACTCCGTGAGCAATCCCCAACGTGTGATGGCTGAGCACCCCGAGCGTGCCGATCGGTGGCTATCGTACTGGCAGTCGCATAGTGCCGACAGCTTGATTACCACTGTACAGACCGAGGCTACAGCAGCGGGGTTCCGTCCGGCTGCCTTCACGCCGTTCTACGACCTTATTAAGTCATGGCGACCCGTCAAGGCGTTTGACTTCCGCGTGCTGACGCAGCGACTGAGTAACGACTTCGATTACATCGGTCTCTGCTGCTCACTGATTGTGTTCTTGTTCCTATGGTTGAGTTTCCGCAAGTTCTGGCTTGCACTCATCGCCTTCATTCCGATGGCGCTGAGCTGGGTGTGGATACTCGCGCTCATGCAACTATTCGGTTTGCAGTTCAATATAGTGAATATCATCCTCGCCACGTTTATCTTCGGTCAGGGTGACGATTATACAATCTTTATTGTCGAAGGTTTGCTCTATGAGCATCGTACTGGCAAACCGATCCTGCCTCAGTACCGGCAGTCGATCATCCTCTCGGCACTGATCATGCTTATCGGCATTGGCATCCTTGTGCTCGCCGTTCATCCGGCGATGCACTCGCTGGGTGCAGTCACGCTCATCGGTATGTCGGTAGTCCTGCTGATGGCTACCACCATCCCGCCCCTGCTCTTCCGACTGTATCTCCGCTTATGCCCCACTAACCCCTAATCCCCTAACCCACTAACCCATTAATATGAAGCGCATCTTAGTTTTACTTACCGGAGGAACCATAACGATGGTTCGCAACCACAAGTCAGGCGCACTCCGTCCGGCGGATGTCGATACGTTTAAGGCGTTTGTGCCGGAGATGTTTGCCGGCGATATGGAGGTAGAGATGCTACCGTTCACGCCCCTCATCGACTCCTCGGATATCAGTCCGGCTAATTGGGCGAAGATGGCTAATGCCATAGCCGACAACTACAACCGTTACGACGGGTTTGTTGTCCTGCACGGCACCGATACGATGTCGTACTCTGCTTCCGCTCTGTCGTTTATGTTGGAGAATATCGCCAAACCTGTCGTGTTCACCGGCTCGCAGTTGCCGGTAGGTGTGTTGCGCTCTGATGCCAAGGAGAATCTGTTGGCAGCTATCGAGATTGCTGCCGCTACGTCACCCGATGGCAAACCGATGGTTCCCGAGGTGACGATCTGCTTTGAGGATAGTCTTTTCCGCGCCAACCGCACCACAAAAAAGAACGCCGAACGCTTCGAGGCGTTCGACTCCTACAACTACCCGGCGCTGGCTAAGATCGGTATTCATATTCAGTTCCGCACGAGCCTCATCCGTTATCCCAAGTCCTACCATGAACCGCTGTTCCTGCATACGCCTACCAGCACCGATGTGGCAATACTCAAGCTCTTCCCGGGTATCAACGAAGCCGTCGTGCGTGCCGTGCTGGCTACGCCCCATTTGCAGGGCGTAGTGCTCGAGACCTACGGCTCTGGCAACGCTCCTTCTGCCCATTGGCTCTATCAGGCACTCAGGCAGGCTACGGACAGCGGCATCCTTATCGTCAACAAGACCCAATGCAGCACCGGCTCGGTGGATATGGGACAATACGAAGTCGCCCGTAACTTGCTCAAAGCGGGTGTCATTTCCGGCTACGATATTACTACCGAAGCATTGCTAACGAAAATGATGGTGCTTTTAGCTCAGTTCCCGGGCGACCTCGAACGCGTTCGTCACCTGCTCAGCCGCTCAATCTGCGGCGAGATGACCGTCGGCTGATGGCTGCAAATTTATGCAGCAAAAGCCACTATAAGGTTCATAGCCAATCCTATTCCGAAGCCCCATAAGGCAGCTTTCAGACATGATTTGGCTTTGTTCGGTTTTTCTTTTGTATTTATTGCATATACGATAATCCCTACAATAGGGAAAAGGAATGATATGCCTACCAGCAAACATGATGCATTATCTTCCGGTGAATCGTTTGTTTGTGTTTCGGGATTTCCTTCTTCACCGTTTACTCGCGCTCCGCAGAACCCGCAGAACACACTCTCATCGGCAATTTCTTTGCCACATTTCGGACATTTCATAGATGTAATAGTTTTATTCCTGCTCTTACGGCTTCGCAGGTTTTGCCATATATATGATTAAATAGGTTTATTTCATTAATGTCCATTTAACTTTGTATACTTTTTCTATTTGGCGATACATACACATGAGAACTTATTCATTATCAGTCTTATCTAAATTCTTAACCAACAATTCTAAAGTATAGATATAAAAACCCTCCTTCAATTCCCAACGCCCATCTATATAAATTTTGGCTAACATTACATCTTCGCCCTGTACAAATTCTTTCGTGCCATCAGAGTATGTTGCTTCTATTAGATATCTGCTTATGCTTCCTTCAGAAGGAAAATCGAAATTATGAGTTTTAGCAATCAACTGTTGTAGCATATTATTATATGCCGCAAGTTTTGCATCTTCTATAGTTTCTCCAAAGCCTTTGCCCGAAGCGTAAATAGTAAACTTTTCTCCAGTTGCCGTAATACTAACATTTGTGTTATCGTTAGCATACAGTGAGGTGCATATCATTGTGTACAACACAACGGATATGATTGTAATAATTCGTTTCATGTTTCGTTTGTATTATTAGTTGTTGATTCACGCACAAAAAAGCACATACTTCGTTATCGTTCGTTCCAATTATGCCCACTCACATGACCGTTGGTTACAAAAACACCCTTGCTATTCCACTCCTGTTCAAGTTGAAAGCCGCCGTACTGCTCGTTCAGTTGCTCTGCCTCTTGAGGCGAACCGATAGGGAAATAGTCTGTATAGTGGTCATCATATTCCCAACTGTGATACTCGCTTTTCTGCACCAGCACCAGTCCGCCACATTCCTCGCAGCGGCACAGTAGACGCTTGCCGTCATCCCATGTATGCAAGTAATGACCGTTACAGCTGTCGCCATAGTCAGATATCACAGTCAGTTTCCCATGAAAATGCTCGTACGCCTCTTTGGCTGTCGGCAAATCAAATCCTTTGCAAGGATACGTTTTTTGTGTCAGATCTTGTTGCATGTTCCTTATATAATGCTTCGTACAAAATCATTTTCGCTTGCAAAGATACGAAAAAAACATCAATTATGCAAGAGGGTAGTGCATTTTTCTGCAAAAAAGATATAGAAAAGTGAAAAAAATAACAGAAACGGGATTTTTTAGGTCAACCATGCAAGACGATTATCAACTATTGCGATGAATCAGCCTTGTCCGGAACCACGGGCTGACAGCAAAATACATATCAAAATACGGATCAACACACCGCAGCGGTACATGATCCCGATACATGGCAGTTCGGAGCATAAGCCCTAATTTTATATCCCTACCTGCACTACAGTGGATGGTTACCAATTTTTCTTGTTTGTGGTGTCAAAGATACGAAAAATCCTACATTCGCAGGAAAATGTAGGATTTTTTGCCATTCTTCATCAGCAAATGTTATGGCAGCACTTTCGCGAAGTGGTAACATTGCGCTCTGCGCTCAGTATTGGTGACAATCATACTGTCATTGGCAGCACGCGCAGTAAGGTGCTTGACGGACCACATTTTCGCGATAGGCAGGTCATTTGCATCCATCGTGTGCAGTTCTGTCAACAGATTGTTCTCTTTGCGCCAACGAAACCAACCGTTGCCGTGATACATCAGGTCTTCCTCTAATACCTCATCCGCCTCATCCCATTCTTTGCCCCAAAAGTAACTGTCATCGTCATCATCGGGGTCGTCATAATAAACTTTGTACCACTGCGGGTTTTCGGCGTTCTGCCACTTGCCTACCATCAACGGATCAGCAGATGGAAGTTCCAACACTGCTATACTTTCCGTATCAGTGGAAACCATCTCATTCTCCTCAGCCTTATCCTGCACAAGATAGTATATACCTACGCCCGCTGCCACGGCAAGCACGGCTGCTATACATACAGTTATCAGTACTGTCTCGCGTTTCATCACTCTCGTCTTTCAACTGTCAACTATCAACTGTTAACTATCAATTACTTAAGTGCAATCACCTGCGCCTCTTTGTTATTCATGCCGGGCATCGTACTGCCTACTCCGGCGTTGATGTATGTCGGGTCGCAAACTATGTACTTGCGGTTCTTGTAGGTCAGGTAGTCACCATTGACATCATTGCTGAAGGCAACGGCTGCGGCGAGATGTCCGGGATAGTACAGCAACACAACATCCAATCCTACCAAGTCTCGCACCAACCGAGAAAATAGGATAGCTCTGTCCTCGCAGTCGCAGTACGGGTAGTAGAGCGTCTCCTGTGCAAAGAACGCACGGTCACCACCCCAAACCTTATCGTCGTACTCATATTCGAAGGCGGTCTGCACCCAGTTGAGGATGATGCCCACTGCGTCGCGCTCGGTCAAGCCGGTGATAGTCTTTTTCAGCGGGGGATAGAGCATGTCTTTGACGGTCTTTTCCATCGGCGTGTTGGCGTACGCTGCCCAGCGCGTTGTCTGGTCGCCGTTGAAGCATGCCTGTGGATAAGTGTTGAAGAAGTCTATCATGTTCTTGTTCACGCTCACGGAACTTGTCACACCTTTGCGCGAGGTAAGGGTGCGCTTAGGTGTCGGTTCGCTGCTCAGTTGCGGCAATTGGGTTATCTGCAGCGACAGGGATTTCTCCTTGCCATAGTTGGCTTTGGTGATCTTCATGCTCACGTTATTGTCGCCGCTCACGTTGTAGAACTTCGTGCCGTCAAGGCTGTAATAGTTCAGGCTGAATATGTCGTACAGGCTGGCTACGAGCATGTACAGTTTCTTGTCATCCATGCCCAGACGGATCCTGTAGCCCGATTGCGTCATCAGGAACGCTTGCGCCAATACAGCCTCATTCGTCTTGCCGTAATGTTTCTCTGTGACGGTTTGCAGCATCTTCATGTACGCCCAGTCGCATAGCGCATTTGCCTTGCGCGCATTCAGTGCCGTGCTGACGGTTATATCGTACTTGCTGTCTGACAGTTGCTTCCACGCATCGGCTATGGCATTCTCGTTTAATGCACGCAGTTTGAGGTTGTCATTCTCCGGAAAACCGATGGTAATGATTGAGCCGAAATATCCGATCGACACTTTCTTATACGGTTCTTCTTTCGGTTTGACGGGTGCAATAGGCTCCGGCGTAGGTTGCGGTGCAGGCACAACTACCACTTTCGGCTTAACAGCAATCTCTACAGGCTTCTCTTCCTCTTTGGGTTTGGGCTGAGGAGTAGGTTGAGGCGTAGGCGCAGGTTGCTCATCCGGCTTGGGTGTCGGCTGAGGCTCTGTCCTTGGCTGCGGCGTAGGTTGTGGGGTAGGAGAGGGCTTTGGCTCCTCATACACTACGGGCGGTATATCTTTCTCTTTCTTGGGCTTGTCCGCCTCGTGTGCAGGGAACGACTCCCACGTTTGCCGCATGAACTCGGCGTACTCCTCGTTCATCTTCTTGCGGAAAGCGTCGTACTCCTCCTGCGATTCTTTCTTGAATTGATTGAACTCCGCTTGCTGTTGCTTGCGGAACTCGTCAAAACTCGTCTGTGCCATTGCCGTCAGCGGTAGAATTGATAGCAATAGAATCAATACTTTTTTCATTCTTACCAGTGATTTTCTTTTTGTTATAAAATTCTGATATTTAATTGTCAATTTGCACCTTAATCGGGTAATTGGGATGTGTAGATTATTCGAACATTCTGTTTCACTCATCGGCATTATTGCATCTATTCTTGCCAAGTTCCCAAATGAAACTGCGCCAAGTTCCCAAATCAAAATGCGCCAAATTCCCAATTAATGCAAAAAATATTTGCAAATATCATTTTTTTTTTGTATCTTTGTGTTCCCATTCATTTAATTATGCTGCATGTTGATCAGAAAAGCGCAACCCTGAAGTCTTCCGCAGGCAACAAAATCCCTTCTGAGGGTTTGTCCCCTGCTCGTCACTTTAGTGTCGAGTCGTCCTCCGAGATTTTGTCCCCTGCTGCGAACTTTAGTTCGCAGCATCGCTTCCCTATCAAGCCCAACAACCTCCGCCGCAAGTTTGGCCACGACTATTGCGCCCCATTCGTTTATCTTATCACTGTTACCACCACCAACCGCCACCCCCTGCTTGGCTTATTGCGTGGCGATCCCGATAATGCCCACGTAGAGCCAACTGAGTTAGGCTTAGCAGTGATATCAGCCTTTCTTGACATAGAAAACAATGCCCTTCAATCCACCGGCTGTCGTGTGCAGATTCTCCAATACCAACTCATGCCCGATCATTTCCATGGTATCATCTATGTCCGCGAGCAACTGCCCGCCTCTTATCCATTAGGCAATATCATAGCTGCATGGAAGAGTGAGTGCACCCAAGCATATCGTCGAATCGCAAGACTGAAGTCTTCCGCAGGCAACAAAATCCCTTCCGAGAGTTTGTCTCATGCTCGTCACTTTAGTGGAGAGTCCGCCTCCGAGAGTTTGTCCCCTGCTGCGGTCTTTAGCCCGCAGTCTCCCTCTCAACAGTTACCTTCTCTCTTCTCTCCAGGCTACAACGATCGTCCTCTCAACCACCATAACCAACTCTCACATTGGTTCAATTATCTTCACGATAATCCGCGCCGCTTAGCCCTTAAGCGTGCCAACCCCGATTTATTCCGCATTCGCCGCCAAATCGACATCGCAGGCATCAACTGCTCTGCCTTAGGAAATATCTTCCTCGCACAATATCCGCAACGTCAAGTTCTTCAATGTTCGCGTAAATTTACCCCCGATCAGATCGAAGCTCTCAAAGCGGAGTGTCTCACGGAAGCCTCTTCCGGCACCGTTTTCATCAGTGGAGCCATCTCCGAAGGGGAGAAGCAGATTTCCCGTGCTCTTCGCGCTGCCGGCTTCCCTTTGATCATCCTTATGGAGCAAGGCTTCCCCGCTCCCGACAGCCCCAACTACAAGTACTTCAAGCCCGCTGGCATCTATTTCGAAGCCTGCGCTGCTGGCAAGTTACTTCTCATCGAACCTGCTGCAGAGCTCTTCGAGCGCATCGACATCGTTGCCAAAGTAACCACCAAAGCCGGTTATATCCCTCACGATATCCCCCGCTACCGTTTTCTTGCCCTCAACTATATCGCCGAATCCATGAGCACCTCTTGATTTAGTCCCCTGCTCGTCACGTTAGTAGCGAGTCCACCTCCGAGAGTTTGTCCCCTGCTGCGGTCTTTAGCCCGCAGTAATCCCCCCTCTCAGGCTCTCCGGGATGCTCTTGATTCGACATTATTTCAAAGATCACGTTCTATTTCTTATCCCGTCGGCGGATTGCCGACGGGATTTGTTATGCCTTAAGCGAAATGGTCAAATGTATGAACTTTATCACTCAATATCACTTCGGAAGGCGCTTCTTTTTAATGATTTTTTTCTGAATCCATTAGTGTTCACTACAACTATGATGGTCTTTAACACTTTGAAAGTTAGTTTTGCTGTACAGATTGACTAGTAATGTCACACCTGTCTGCAACAAATTGAGTATCTAACTTCAATATATCAAAGAACATTGTTTATAATGTTTCAAGGATTCCATACAACACTTTGATAAAAGTTAACATAAAAATCGTATGACTCACCACCTGCTATAAGCGTCATATGTTGCTGACACCATGGGTTACAATCCGACAACCAACCAGTAGTTGTCCAATTCCATAAATATGTGTACGTCCACCGCACGTTGTTTATATAACAATTGTATAAAGCAGTCCTAACGCTTCCTTGAACAGATGGACCAGGATATTTAAAGGTCATCGTTATTGTTACAGATGATTTTGCCTGAATAGTTCCACTTGAAGCACTGAATGATAAACCATTTGATGGAATACCGGAAAGTGACCATGATACAGCTTTTTGTCTGTTGTTTGTAATAGTAATGGTATTTGTAGTTGTTGTTCCACATTGTCCTTCATTCGAGCATTCATAAGCAAAACTATAAGGATTTATATCGGCACCATTTATTATTTTCATACGGATATCAAGATTATTATTACCACTATTAATATTCATATTGGGAATATTTGCAACAAGGTTATATCCGTTAAGTGAACAAGTAATAATTGAGGTTTGACCAAGAGTAATATTTTCAATCCTATATGATCCATCACTATTGCTAATAGCAGATTTACACGTATTATCCACTGAAGAACAAACTTTTACAGTCGCATTTGCTAAAGGAATATTATCATCATCATATACCACTCCGCACAAAACGCCTAATGGTCTCATGACGAATTCAATAGGATTTGAATCAACACTGATGGTTTGAGATAACTTTAAATATCCTTGTGCCGTCACATCAACCGTATATATGCTTGGTACCAATTGTGTCGAGAATTGACCATTTGTGTTGGTGGTGACTGATTTAGCATCATACGTGGAATGCTTGAAAGCAACGGTAGCATTAGGAATAACTTGTCCCGACTCACTTTTTACTACGCCGGAAACATCAATCATCGTCGTGAATGATTTAACCTCACTGTATACAGTTGTAACATCAGTAGTTGCGAATGCACACACGTTGTAGGTAGTACCAGCAGACAAGCCCGACATGTTACATGTATAAGCGGTATTAAGTTGATTTCCAGCGGAAATAACTGTATTGTCTGCAATTGTGGGATTAGGATTAGTTGACCAACATAAGCCATTGCTTTGCAATGTAGCACCTCCGAAATCTAAAATAGTTATACTACCGACAGCGGTTGATGTAGTTACATTATCAATGCTTCCCATTGATATTTTAGCCCTTCCATCTTTAGTCGTTTCCGTTATCACATTTCCATAAGCTGTACCTATTTCGTTTGTTGCATAAGCACGTACATAATACGTTGTAGCAGCTGTCAGCTCGGTGATTGAAGCATTGAACGCTCCATTGCCGCTACCAGAGGCAATCTTTTTGTCAGTAAGTGTTGGCTCGGAGTTGGTTGCACTATAACAGAAACCACGTTCTGCTATATTATAACCACCGTTAGCCGTCACCTCACCTGTAACTGTCATGCTGGTCGCAGCTGGTGTCGCCTCTCCTGTAATAACAACAGGTAAACCGCTTACTGTGCTAAATGATATTTGCTTACTATATGCTGTTGCTATATCTGTTACAGCATACGCACGAACATAATATGTTGTATTAGGAGCTAGGCCTGTCATATTGCATGGATAGGCAGTTCCCAGTTGCTTGCCTTCGGCAACAGCTTTGTTGTTGTCTATAGTCGGATTTTCTGTGTTCGCCCAGCAAATACCACAACTCTGTAATATCGCACCTCCGGCATCCGCAATAGTAACCGATACAGTAGCAGAAAGTGCTGTTATGTTGGTTGCCTCACTAGCTATAACGGCAGCGGCACCGTCTTTCGTTGTCACTGGCACAGCTTTACCATACGATGTGCCAATACTATTTGTTGCATACGCACGAACATAGTACGTGGTGGATGCTGTCAACTCTGTAATGGATGCGTTGAAAGATCCATTGGCAATCTTTTTGTCGGTTAGTGTCGGTTCGGAGTTGGTTGCACTATAGCAAAAACCTCGCTCAGTAACATTATAACCACCGTTATCCGTTACCTCACCGGTTGCTATCATGCTGGTTGCTGTTGGTGTTGCCTCTCCTGTGATAACAACAGGCAAACCGCTTACTGTACTAAATGTTATTTGCTCACTATACGCCGTTGCTATATCTGTTACGGCATATGCGCGAACGTAATACGTTGTATTCGGAGCAAGCCCTGTCATATTACATGGATAGGCCGTTTTCAGTTGTTTACCTTCGGCAACAGCTTTGTTGTTGTCAATAGTCGGATTGGCTGTAGTCGCCCAGCAAATACCACAGCTCAGCAATGTCGCACCGCCTGCTTCCGTAACAGTAACCGATACAGTAGCAGAAAGAGCAGTTATGTTGGTTGCTTCACTGGCAGTAACGGAAGATTTTCCGTCTTTCGTTGTCACCGACACCACTTTACCATACGATGTGCCAATACTATTTGTTGCATACGCACGAACATAGTACGTGGTGGATGCTGTCAACTCTGTAATGGATGCGTTGAAAGATCCATTGTCGGTTCGGAGTTGGTTGCGCTATAGCAGATACCTCGCTCGGTAACATTATAACCACCGTTATCCGTTACCTCACCGGTTGCTACTATGCTTGTTGCAGCAGGTGTTGCCTCTCCTGTGATAACAACAGGCAAACCGCTTACTGTACTAAATTTTATTTGCTCGCTATATGCCGTAGCTATATCTGTTACAGCATATGCGCGGACATAATATGTTGTATTCGGAGCGAGCTCTGTCATATTACATGAATAGGCAGTTTTCAGTTGCTTACCTTCGGCAACAGCTTTGTTGTTGTCTATAGTCGGATTTTCCGTGGTCGCCCAGCAAATACCGCAACTCTGTAATATCGCACCTCCAGCATCCGAAACAGTAACCGATACCGTAGCAGAAAGTGCTGTTATGTTGGTTGCTTCACTGGCAGTAACGGAAGATTTTCCGTCTTTCGTTGTTACAGACACCGCCTTGCCGTACGATGTGCCTATACTATTTGTAGCATACGCACGCACATAGTACGTGGTAGCTGCTGTCAAATCGGTGATTGAAGCATTGAATGAGCCATTGCCGCTACCACTAACCACTTTTGTATCATTCAATGTTGGCTCAGAATTTGTTAGGCTATAACAGAAGCCACGCTCGGTAACATTATAACCACCGTTATCCGTCACTTCGCCTTTAGCAGTTATACTTGTTGCAGTCGTTGTAGGTGTGCCTGTGGTAACAACCGGCAGACCGCTAACGGTATTGAATGTCACTTGCTCGCTATAGGAGGTAGCTATCTCGGTGATAGCATATGCACGAACGTAATATTTTGTGCTCGGGCTTAGTTCCGTCATATTGCATGAATATGCCGTATTCAACTGGTTACCACCGGCAACATTATTATTCTCAATGGTTGGATTAGGTGTTGTAGACCAACATATACCGCAACTCTTCAAAGTAGAACCACCGGCATCCGTTACCGTAACCGAATCTGTTGCCGAGATAGCGGTGACATTGGTTACTTTACCGACCTTAACCACAGCAACGCCATTCTTTGTGTCAATAGTTTTCGCTTCGCCGTATGCCGTACCATTTTCATTAGTTGCGTATGCGCGCAGGTAATAGGTCGTAGCAGCAGTAAGATCAGGAATAGACAGGTTAAATACACCATTGCCTTTACCACTAATAACTTTCTGATCAGCAATCGTCGGCTCTGAATTGGTTGTACTATAGCAAATACCGCGTTCTGTTACAGGATAGCCACCATTGGCGGTTACTTCGCCACCTGCATTGATGGTTGTTGCCGTAGATGTAGGTACAGCTGTCGTCACAATAGGCAAACCATTTTGTGTTGTAAACGACTGTTGGGCACTATACCCCACGCCAAGCGAGTTAACAGCGTATGCACGAACATAGTATTTTGTGTTGATGGCCAGACCTGTTAAACTACCGGAGAACTCTCCCATACCATTGCCGATGGCGACATGCTTGTCATCAATTGTAGGATATTGCGTGAGACTATAGCAGAAACCACGCTCTGTGACAGTAACACCACCATCTCCCGTCACATTGCCTTTGCATGTGATGCTGTTTGCCGTCGGATCTCCTAATTTATCAAGTACAACAACAGGAATACCATTCTTTGTCATAAACGAATATTCCTTTCCGTATGCCGTACCGGCATCTGTGGTAGCATAAGCGCGGTAATAATATACCGTGGAATCCTTCAGATTCTTCAGATTACTGGTGAACTTACCCTTACCACGACCTTCTTCCGTATGAGTATCGTTGATTGTCAATTGCGGCTCTGTACCGTAACATATTCCTCGTGCCGTAACGGTCAGTGTGCCGTCATCAGTTACTTCGCCATGGCAACTGGCTTTCACAGAACCAATATTGGTTACCGCAGAATCAGTAACAACGGTTGGCAGACCCGATAGTGTTGTTACTTCCAATTGCAGCGAATCATACACTGTTGCCGTAGCATTGGTGGCATATGCACGCACATAGTAGGTTGTCGCATACTCCAAATCGCTTAACGTAGCATGGAAGGTGCCAAGACCTTTGTTGACAGCAACATGTTTGTTGTCAATTGTGGGATATTGCGTCGTTGAATAGCAGAATCCACGCTCTGTAACAGGTATATCACAATCGGCAAGCACTGCACCATATGCCATACAGCTTGTAGCGGTAATATTAGTGAGAGAGTCTGTCTTTACTCTTGCCAAACCGTCCAATGTGGTGAACGATTTCTCTTCGCCATATTCGGTACTTGTGCTATTGGTAGCATATGCACGGATATAGTATGTCGTATTCTCCTGTAGATCCGACAACAGACTTACGAACTCTTTCAATCCCGAACCGTCATTAGTAAAATTGTCATATATCGTCGGATCGTGATGCGTACTCCAGCATGTACCGCGGCTTGTTACGTTATATCCGCCATCACTAATTACATAACCTGAACATCTTGCCGAATGGGCTGTAATATTGACGATTGTATCTGTCCGCACAACGGGCACACCCTCTTTTGTCGTGAACTTCACTTGTTCGCCGTAGGCTGTACCAAGACGGTTCGTTGCATATGCACGAGCATAATAGATTGCATCGTGTTCAAGGTCTTTAAGGTGACTTGTAAACGCACCTAAACCTGTTCCTTCAGTAGTATGTAATCCTTCAACGGTAGGGAAGCCGGTTTTTCCGTAACATATACCACGGGCAGTAACCGTCAATCGTCCATCAGTCAGCACTTTGCCGCCTATGACCGCACTTTCCGCAGTAACATCTCTTACGATAGTGTCTGATTCCACAGTCGGTAATGCTGGTCCTTCTACTTCGATTACTCCAAGATCCACTTCTTCCTGACCATAGCCGCCTAACGCCACTTTCTTCGGTATGCACGTTGAATCACCGGCAAGCAGGTAATAACTTCCGTCAATCTCGTTCACGCGTACTTTGAGCATGAACTGTCCAGCCTCATCAGTTTGTGCCTGACAATGAGTATCAGTCCCGTTGGTCACTTTTACTGTCAGATTCGGGAATGGATTGGTCGTGTTGATATACACCACCTCGCCGCGATATCTCACTATATCGTTTAACTCCTTTTGACAACTTACAAATACGGCAGTTATGCCGATAACAACTGCGGCTATAATGCCAAGCAAAGTGAATCTTGTTTTCATTGTTTTTTAGAATGTAATTTGTACTCCAGCGCCCATGGCGTAGTTTGGAGTTGAATATTCGTTTGTTGGGATAAGCACAGGAGAAAATGACATTTTATAAATTTCAGGTGGTAGATTTTTATCTTTTACCAACCACGCATGTACCATATTGGTAATATGCAAAGCTGCGCCTACACCAAAACATGTCCACATGGCTATGTCCAATATATTCTTGGTATTTTTGGCTTGTTGATATTCTGCATACGTGGTGCCAGTGGCTTTCATTATCTTCATTTGGTTGTCACCCAAGAAATAACAGGTCGTACCTCCACCAAACAGAGCCAACTCACTCAACAAAAATCCAGCTCCCGCTCCACCTTGTTTCTTCAACATTTGTCCCATACCAGGAATGAACGATGATGCTACCAGCGCTTTGACATCTGAACGACGGATAATTTTTTTGTTTTCTTCTTTTTTAGAACCCACCTTGTTAAAAGTCTCTACATATACTTCAAAACGAGGAGTTATGTTCGCATTAACCGCTGCTTGGCATAATACCATCATTTTGTATGTGTCACCCAACGCTTCATAGTGATCATACAGATACCGAATAGGTATCTCAAATTGTTGAGTTAAAATGCGCAAGTACTCAGCATCTTGCTCAGCCTTGTACAAATCGGACGAACTAACTTGAACGCCAATACGTAAGATAGCCTGCTTCAGTGCATCCGCTTTGGCTTTGTTTGTTGCTTCCTCCAAAGTTTTTCCATAACCCACACCTACATAATAATCAAAGTTCTTGACATTCTCAGGTGAAGGAGACGGTTTCTCAAAAGCCCAGTCTGGGCGTGGCTTTTTGCTTTGTTGCAGTTGAGCTTGGGCAAATAAAGGACTTAACAACAATATTGATAGAAAAATCAAACAATACTTTTTCATAAATGTTGGTATTATTGACAATTAGTGTATTCTTCAAATTTTGGGTCTTTAAGTGCATCGTTGGCAATCTGCCATAAGACATACAAACGAATACGATTAGGTGAATAAAGTTGCTCCCAATAATCACATACTTTATTCATCGGCAGTTCCATCGTATGATTTTCTACACTTATGCTCTCCGTAATTGAGGTTTCCAAAGCTTCCATATCGTTTTGAGTATTTACTCGCACTCCATGCTTCCAAGCAGCCTCCAATAATGCCTTGGCAAAAGCATTAGCATATGCTTTATCATACGTTTGTCCTTCTCCCATTGTAACGCGATAATAGAAATTGCCTTTTGTTTGAGAGGACGGAATGTTTTTAACCCAAGAAGGTATTTCGCCTGTTTGCGCCCATAGATGACTCGTCATTATAGCTAAAAATGACAAGCAAAGGTATGATAGAAATCTTTTCATTTGCAAAATATAAAATTAAGAGGCTGCCGATCATAGACCGACAACCTCTTAAGAATGTTTTACTTCTCCATCTCTTCACGAGCTGCTTGCATATTTTCCAGCATCTGCTTGTTTTCTGCTTGTTTCTTTTCAGATTGACGATCCAATTCTGCCTGCATATGTTTGCGGAAAAGAGCTTTATCAAGATCTATTCCAGCTTCTTCAGCTTTATCAAGATATGCATCCAACATTTTCTCTACCGGCACATAAAGAGCTACATAGCAGTTATAGTTACCAACTCTCGTCTTTGTAAACTTACGACATGCCACCTTGAATTGTTTATTTTCTTCCTTTTCTCCAATAGCGATAGCAAGACCTTCTAGTTGAGCCTCGATACCTCGATTACCAGATTTTGCCTGAGTGTCTTTCGAGTACTGTTCTATACCATTTTTCATAACGCCTAAGAAACGAGTGGTGATTTCAGAAAGAGCAGTACGATTTGCATTCAACATTGCTACTTCTTCTGAAGGTTGATTCGTTGCAATACCCATAGCGGACATATTTTCGCTATTTTCATTAATTAGTGCTTCTTCGCTACAAGGGATTAGCAACATTTTCATGCCTTCCTCCAAACGCTCCTGCATATTCATGTTGGCTATTTTTAATTCTTGTTTAGCATCATCCAATTCTTTTTGACGTTGACGTGCAGCTTCTTCGTCTTCACGAGCATGAGCTCGACGGATACTGTCTTCTTCCATAGCAGCTATAAGATCACGTTTCTCTTTCTCAAGTTTGAGTCGTTCGATTTCCGCCTCTGCTGCAGATTTTTGATTTACCGGCTTCTTCGCCGCACAGTTCGTAAATGCAACGCTACATACAAGAGCAATTGCTACTAATGTGATTTTTTTCATGATTGTTTTTACCCACTTATATCCCATCGGGCATCGGTTTTTAAATACATGTATTTCACCTACTCACTTATGGCTTTTCGGCATTCTCCATATAAATTGTTAAAATATGAATTATCGTTTGTTTTTAGGATACCTTATTGCGACATATGCCATCCAATTGCCATAACGATCACGTGCAAGTTGTCGGCATACCATCTCTATTAGGTTAGAATCAATATCTTCACCCACCATTCTTGCCAAGTCTTTTTGAGCATTTATTGTCGCACGTGAAATAGCATCGTTTGCTGTCATTGCATTCTCACCCATTCCAAACGCTCCAAAATACTCATCATTACTTTCTGCTTCTTTTGAGCAGGGTATAACAACTTCTTCTGCCATTGCTTCTCTACGTTCATTCTCTAATTGCTCTTTTTCACTTTGTAGTTTTGCCTTTAATGCCTCTAACTCTTGCTTTTTCAACTCTAGTTCACGTACCATGTTTTGTTCTACCAAAGCAAGACTATCCTGTATTGCCTGCTCCTCAACTTTCTGTTTTTTTGTTGGTTTCTTTGCAAATCCGTTAGAGAATGCTACTCCGCACACAATTGCTAACAAGATTACTACAATTCTTTTCATAATCATTTTTGCTTATAATTTCGCCTACTCACTTATGTCTTTTCGGCATTCTCCGTTATTGTTTGTATTGTTTGATTTTTGCTAATGATATACCAACCGCAACATATGCCTGATACAAGCCTAATTCATTCATTTGAATTTCGTAACACCGTAATTGGATATTATTATATACAAATTGTTTCTGCTCTTTTGTTATGTTAATCTCAATATGTGATTCTTGTTGACCGTCAGGCTTTGAAATGCTGGTGCATGTTATCGCTTCCGGAAACGCTTTTATTGAAAGATCTTCCACTGCTTTTTCTATAGCCAATTGTTTCGCTTGCATGGCTGTAGTTGCACCATCTTCTATTCCAATCGCTCGCATTTCCTCAATCGTATCGTATGATTCTTCTAAACAAGGAATATCCAATACTGGCAACTCTTGTTTTTGTATAGCTTTATATTTATGTTCATCTTTGATCAATCGAAATAATACTGATTTTGACAAACCGATACTTGTATAAGCGACCGTTTCATTATTAGCATTCATTGTATAATACCTACACCTTGTTTCCGCATATTTAGAAACCTCTTTAATATCTATATGAAATCTCCTTGCTAATGATTCGATCGCATCTTGTACAGCTAACGAAGAAGCTTCTATGCGATCACTTGATTTTCCTACACCCCAAGCCACAACAGCATCATCGGTATCAAATGCATCTTGTAAGCAAGGTACTGACACCTCCTCTACGTTTGCATTCGATGCCTCTTGTGCGTATATATCGTATGTACTAACGACAGACATAAGCAATATCAGCAAATACATTTTCTTCATAACGCAATCCATTTCTCAGCTTACTAGATTTGTTGTTTACAACTTATTTTGTGTGCGCACGCATATATACACAACACATACAAAAAGCGCAGACTTCGCTATTGCTCATCTACGCGCTGGGACCCTCGAACTGCCCCTCAAGTCAAATAAACAACAATGAAACCTACGCCGATATGACAACACGTCCGCTAAGAATAGCGGAGCGAGTATGATAGTCATACCCGTAGGCATCTATCGTTACTTTGTTTCTGACTTGAATTGAGTGTTGAAAAGTGTTCGAGGCTTTTCGCGCGTCAATAACAAAGCGTCCAATAAACGCCTTTTCAATATGTAATGAATCCCTCTAACCCTCTCCCTTATAGGAGATCGGCGTAGTAGAATTCCCTGAAAATGAAACTATGTTGGGCTTCGTGCCGCGCATAAAATCATTTCCGCTCGCAAAGATACGAAAAAAATATGAAATATGCAAGAGGAAGGTGCATTTTTTTGTGAAAAAGATGTAGAAAAATGAAAAAATTCACGGAAACGGGATTTTTTAGGTCAACAATAAAAGACAATTATCAACTATTACGGTGAACCTAATAAGATTCACAGATTAACCAGATTAAACAGATTGCAATGAACCAGATAAGAATAGCTAACAACAGTCAAGAACAATTAGTACTGATGCGATAATTTAACCCCAAAAAATCAAAATGATTTTCGGAATACCTTAAAAATACTCCCGGACAGCAAAAGCGTATTGGTCGATGAAAATATGCTTGAATGCGTGCAAGTTGTTCTGTTCGTAGAACACCAGCATAGCTTTCTTGTAATCAATCGAATCGACGGTTCGGAACGACAGAGGGCAATAGCCGTTGGCAATCAGCAGAGCATTGCTTGTAATGCAAGAATTGTAAGATGTTTCTGTAGGTGTCCATAACTCAATCGGCTCATTTTAGGGGTCAAAATCCTGCATATACGGCACAACGTGAGCCGCAAATGCGGATTATTTGTCCTATTTTGAGCCGCAAAGATACAAAAAATAATTTATATTTGCAAATATTTTTGCACTTTTTTGGTCGTTTAGTGCAATTTTATTCGGCAAGTTGGGACTGATTTGCTCGGCAAGTTGGGACTATCATGATCGAAGATTGTTTATTGCACTTCGTTCGAGCGTGGGGCATTCCAATTATGCCCACTCACAGGGTAGGGCAATTTTTTGCAAAAATGAAGCAGATTATAGTGCCCAGGGTAAGAAACGACCGGTATGTTGGCAATAGGTCTTGTATTCGTCGCCAAAATCACGGTGAAGACGTTTCTCTTCGCTCAGAACTTGGACAAACATGATAGCCACAAAAACGATCCAGACGAGCAAGGCCTGCCACGTCCACAGCCACACGATGTAACCTGACAGATAGATGAACGTACCGGTGAGCATCGGATTGCGGTTGAGACGATACGGTCCGTCGGTCATCAGGTGTTGTGTGCGCGAACCTATCTCGTGGTCAAAGGCATCCATGGGATTGCCTTTGCCGCGGCGTTTCATATAGACGATCGTCCATACGCTAAGCGTCAAGCCGCCAAGAATCAACACACCTGTTATGGAAGCGCGTAACACTCCTATATGTTCCAACATCGGCATGCCGGATGCGAGCCACATGATCGTTGGCAACAGAATAACGAATAGCACACCACCCAGCACATAGCCGACTAAATCACGAAACTTTTTCATATCAATATTCTTGTTTGTTTGCGGTATTCGGCATAGTCGGGTTTGTTGGCAAGTTGGCGTTTCTCCATCAGAGGGATGCTGATGCCGAGGAAGAGCGCGGTCATGACAATTGCGCCACAGATATACATGTCAAAGCCATTCAATGCAGCATACATAATCCAAATACCCCACCAAAATTGTATCTCGCCGAAGTAGTTCGGATGCCGACCGTGTTTCCAAAGTCCCACATTGCATACTTTACCGGGATTAGCGGCACGAAAATCATGACTCTGCTTGTCGGCAATGAGTTGGATAGTAGCCGATGCTATGCATACAATAAAACCGAGGCATAGCAGGCAAACGGTTAGCGGGTTAGTGGTTAGTGGGTTAGGGGATTCGAACAGTTTGAGTCCGGGCAGCATGGCGGCAAAGACCACCAATGTCGGCATCATGTTCAGACCGAAGAGATTGATAAGATGGAACACCAACGGATGTTGACTACGGTACTTGGTGTAGCGCCAGTCTTCATGCGCAATGCCTTTGAAGGTGATTGCCCAATTTCGCGTGAGACGCCATCCCCAATACCATGATGCAATCAGTAGCAGAATAACCGGCAGCGACCACACGCCGGTATAGAATGCCCACAGCAGGAAAGCCACCGGCGGAAAGACGCTCCAATAGGGGTCATAGACAGATACATTCTCATAGAGCAAACCGAATGCCCAGACGACAATTGTCGCCAGCACGTCGGCTAAGAATAAGCGGGTTAGTGGATTAGTGGTTAGTGGGTTAGTGGTTAGTGGGTTAGAGGCTAATGCTTCAAACAGCAGCCAACCGGCTACACCTGCGAGTGCATAGATAGCGGCTATCAGCGCCACACTACACCATTTGGGATAATCTCGTTTCATTGTATTTGCGATAAACTGGCTGCAAAGTTACAAAAAAAATCCTATATATGCAAAATATATACGGGAAATTTTTGATTTTACGGCAAATTTAATAATCTTCCTTGCGTTTGGGATTCATCGGGAACCACCCTTTGCGTACCCGCTCACGCTGTTTGAACACCTCGTCGATGCTCCAGAACGATGAGAAAGCAAAGATGCCTAAGAAAATTGACAGATACGTGTTTTCAACGAATAATGAGCCTACTGCAGTCAGTAGTCCGACAATGAGAAACGCCCACCAAGACTTGACTCCCAAATAGTATTCCGCCTTAATCACCAGCGGATGAAAGATACCTATACACAAGAACGCTCCCGCGCCCAAAAGAATTCCTTCGTAATTCATAAAGCCATTTTCTTATTTTCTCATTTTCGTATTTAGTGGCAGAACATGAATCCGAAATACAGGCGAGGACCGGTCGGCATGCACAGTTCGCGCTTATGGATTGCCAACATCCAGTCGAGGCGGAACGTGAGATGCACCTTGCGCGTCAGGCAATAATCGCAGCCGACGTATGGCGTGATATAGAAGAATGATTGTTTGTGGAAGGTGCTGTTCTGATCTTGTGCCCAGCTGTTCTGGTCGCCGTCCAGGATATACAGCCCCTTCATCGAACCGCCGCCGATTACGCCTCCAATATACGGCCAGGCTTTATCCAGCCGCCAGCAACAATCCGCCAACACACCACCACAGCCCATTCGCACATAACTGCCGTTTTTGAGTACGTCCTTACAATCCGTAGTACCGCTTGTCATCGTACTTACGAAACCTTCAAAGCCCGTACGCAGATGTTTCCATAGATGTACGCGCAACGCACCACCGATACCAAACGTAGCTCCCTGCGGACTGCACAAACGTCCGTCCGGGGTCTTTGGCGCATTACCGTCACGTCCGAACAGATAGCCTGTGTGCAGCATCATGCCGCCGGAAAAACCTTGATAGATCTTGTTTTTCTCGATGCCCTCACTCACCTGCGCAAGCATTCCGCTTGCCAATAAAAGACAAATAAAAAGTACCTTTGCACGCATAGTTTTATAATTGCGAGTGCAAAGATACTGCTTTTTTCTTAAACTTTGCTTAAGAAATTCTTAAGATTGGAATACGCAACTCCGTAATAGTACCGTTTATGTCCAAAGCAAGGGTAAAATGGTGTGTAGTCAGATGCGACGAAAGGCATAAGATTCCGTTTTGGGCAGTAGGTAACAGCATTTCGAGCGAAGCATCCAACCACTTACGCAGACTGTCAGAACTGATCGTCAGGGTGTTCACCCACGGCGTGAGTTGCAACTGCACTGCCAAGCCGTGTGCTTTGAGTTCGTTCTCGTGAGCACGAAGCCAACCGTATGCAAGCAAGGATAGCGGCGACACATCCTCCGACGGACGCTCGGTATGCAGTATCAATCCTATTCCCCGAACAGTTTCTATCGGTTGCTTGGTTGACCAGCCTAACTTACGGCGCAAGGCATTGAGGTGCACGTCGATAGTGCCTGTATCATACTGAAAACGCGTTCCCCACACATGATCCAATATCTGCTCACGCGAGCAGATACGATTAGCATTCGCAGACAGGAACTCCAATAGTCCGTACTCAAGACCTGTCAAGTGTACCGTCTCGCCGTCTTTGCGCACACTCCGCTGCTCGCGGTCAATCTCTATGTTGTCAACGATGGTGATGAACATAAGTCGTTTATTGTCATAATACTTGCTCTTTCATGTCATTAAACATTAAACGTTTCATGGGTTATTTCGCCAACTCGGCTACGATATTTGCCTCGAAGTCTTTCGGTTCAGCTACCGGTGCGAAGCGTTGAACGGTCTTTCCGTCCTTGGAAACGAGGAACTTGGTAAAGTTCCACAGGATGTCGCTCTCCTTCTCTACACTCTTGCTTATACCTTTGAGCATTACATGTGCCGCTTTGGCTTTGATGCCCTTGTATTCTTCCGTCGGAGCTTGCGCTTTGAGGTATTCGAATACGGGGTTGGCGTTGGCACCGTTGACGTCGGATTTAGCCATCAGCGGGAAGGTTACTCCGTGGTTCAGGCGGCAGAACTCTTCGATCTGCTCGTCGCTGCCCGGCTCTTGGTTAGCAAACTGGTCGCACGGGAAACCAAGGATCACGAAGCCCTGGTCTTTGTATTTCTTATATAATGCTTCCAAACCGTCATACTGCGGAGTGAAACCGCACTTGCTGGCGGTATTGACGATAAGAATCACTTGTCCTTTGTAATCTGCGAGGTTCACTTCTTTGCCTCTGTTGGAGAGGGTCGTAAAATCATAAATGGTTGTCATAGTTTCGTTTGTTTTAGTTGAACATGAACTTATCAGCACGATGCACGCTATCCAAAGCGTACGCCGAGAAAGCGAAGTGTTGCTTACTGTTGCCAAACCATACAGCGCCCATATAGGCGAATGCTTTCAAAGCTTCCTGCTTGTTCATAATTGTAAAAATTTGAGGGTTATTTATTTAGTTTTTTCAATTCTTCAATCAGTTTGTCGAGCAGCGGAATCATTTGCAGGATTTCCGCCAATTCATCCTCTGAGGCCATCACCGCCTTGCTCATGCTTTCGGGTATATGTTCCGCTTGCTCGCGTAAGGCTTTCCCTTGTTCGGTGAGCGATACGATGCGCAGGCGCGTATCCTCTTTACCGCGTGTACGCGTGATGAGTCCGGCTTTCTCCATGCGTTGCAGCAACGGCGTCATCGTGTTCGTGTCGAGCATCAAACGTTTGCCGATGTCGCATACCGGTTGCTTATCCTGCTCCCATAGCACGAGCAACACCAAGTACTGGGGATACGTGATACCTAACGGATCCAGATACGGGTGATATGCTCCCATCGTCAGCCGCGCCGCGGAGTATAGACGGAAACAAAGTTGGTTCTCTAATTTCAGTTGCTCGTTATTCATTTTCTCATTTTTTTATTTACTCATTTATCCATTTATGTCGTAAACGATGCAAAATTACAAAAAATAATTTAATATCGCAAACGATATATCTTTTTTCTGCAAAAAAGAATGCACTTTTTGGCGAAAATGCATTCTTTAGTAAGCAAACGGGGGTTACAAAAGGATTTCCATGCCGGTTTTCTGTGGTTGCATACCCACGCTCTGATAGAAGTGCATAGCAGCATTGTTTCCTGCCCAGACGTTCAGGGTGATATTGTGGCAGCTAATTGATTGCGCATAGCGCTTGACGAACTCAAACAAGTCTTTGCCGATATGTCTGCCCCGAGCGCGTTCATCCACACAAATATCATCAATATACAGGGTCTTACAATCACACAGCAGTCGGTCACCTTTCACCTCGCTGATCTGACAGAAGGCATAGCCCAACACCTCACCGTCGTTGTACACAAAGATCGGTTTCGTGGTATCGCTGAGCATTGTTTTCAGTTCATGCTCGCTGTACTTCGTGGTGTTCGGTTTGAACAAGTCCGGTCGAAGTCGGTGATGCACCATATTCACTTGGTGCAGTAAGTCGATGATGCGGGGGATATCCGCTATCACTGCTTTTCTGATAGTTATCTCGTTATTCATTCTTATCGTATAATAGGATTTTTATATCGAGCCTTTATTTCCTAATCTCCAATCCGGTAATGGTATAGGCCTTATCCCCGTGGAGGATGAGGAGTTGACCGTTGCGGAGGATCTTATTGGAGATTGGAGATTGTAGATTGGATATTTCGTCGGTAGCGGAAGGCATTTCCTGTTTCAGCTCGTACGGGCCGAGGTCATGTGCCTTGCCTGAAGCGGGCGATGCGAGGAACGGGAAGTCGGCGATCAGTTGCGCCCAGTTAGGTATAACCAACTCCGGCACTTCGCCTCCCGCATCCACGAGTTTGCTGCCCGGCATCAGTCGTGCAAAACGACTCGGCATAGAGCCGTCACCGCGTCGCGGAGCAATCGCATCATCTTCGCTGAGCGAGACATATTCGTCGCGCGAGAAACCGGTTACCAGATGGTTCGTCCAGCCGAGTTTGGACGGCGGAGTGACCACCGCGTTGTAGTCATCCGTACCGACACAGATCTCCTGCCGGCCGAAGCAGACATTGTTGTAATAGTAGGTGTTGGCATCCGAGCCGCCGGACTCGAACATGTAATCATAACTATTGTCAAACGCAAGACAACCGACGAGCACATGTCCGCCCTTGTGGCTATTGCAGTCAAAGCCCTTGACCGAAGAACTGATATCACATCCAAAAGCGATGCAGCGATAGGCGTAATGGATACCCTGGCTGCTACCGCCTGTGCCGTTGCCACCCAACTTGATACCATTCCCGTTGCCCGAGAATGAAGCGGAGGTGTCGAGGTATTCCTTCACCCACAGGTGATCCTCTTTATTACCCGACTCCCACGCCCAGCACTCGGCAAGAATAACGTCGTAATCCGTCTCAAACAGATCCCACGCGTCATCGGAGTTACGCCAAGCACGGCAACGGATAAAACGGTTTCCTTTGCCGTTATGCATCTTACATGCAAAACCGTCCGCGTCCGAACCGTAGTTGGCATCGCAGTCGCAGTTGTGATGACTGTCGCAGTCCACGATATCGTTGTACGCGCAATAGCTGCCGTCGTTCTTGCTTACGCCGGGGAACGTATCTGAGAACTTATGCCCGAAACCGAGTTGAATACCCGTGTCCAGATTGTAACTGAACTCGCATCGCTCGATACGGTTGTGCGAGCCTTCAAGTTTGATTCCATTGTCGGCAGCGTGCATGATATGCAAGCCGAACAGGATCCAGTAGTCACCCGTCAAGTGAATACCGCGGTCACCGACATTCTTAGGGCTGCGGTTGCAATCGAGCAACTGCTGCTCGAAATCGAAGACAGGCTTCTCGTTCTCATATGCCGAGATCACGATAGGTGCCTCGGCTGTACCTGACTGCTTGAGCCGGACGGTGAGTTTGCCGTCTGTGCCGCGCCATGACATCTTATAAACGCCTCCGCGGCAATAGATCACGTCTCCCGCTTGCGCAACCGTAATAGCTTTGCCGAGATTGAACCACGGCTTTTCAAATGAGCCGTCACCTGTCTCGTCATTGCCCGCAGGCGATAAATAGTACGTTGCGTGCGTTGCCGTATAGGTAGGTCTGGTGAACTCCGGATCGGGCTCTGCCGGCACGACTGTTCCCTGATCGCCCGAACCCGAGACATATTGCTTGAGTACCACATCATCGATGTAGGTATTGTTCGTTCCGCTAAACCGCACCTGCACACTCTGAGTCGAATCCGTTCCCAACTTGCATGAGAAAGAGGAAAACGTCGAACTGGAAGGACTACTGACCGAACTTACCTCAACCCATTCGCCTGAACCGATACGATAGGCGATATCAATCTGTTTTTTGCTGCCTCCGCTGCGATGTTTGAACTCAACCGAAGTCACACTGTCAAGTACCGGTGTGATGAGATATGCTCCGGTTTGACTGAACTTGAGCGATACCACATTATTCGATTTGTTGTACTGCAATCCGCCTCCGAATGTCCATGTTCCAGAGGGCAACTCAATCGATGTCTCGGATGTCCACGAACCGGAAGTAAGGGAATTGAAATCCTCTTTCAGATCAGCTCTTATGGCACTTGCACATAAGATAGCTGCAAAGAAAAAAAATAGTTTTCTCATTACACTTTAAGTTATATTTCTTCTTGCTATAATTTCTTCTTGTTATATTTAGCTTTGACAATCTCGTAGGAGTTGCGAGTCAGGTCGCGTAGCAAATCGTCGGGTGCGATATGCAGGTCGATACCGATCCAATGGGCTTTGATGTAGTCAATCACCTGCGCTGCCTGGTCGTCCAAGGAAGTGAAGCGTGTATGTTTGGCTAACGTAAAGCCGTCCACTTCTGCGGCAATGATACGAAACCTGTCTTCCATCTGTTTGATCAGCGGAAGGAAGATCTCATACGACACACCCAAACCGGGAATGAGTAGGATTATCGGTGCTTTTTCTGTGCCAAAGATTTGGAAATTCATATTCCGAGAGCTCGGCGCAGCGCTTTCACCATCTCGTCATATTCCGCCTCGGTCAGATAGACCTTACCGGGATTCATCTGGAAGGTACCGCCATAATCCGGACCGTCAACATATTTCGGAGCCAGATGGAAATGCAGGTGACTCAGTTTGTCGGAATATGCGCCGTAGTTGATCTTCTCCGGCTTGAACAGCTGCTGCATCGCACGTGTCACGTCCGCTACATCCGCCATGAACAGATTCCGCTGCTCGTCATCCAGTTCATTCAAGTCGTTCACATGTTTGTCGTACGCCACCAGGCAACGGCCATGATAGGTCTGCTCTTTGAACAGGAACGCACGCGACACGCGCATGTGACAAATCTCGATCATGAGATTGTGCAAGGTCTCATTGTTGGTGCAATAGAGACAATCTTTGGGGTCTGAATACATAATTCTATTGTTTTTATTTTGTGATTTCTGACATGGTTTTGCAGTAGGCAGGCCATGTGCTAAAATTTTACTACCGTTCCTATCGGGGCGTCCAATAGGTTGATATTGTTTTTTGTTGCTATATCGTGCGCCACGGAGGACGGTTCGGACCATGGATGGACAGACAAAGCGAACTTGTCATGGTGAACGGTGAAGACTTGTTTGGCTTGGAGATCCAAGATGACCTTTTCCAGGTCTTCGGGCGTTGTGTGAATGTATTTCCAACTGGCATTGTACTGCCCGTTCTCCAAGAGCGCCAAATCAACCGCTCCGAAGCGTTCGTGTATTTCAGTAAAACGCTTATCATAACCTCCGTCACCACCGATATAGACCTTGCGTCCACAGGCTTCGACCATGAACGATGCCCAGAGCGTCTGATTCGGCTTGCCGAGTAGACGATTACTGAAATGTCTGCTTGGCAGACAAGTAATCGTCAGACCGGCTGCGCCTGTTAGACCGTTAACACTGTTAGACCGCTTCGCTGTTAGAGCGCCTTCGGCTGTTAGACGTTCGAACCAATCGAGTTCGAAGATCTGCTCATCCTTATAGCCCCAATAGCGCAGGTAATCGGCGATGCCGAGCGGACAAACGACCTGTTTCACGCAATCGCGGATATCGCGGAGTGTGGCATAATCCATATGATCCCAATGCTCGTGCGTGATGATGAGCACATCGATGTCCGGCAAATCGTTTGGGCGGTAGATGTCCGTGCCCGGAAAAGCTTTCAGCATCATCGACGACGGCCACTCGGGTTTGAGCAACGGATCCACCAAGTACCGCTTGCCGTCCAAGCAGAACAGGTACGACGAATGTCCGAACCACACCAGCCAATCGCTATCGGTCGGCAGGTTCTTGAGGTTGGTCTTGATTGCAGTTATCGGTTCTTGCGGCACACGCAGCGTATCTTTGTTCGTCAGAAAGCGCCACAATGTTCTCCTCGTGCTTGCGCTATCGCCTGTGAACTGCGGCGTCGGCAGTTGGTTGCGGAACATCCCGTCCTTGTAGTTCGGTGACGCTTGTATCCGCTCTTTCGACACATGTCGCCACAGCCCGAACGAAGGGTGGGAGAGTACAGCCAAACCTGTTCCTGTAAGCAGCAGGATAACACCTACTATGATAAGCCACACTTTCATAGTTTTCCTACCAGCTCCACGATCTTCTGCTTTGTGGCTTCGGTCTTTTGTTCGTCGATCTTGGCGGTGACGTGCCCCATGTTCTCTACTTGCCAGTAGTTGCAGATGTCACGGAACTCGGCGAGTGCGCCATCATACACGCCGGGCGAATACGACGAGCAGAGCAGCGCCATCTTCTTCACCTTAGCCGGTGCGTTGACGCAGTACATGCGTTGTATTGGAGCCTGAATCTGCGCGCTGAGCGTGAAGTAATAGATCGGTGCAGCCAATACAAGCACGTCGGCTTCTGCCATGAGCGGATAAAGCTCTTGCATGTCGTCTTTCTGGATGCACGCACCGTTGCCTTTGCCGTGGCAATACTCACACGCCAGACAGCCTGCTATATGCTTGTGCGCCACGTTGACGAGCGTCACGTTATGACCTGCTGCCTCGGCAGCGTTCTTGTACTCTTCCGCCATCCATGCGGTGTTACCTTTGGCTCTCGGAGAGCCTTGTAAAATGAGGATTTGCATAGTTTTTCGTCTTATTTGCGTCGTTTAACGGTGCAAAGGTACAAAAAATAATTGAGATATACAAGAGAATGACAAAAAAAATAAAAAAGGGGGCTTTCTTTTTCGCGAAGCGAGAGATAGATAAACAAAAACACCGCCAAGTGGGCACCCTGCATGTGGTGTGGAGCGGTGTCAATTAGACACCTGTAATACAAAGAAGAAATGGCAAAGCCGATTGTCAGGATTAAATCCCGACGCAATAGACGAAGAAAAAGGCGACGTTTGACAAACACCGACAACTACCAAGAAGAAACAAGAATAATTAGTAAAACAAAAGGTAACCCGTTAGGACTACCCTTTGTTTATAAATAGAGAGATGTTGAAATTTACCAACCATCTTCTGATGCCGGAGAACTTTGATTAGAGTCCGTTTCTGTATTCGTTTTATCAGAAGAACTTTTGTCTTTTTTTCTTCCCATAGCATCAAACATGGTAGTAAATGCATCTTTAATTGCAACTCCTGCATCTTTGAAGGCTTGTCCAACCTCTGAGTTACCTCCACTACGTTCTCTTTTTTCGCGTTTTGTGCGGCGGTTAGAAGTTGTTTGAGAATCTTCAGAAGGCACATTCTCTACAGCCCATGAATCATCATGTGTACTTTCATATGATTCAGTTGCAACCGATTTCTTTGGTGGAGATACAAATCTGCCATCATCATAAAGCACGCCTTCTACTTCTGAGGAAGCTATAGATTTTTGAGCATTGCCTTTTTTATACACAACCTCGTCAGTTCCAATAGACACCACTGTCACTTCTTCGATGTTTCCATTGTTAAATGTGGCGATGATGTCTGCAAAGGCAAGCGTGGGTATTATTGCGCATAAGGCACATAGAATACATTTCATCAGTCTTCAGGAACTAAGCGGAACATGTAACTTACATCATTGTCATCAATGATAGAAAGAATATCTAACTTTTTAGTCTGTGAATAATATCCATTCTTCTCACATTTGATTTCAATTTGAACGTTTCCGGCATTGTTGTATGTCAAGCCTTTGATGTTAATGGTCTCTGTGCCTTCATACGGAGTTGTCTCCAGATATTTGTAGTTCTGGTTTTTTACTTCCGGTGTTTGCGAAATGACACGCCAAGAAACATCTGCCCCTTGCGGACGCGAATTAACATTCCAATGCACAGCAATATGTTCCAAAGCTGTATTGCCTTCGCCTGTGACTTTCTTATTAGCCTCTTGTTTGGGGTCTTTAGAACGATGCAGGAAATAAGCTACACGATCCCAGTCAATGTCTGCAAGAGCAGCGGCATAAGCTTTGTTGATGGCTTGCTGAGCGTACGAAATGGATTGTGCACTACCGTAAATGCTTGCGCGACCTGCGACTTCGGTAGTCGGATAAACGATAGCACGGTTATGGTCAAAGATCTTTATGTCCATGATTACCGTTCCATTCCATCCTATACCAGACAACCAGTCGGTATGGAACTCCTTAATTGTAATTTGCATCAAATAATCCGTAGCGACATCTGCGTCCATATTGAAACCCATCGTACGCATATAACGGCGCATACTTTCCGGCACAAAAGACCCAATTCCAGGATTAACATTAACGGTGGGTTTACTCGTAGCGGCTGCGTCATAGACTTGGATAAGTCGTTTGTCAGCACGTCCGTCTTGCACATTAAGGCGGATTCCATACTCAAGATTTGCATATTTGTCTGCTTGCGGATTTTCAACAAGAGCGAGATTGATTGTTTGAACCTGCGGTTGAGCAGGAGCGGCTACTTTTTTAGTAGAAGAACATGCAGTAGTTGCTAACGCTATGCATGCCATAGCTGCGATAATTGTTCTTGTTTTCATGATTAAATTAACCTGTTGGCGGAATTAAAAAAAGTGTTCTTTGATTAAATTTTTTAACAAAAAAGTTGCACAATTCGTTGATTTTTAGTAACTTTGTAGTGCCAAATCAACAAAGTTAAACAACTAAAACATCATCGTCATGCGCAACTTGGCTGCAAAGTTCGGAAAAATTTTTGACATATGCAAGAAATTTTCCAA
>CAJOFU010000025.1 GCA_905233935.1 Paludibacteraceae bacterium
GGGCATAGATGAGAAGCATCTGCCGCATTTGTTTGAGCGTTTCTATCGCGTGGACAAAGGCCGTAGCCGTGACATGGGCGGCACGGGATTAGGCCTGGCAATCGTCAAAAACGCACTTTCCTTGCATGGCGGTATTTGTTCTGCAGAACTTACCAAACCTCATGGTTTAACCATCCGTTTCTTCATTCCTCAAATCGCTGTTGTCAAGTAATCCTAGACGGCTGAACATTATAGCAAGTTTTCCCAAGTTCCGCATACACATCTTGCACGCAGTCCCGCGCCTCGTCACGGTTACGGAGCAGGTTGTATGCCAGTGCATACATCTTTCCGCTGAACGGCAAATATATTTGCGTAAACTGCTCGTGCCCGCTTCGGAGAACGTCCTATACATCTTCGGCAATGCCACGTTCTTGACCGCTACGATGTAATGTAGCCTATTATTTGACGAACGCTATTTGGCGAGCGAATCAAGTGTTTGGAGGATGAGGGGTTCCATGATTTGGTAGCCCGCAGGCGTAGGATGTACGTCATCGTCACTCAATCCGGGCAAAAGACCACCATCCTCGGCTGCCATCTTCGACCAATAATCGACGAACGGGATTCCGTTGACTTGGGCATAATCGCGAATCATCGCGTTCATATTCTGGATGAGCACCGGTGCGTCAGGAATGCGGTCTGTCCAATAGAACCTGCGTGCCGGCAAAAGGGAGCAGAGCACGGGTTGGATTTGATTGGCACGCGCGAGTTCGCACATCGAGATGATATTTCCGAGAATATGCTCCAAACTGATGTAGCCGTTGTTCTGCGCTATATCATTCGCTCCGGCAAGAATAACCACAATCTGCGGATGCAGGTCAATCACGTCTTGGCGCATGCGCACGAGCATTTCGCTGCTGGTCTGCCCGTTGATGCCACGACCGACAAAGCCGTGCTCATCAAAGAACTCCGGTCGTTTCTCCCGCCAACCTTGTGTGATGCTGTTGCCAAGGAAAACTACTTTGACATCAGCATTGATGCTACGCAGACTGTCGTTCTGCCGGGCATAGCGATTGAACTGCGCCCAATCACGGGCATCTTCTGCTTGTAGCGCTCCGGCTACAGTGAGGCAGGTTATGAGGATTAGAATAATTTTACATTTTCTCATTTTCTTATTTTCTCATTTCCTCATTTAACCGTTTGAACGTTATCGGCAGCCGTGCCGAGCAGCACTTTGTACGGACTTGGGTCGGTTACCCAGTCGTGTTTGTCAGCGTCGAAGTAGCGGAACATGTCATCGGTAAGTGTGAAGAGCAACTCTTTCTCTTCGCCGGGTTCGAGCGCCACTTTTTGGAACGCCTTGAGTTCCTTGACTGGACGGATGACGCCGGATTTTTCGGGCGCTATATAGAGTTGTACAACCTGCTTCCCGGCACGCGAACCGGTATTCTTGACGGTTACGCGGATCGAATTGCCGTCGCGAACGGGTTTGCCTAACTGGAACGTTGTGTAACTCAGTCCGTGACCGAAGGCGAAGAGCGGCTTATGAGCAGGCGGAGCGATCACAAACTCACGTCCCTCAGCGGTATAGCGCAGCGGCTTTTTCTGCCCGAAAAGGTCAGCGTAGCGGTAACCAACGAACAGGTCTTCCTTATACTCCTCTTCGTTGTTCACGCCTGGGTAGGCGATAGCGCCATACTGATGCGAGGCGTAATCCTCCAAGGCAGGCATAATCGTGAAAGGTAAGTGACCGGATGGATTGACATCACCAAAGAGTACATCTGCGAGAGCATGACCGGTCTCCGAGCCGTTGAACCATGCCTGCACCAGTGCGGGCACCTGACAGAGCCACGGCATAGCATAGGCGTTGCCGCTTAGGATGATGACAGCCAGATTGCTGTTCGCCTGTGCGAGCGCGCTGATGAGTTCGTCCTGACCGTACGGCAAACCGTATTGCAGGCGGTCAGCTCCTTCGGCATCCTGATGATCGGCTTTGTTTAGTCCGCCGATGAATAGGACGAGGTCTGCCTGTTTAGCAGCTGCTACAGCTTCGGCTGTGAGGTCGGAAGCCGAACGGTCGTCATGCAGATCCTGACCGGTGGTCACACCATTATACTCACCGCCTATATCGCCTACGTAACCGCGGACGTAACGTACCTCGGTGTTGTTCAATGCTGCGCGCTCACGGATACCTTCCAAAGGAGAAATCTCATATTTCGCCTTGAGCGAACTCGAACCGCCGCCAACGGTCATCTGCTTGATAGCATTTTCGCCCACGACAAGGATGGTGCGCTTGTCGGCGTCAATCGGCAGAACCGGTTGAGCGGTTTTCTTCTTGCCTACCGGAGCGTTTTTGAGCAACACTATACCTTCATCGGCTATCTCCCGTGCTGCCGCAGCATGAGCGTCGGAGCAGAGCGAACCAAAGCCTCTATTGGGATTCATCGACGTGCGGAAAATCAGGCGCAACACGTTACGTACCTTGTCGTCCAACTCTTTCGTGCCGACCTCACCGCTTTGAATCTTTTTGAGATACGGCTGTGCGAGATAGTAGAAGTCGTAGGAGTTAGAGCGACCTTCGGTCAGTCCGTCCGTCCACGAACCGAACTCGAGATCCATGCCGTTATGGATGGCTTCGTCGGTATTGCTCACACCACCCCAGTCGGAGATAACCGCTCCGTCAAAGCCCCATTCACCGTGTAGGATATCCACGAGCAGGCGGTGGTTATGGCAAGCATATTGTCCCCAAATCTTGTTGTACGCGCCCATTATACTCCACGACTGCCCTTGTTGCACAGCAGCCTTGAAGGCGGGGAGATAGATTTCGTAGAGCGCGCGGTCGGTGAGGGTGACGTTCACCACGTGGCGACCGTCCTCCTGGTTGTTCAGCGCAAAGTGCTTGACGCAAGCGGCTACTCCGTTCTGTTGTACGCCTTGGATATACGGCACAACCATCGTAGCGGACAGACAGGGATCTTCGCCCATGTACTCGAAGTTTCGTCCGTTAAGCGGTGTGCGGTAGATGTTTACGCCAGGACCGAGCAGCACGTTCTTGCCGCGATAGAGCGCCTCTTCGCCTATGCTCTTGCCGTAAAGCAGAGCCATATCGGTATTCCACGTGGCAGCCAGACAGGTCAGTGTCGGAAAAGCCATGCAGCTGTCATTCGTCCAGCCGGCTTGATTCCACTCGTCCCAGAGTACCTCGGCACGTATGCCGTGAGGACCGTCAGTGCACCATAGTCCGGGGATACCGAGTCGTGACACGCCCGGGGATGAGAACTTGCTTTGGGCGTGAATGACGGCAATCTTCTCGCTGAGCGTCATGCGACTGAGCGCATCTTCAACACGTTGCTCCAGTGGAGCGTTGGGATTCAAATACACTTGTGCTGCAAGTTGCAGGGTTGCCAGCAGGGCGGCAAGGGTGAGGAACTTTTTCATCGGGTTAGTGTAATTTAGAGCCTAAAACATTGTATGTACTATTGTTATATAAAATGACGAGTTGACCGTTCTCTATGCGCTTGGTAGCAACAGGAACGGTTACAAGCTGCGTGAGGGCAGTCTCGACAGTAGGACGAATACGCACGGATAGAACGCCTTTGGCGGGGAGTGTGGGGTTTGCAAACGTATTCTTGCCATCCGCATCAGGTAGAACGATAGCAATCATACGTCCCTGATTGCCGTCATTATAGACGACTACGCCAATGCTTCCGTCGGGGTTGCGTGCAGCCACATACGAGATGTTGGATGCGGAGGATGTTGCCTCTATCCGTTGTGCTCCGGCATCGATGACGCGGCTGGCGTGACCGATAATGTAGTAACTGACATTACGTGCGGTGAGCGCGCTGCCGTCGATGGTGAGTGCGCCTTTGCAGGTCGTACATCCGCCGGACGTATGAATACTATAGTCAGGATCGGAACACAGATTCCACTCCAAGGCGGTTGTGGACATATTCTGTAGCGAGCCGATAACAACGTTCTTAACATGCCAACCGAGGTCGCCGGAGAAATCGCCGTCCTTGCCGGTGTATTGCTCGGTGAATAGCACAGGCTTACCGGTGCTGTTATAGACGGTGGAGAGTGCGGATATATCGCCGGCATAGAGGTGAAAAGCCGTACCATAGACGTACTTGCTGGTAGCCACATAAATGGGGAAGTCGGTGACGTCACAGTTGTGGTCGTAGGCGATGATGCGCACGTTGGAATAACCGGCATCCTTGAGTTTGGGTCCCAGCTTGCCGGCTATAAACTTGTACATCTGCTCTTTGGTCCACACCATAGAAGGGTCGTTGTGGTTGTTGAGCGGCTCGTTCTGCAAGCTGATGCCCCAAACGGGAATCCCCCACGCCGCCATGGCATCGAGGTACTTGACAAAGTAGTAGGCGTAGAGGTCGTAGTATTCCGTCTTGAGCGAACCGTCCACGTAGCTGTTGTACCACGCGGTATTCTCTTTCATCCACGTGGGTGCAGTCCACGAACAAGCCATCACCTTGATGTCGGGATTGATCGTGCGAATCTCTTGGAGGACAGGAATAACGGATACCAGATCTTGTTGTGCGATGGCGAAGTTCGAAAGCGTCTCATCCTTGCTGTCGGCATAGGTGTAGTCGCTCTCGCTCAGGTCGCACGCGCCGATAGCTACGCGCACCATCGAGGCGTTCAGCCCGTTGGCACCGAAGATCTCCTCCAGCGTTGCCCGCCGCGTGTCGGCAGGCAACTGCATGAGGAGTTTGGCACTGCCCTGATTGAGCATCCAGCCGAAGCCGTCAATGTGCTGATAGGTCTGTTCGGGGTTAAGGTTGATGCGCACAGAAGCACGCGTGCTTGATTCAAGCTCCTTTTCCTCCTGTGACTCCATACGTTTGCTGCTGTTGGTAGCCCACGCCTCATACGTGCCGCTCTGGGCAAACGCCCAAGCGGTTATCCCGAGCAGAGAGATTATGACGGACAATCGACGAATGGGATTCATACCTGTTACCTGTTTTTAGAATTGAACACCCGCATCACCATACTCATTGGTGAAGTTAGAGACTGTAAGTAGGGCTACTGTTGAAAGCAAACTTGTATATTCGCTTTGGGGTTGAATATATGTCTTTTTCATATTGCTCAACTATTTAGAATATAACCGCTTTCTTGCCATTGCAGATATACACGTTACCGGGTTGTGGAGCGGTAACCTTCCGTCCAAGCAGGTCGTAATAGGTGTCGTTAGTCTCGATAGCCACATCTTCGACAGCCGTAACGATGTTGTTTATGCCATCCAAAGCAAACCCGCGCACACGTGCCGGTGCTGCGTCAGCACCTATCTCTAGATACGCCTTGCCGGCTTTGTTGTCGAAATCGCCTACGCCATCCGCAGTGCCGTATGGCCAATACAATCCACATTGTTCATTATGCAGACCGAGGATATAATGCACTTTGCCGTTGGCAGCAATGGTCTGGTCGGAGGTTGTACCCTTGAAGAGGTTGTCTGCGTATGTCACATCGGTAGTTGTTTGCAGCAGCGTGTATGTGGCATTGGGTGTACCGTGCAGCAGCACGCCGGTGTTGGCAGGAATCAGGTCAATGTTTTGTCCTACCAGTGCCGTGCCGTTTACCTCGGTGAAGATGGTAGCAGTCAGTCCGGCGGGCAATGTCCAAGCCTTGTCGCTGTAGAACGTGCTGTAGCCGTAAGCGGAGATAGAAACGTCGTGATGTAACATCGGTGTGCAAGTTGCAAGATTTGTTGACGGATCAAAGTCAAACACCAAGTCATACGTTCCGTTTTCTGGTATATCTACTGTGAAATCACCCTCAGCCGGAGCCTGATATGTACCCCATGAATGCCCGCCGACAATCTTGAACTTACGTCCGTTATGAGCATCCAAATCTATATTTTGGATAGCAAAGCGATATGTGCCGTCATCTTGACGAGTCATTTCAGTGGCTGTACTGGTGACATCCCAATTATTGCCTTTTACCGGCAGCCCTAATACAGGGTCACCAACGACAGAGTACGGTAGGCGCACGAAACGCCCGAGGGTGCTTGTTACTGATACTTTAGCCGTGCGTGCATCGAAATGAATTGTGATATCGGAGCTGGCGTCTGTAGTGATAGAAACATTGTTGCTCTCTTTGCTCCAAACGTTTGCGTGACAAGCTGCTAAATCTGTTTCGTCATAACCGAATTCATTGTTAGTGCCCCACGCACCGCTTGTAACTTTGAAATGGTGCGTTCCCGCTGCCACATTTTGGAATGTATGTGAACTGCCGGACATCGTTACGTTTTTCGGTGATGACCATGACTTACCATCACACCAATTTCCGTTTGCGTCACTTGAACCTGAACCTGTAATGTAATACGTATCAGGAAGAGTGAAAGTCGCTGAGTATGGTTCATGATCTGTATCCCAAGAACCGATAGTACTTCCGTTATTCCAATACTTATGTCCAAGCATTTGCGCTTCAAACACCCAAGTGCCACCTGTGCCGTCTGTGAGAGCACGCAAATCAATCGTCTTGTCTGTGGCTTCATAACGATAGTCATCATTTTGGCGGTAAGTTTGTTCATCCAAAGGCATTACTGCCCAATCACCGGCTTCTGCGCCCTGCTTGTACACGCGGTATTGTACACGGAACGAGTTGGTTTCATAGTAGTCGTTTCCATTTGCTCCAGCGACCATTATACCACCACATAAAGTAAGGCTCTTAATAGTCCCTAAATCTACCTCATTGAGTATGGCTCTACCATTCAGAGCAGTTGTTATACCATTATTTCCCCAATCTTCTGTGGTTAGACGGTAGTTTTGAGACTCACCGTTGACAAGAAGATACACGCCACAGGGACCTTCCCAGTTACCTGCCACCGCCCATAACGTAGCGAGACTGAGAATAGTTGTTACTATTGTTTTTTTCATGATATAAAAGAATTTAGTTTGTATTATCTAATCACTTTCTTGCCGTCGATGATCAGAACCGTGCCGCGAAAGGAGGCGTCGGCAGGCTGACCAAGGATCGTATAGACACTTACCATTTGGTCATTTGCTATTTTCTCATTTACTTCATCCATGGCAGTTCCTTCGTCGGTGAACAGTTCCGGTTGGTTGGTGGACTGCGCGAGGTTGGTCAGATCGCCGTTATCCAGCGGGCAGTAGAGTTCGAGCGAGGAGCAGAGCATCTTGCCGGCTTCCCATGCAGCGACCTCGTCGGCGTTCATACCGGCGCGCCAGAAGTGCAGATCGGCCACCTTGCATTCGCCGCTAAGTTTCAGGCTGCTAAGCAACAGTTTGCCATCCGTAACCGACTGCTGTACGCCGTCCAAATAGACGAACGTCTTGCCAGCAGCATAGTAATGCGAGATAACAACGGTATGCCAACCCGCGTCCGCAATGTCGCTTGCCACCTCCGGTGCAGTACCCTCTGTCAAGATCCATGCGAGCTGCAAGTTGCTGATGTTTGCCACCTTAAAGGCTGCCGTAAATGCGTGTACCTCATCTTCGGGCGTGAGGATCAATTGCGTCTTGGCGTTGAGCGCAGTACCTTCCGTCGATTGACGGGCAGGTTTGGCTTTGCCTGCCGCCAATGCGTCAAAGAGTGAGGGAACGAAGGCATGCATGAACTCCGTATGTCCCGCCTCGGTGGGGTGATAGATGTCACCGCTGACTTGATAGCCGTCAGCCCACTGACCGTCGCCCTTGCAGTTGTCGAGCGCACCGAGGAAGTTCACGGTCGGGATATCCCACTCGTGCATCTCAAGGTTCATCCTCTTGACGTAACTGTAATCGGTAGCATTGTAGTCGCCACGGGGATAGTTGTTGGTTGCTACAACCACCTTGCCTTCTTCCTCGCCCAGAGCAATGAGCTTACCCATATTTGTTTTCCACTGGTCGTACGTAGCCTGTTTGTTGGCGGATTCGTGGATACCTTCGTTACCCAAACCGAGACCGATAACTACGTACGTGCCGCAGTCGCCGTACATGTGACCTTTGTAGCGGGAGAGTAGGTTAAGCGTATTGTTGCCGTTGATAGAGGTGTTGGAGTATTCATAGTCACCTGCACCCTCAATGCTTTCGTGACGGGCTGCAAGCAACTGACCGTATTGCCATGCATAACCGTGCTTGATATTTCCGTCCTCGGAAGCGCCTTGTCCGTTGCAGACAGATGAGCCGAAGAATGTAATCTTGTTGTCGGCAACTTCGACGCACTCGATGCTGTAGGTGAAGTTACGCATATCCAGGGTAACCTCTTTGCGTCCGTTACGCATATAGATGTCTTCAGGCGTGAATCCGCAGTCCTCCGCATCCGGAGTAAAGCCTACGACACCCTCGACACCGTTACGGGATTTGACCGTCAGATCCCAGGAAGAGTTCATGCAGAACTGTCCGCGTTCGGCATCCGTGCCGGTATGTGCAACGAGGTCGAATGTTCCAGCCCAAACACCTTTGCCTTGATAGGTCATTTCCATTCCGGCAGCATCCCAGCCGACGGTAGTCACGTTGCCTACCAATCCTACGCGGGTGATAGCGAGGCTGGTGAATGTTTTCTCGGTAGTGTTATATACGATACGATAGATGCCATCGTCAAGTGCGCACGTAACGGATGAGAGCACTTCGGCTTCGGGTGTTTCGAAGGAGAGTGTACCGCCATTGGTGATCCGGCAGAAAGTTTCGAACGATGTACCTTCCGTCTTGCCTTCTGCCGCACGCAGATACATAGGTACTTCGCCATCCTCAACAGCCGTACCCTTCATCAGCAGAGCTGCATACTTCGTTTCCTCGGCGGGTGTAGGCTTTGCGTAATCGCTGTACTCCTCGATGCGCATACCGTTGATGTGCTGATAGCTGCCGCGCTCATCGCTTAGAGTGAGTAGAATCGCGCCGTCAGCGTCAGGGAACACAGGCTCCATAACAGTGAAAGCATCTTCGTTCCAGCCGTTGTCTGAACCGGAGTAGCACATACCGTTACCACCTGTATGGTGTGTGCCGTTGACGGTAGTAAGACCTTCGAGTTTGAGTTTGTCAACCGTCTGACCGAAACTCTGGTTGTATGCGCGCGAACCGAAGATATAGAAGACATACGCCTTGTCGGGATCCAGTCCGTTGAACTTCATCTGAGCAACTTTCTTGTTGACGAAGAAGTAGTCACCGGCTACAGACTTCTGTCCGAACACGCCCAAGAGCGAAGAATAAGTCGCCGCCGTATTACCGCCATTATTATAACCGTTGCGTTGGAATGCAGCGGCAATCGTGACATTCGCTCCGTTGTTAACAGCTGAGCCGTCTTTGTATGTCAGAGCAACCGGTGCAGCGGTTGCGGCGTTGTCGTACAGGTTAACCCAGTATATACCATTGTTGTCAGGAGCAGCGGTGAGTTCGCCGTTTGTACCGTCGCTGTGACCGCAGTCGATATAGATCTCGCGATCAGCCACATGCAGGTCAGTCATCTCTTGCATACGCATGCAACTGATCGGGAAATACGCTCCGCTGCCTGCAAACTGTCGGTGAACAGTGATGCTGATCTTACCCTCGGCATTCGGACGCATGACAGGCGAGAGATATACGTTGCTTGTGTTCTGGTTCTCGCCATTAGCACCTATACCTGTTCCCGCAGCCTTGAGTGAGCCCTGAATAGCCCACGCTCCACGGAACGTGTAATCGCTGATGCGGTCATCGGTAGCCACACGGCTAGCAAAGACCTTGAACTGATAGCCTTTCTCCGGATCCAAGCCGCTGATGCCTATCGTGCAATGCTCGCTGTTGGAGGCAAACAGATAGTCCTCGGTAGCTGTAGCTACAGCCAGATCGCCGAGCAGCTCGGCATCGGGAGTGAGCAGACCGCCTCCACCGCTCATACCATTGGCGGTGAACTTCGTGTCAGCAAGTTGCACCTTGATATCCGTAGCCGCATTGGCGGCATCCACGATGCTATATACATACTCGGTAGAAGGACGATTGCTCGTCACTTCCTTGTCACCGATGTTGTTCCAGTAGTGACCATTGTCATCAGGCGAAGTGGTGATGGTACCACGTGTGCCGCCGTCCATACCGAAATCGAAGTAGAACGTGCGGGTAACTGTTTCTGCATACGAGAAACCAAGCAGGCAAAGAGCTGCGATGAACAGAGTTAGGCGCTTCATAATAGTGAATAGTTAACAGTTAATAATTAATAATTGAAATGAATAGAAATCATGGGAGGTAATCAGCCTCCCATGACTAAAGAGGTCTTGGCTTATTGAGCAATACCTGCAGCGTTGTAACGTACGCCGTTGTTCTCAATAATCACTTGACCGTTCTCAATACGCTTGATGCTCTTGGCTTGGAGCTCTACGGTGCCAACCGACGAGATAATATTCTCGGCCGTGATGAACAGGGTAGCAGCAACGTTCTCGTAGTCCACAACCAGTGTGATGGTTACGTCCTCGTATTGGGTTGTCGGGTGAGCAGGATAGAGGTTGTCGCCCCGGAACGAAAGAGCCATCTCGGTATCAACGTCCCACTTCTCGTCAGCTCCCTTAGCCGAACCGAACTCAACAGCCCAGTCACCGTAAACGACTTTGAAATCACCGCTGAACTCGGCAAGCAGCAACTCATAGGTATTCTCTTCGCCAAAGACAGGATCCATCTTCGAGGATTCGTTGCACTTCCAGTTCTGCCAGGTGCCGGGTACATACCAGTCAGCCTGGGTAACATAGAAATCACCGGAAACAAGGGTGAGTATGAAATTTTCAATGTCGAGCGTCAGCACAGCGTTCTTGTAGCCGCCGAACGGGTTAGCAAGAGCAAGGTTTTCGGGCTCGCCTGCATCACCTTTGGCACCTAATACGTAGGGTACACCCAGAGCCAAACCTGCACCGGTCTCCCAGTTGGTTGCCCACTGGTTAGTCCAAGCGTGCTCCTCAATGATCTTGAACGTACCGTTGAGATCCTCAACCGTAACGGTCAGCACACCGTTAACATCCTCGAACGACGGAGCACCGCTTGCGTCCCAGCCATTGAAAGCACCTACGATCTGATAGGTTTTGGGAGCAACGCTGTGGTCATACAATGTACCGGCAACCAATGCGATGATCAGATGGTCGGGATCGCTTGCGTCCAACTCGAGTTTGGCATTTTTGTAGCGCCAGTCACCTTCGTTGGGAATAAGGATCGTGCAGTTAGCGGGAGCGTCTTTATCGCCCTCGCTGTCGTCGCACTTAACGAGGTTGTACGTGCCACCGAGAGCAACACCTTCACCGGCAGCGGCTGCACCGTGCTGCGGGTGCCATGCGCCGTTCTCAGTAACCTTGAAATCGCCATACAGGTCGGCTACCTCAAGCGTAAGAACACCTTCTACCTCAACGAACTTCCAAGCGTCGTTGTTGTTACTCCAGCCATTGGCTGCACCGGCGAAGAAGTAATCGGTTGCGTTGATAGCCAATGCGGTCATCAGCGCGATTGCAAAAGTAAATAACTTTTTCATTTTGCTTAAATTTAAAGGGTTAATTATAAGGGTTAACAGAAATTATTTAGGGATAACACAGGTTGTAACGCTCTTGGCGGGCAGGGTGATGCTAAAGAAGTGCTCGCCTGCCTCGATCTGGAACGTTAGTCCGTCACTGTTCTCGTTCATCAGTACGACACCATACGTGTCGTCAGGGTTCTCTGCTGCACAAACGGTGACATTCGTGGGCTGGTAGCCTTTCGTACCGATGCGTGTGGAGCCGGTCTTGAACGCCTTGCTCAGGTGACCGATAGCGTAGAAGTGACTGCGTTTGTATAGGGTAGTGTAGTCTTTCGACGAAACGTCCACTGCACCAAAGCATGTCGAGCAGGCGCCTGAACCTCCGTGAGGACCATTGTTGTCATCGAGCATATAGTTCCACACGATCACCGCCTTGCACCAGCGCATAACGTTAGCCAGACAGGTGTTTTTCATCTCGTGCAGAAGTGAGGTGCTCATATCATCGCCGCCGTTCCACGTACCGATAGACGCTTCGGTGAAGTAAAGGTTCTTCTGCGGAGCGGATCGGTGGATCTGGTCGAGTTCGGTCGGACTACCGCCGTAGTTATGATAGGCTGCACCGTCGATATATTTCGCTGCGGTGGCATCATTGTAGATCTTGAGCGGGTAATCGTTCTGATCCTCTTTGCCATCGTAGTTGTAGTTGTGGTCGAATACGATGATCTTCGTCTTGGTGTTGGTTGATTCGAATGTCGGACCCAGAGCGGTCTTGACGAAATCACGTTGCTGTTGCCAGGGCATATACAGCGAGATGCAGTTGCCCCAGTTCAGCGGCTCGTTCTGAACAGTTACGCTCTCAATCTTTATTCCATGACGCTCAAAAGCCTGAATCCAATACACGAAGTACATGGCATAATCTTGGTAGTAATCGGGATTGAGATAACCGCCAACCCAGCCGTTGAACGGGTTCTTAGTGTTGATGTCATCCACCTTCATCCAACGCGGACAAGACCACGGCGTACCCATGACTTTCAGATTCGGATTGATAGCTAAGATTTCCTTGAGCACGGGGATAATATAATCCACCTCATCGGAGGTAAGCGCGAAGTTCTCCAATCCGCGTTGGTCGCAGCAGGTATAGTCGTAGTTGCTGCGCGAGTTGAAGTCGCTGCCGCCGATCGGTACGCGCACGTAACTGTAACCCATTCCCTCGTCCACGCTGAAGGTCTCTTTGAGCAGTTTGGCTCGTGCCTCCGCGGGCATACGTAATAGGTTGTAAGCACTTGCACCCGTGATAGCCGCACCAAAGCCGTCAAACTCCTGATAGCGCGTCTTGGGATCGAGGATAAGCGTGATCTCCGGACTCATGTTCAGTCCTTCGATGAAGTTCTTGCCCACCTTGTCGAAGTGCATCGTGTTGTCAGCCGTGGTGATGTAGGTCATCACGTCATTTGTTGTCGGGGTTACAGGATCTTCCCCAGGGTTGTTCTTTTTGTCCTTGCAGCCTGCACAGAGCAGGACTGCAAGGGATATGATCAGTAGTTTATTCATATTAGCGGAGTTTTTCATAACGGGTTTCCATATTATTCTTGTCCAATGTAATGCGATATATGCCTTCAAACAACGGGCTGGAACTTGACCACCAGTTGCCTACGTTGCTATCCTCCGTCGAGCTGACAATGTTCAGTCCGGATTGGGTGTAGTCAAGCGAAGTCTCTTCACCTCCCCAGCCGTGCTGGTGGAAGAACTTGAAGTTCACGCTACCAAATCCCGGATGGTCGGCATTCTCGGCATCGTTGAGCATATATACAGTGAACTGATAGGTCTTCGGTGCGACGAGTCGTCCCACGAAGTTCTGGTTCGGACTGTCGAATCCCCAACCGCTCGTTGCGTTAGGCGACCATGACGGCTGTCCCATACCTACACCGCACAGATACATCACATCGGGTTCGGTCAGGTCATACAACGGCTCTACAACGAGGTAATCCTCTGCTACCTTATACGACAGGTAGTACATACCTTTCTCGCCCAGGAACTTCACCTTGTTGCCGCCGAGGTACTCCATCCAGTCGAGGTTGTAGGCTTTCGACAAGTCGGTTACGCCCGTGATCTCCACCTCGCTGTCCTTGTCGAAGAAGATTTTACCGCCCAGATACTGCTTTGCTGCGGATGCGGACATATACGACGGGTTCTCTACCAGATCGGTTTCTACGTTAACAGCGGAAACAGGCATTGCAATCTTTCCGCCAATGTAAATCTCAAACGTAACCGGGTTGAAGCGGATAGTGTCAAGCGTCTCGAAGTTGTCGTCCTCAAGGATGATAGGCGATGCTTCCTCTGCCTCAAGCTGCTCTTTGGTGATCAGTTGCAAGGTGCTGTTCACTACACCGAACACGGGGTAGTTCCAGTCTATTCGTCCGAAACGCGTACCCACAACCGCCAGCACACACTGGATGGATTTCGGGTATTTCAGATTGTATGCTACGAACTCGCCCAGCTCCTCGTCCCACGTCATCTGTTTGCCCTTGCCGATCAATCCGTATTGTACGGACGGCGGCATAACGTACATGGTAGGCATAGGCGGACGCTTGCCGTAGCAACCGCAGAGGATGAAGTTGGCGGCTGTGCCCTCGATGTTCGTTGCGGTCAGATAGATCTTCACTTCCTCACCTTCCGGCATGTTCGGTCCGAACGGAACAGCGTAGGTGTGTTCGCCCTCGTAGTGGTAATCCTTGGTGCGGATCATCTCGCTCGCCAACACGCGCAGACCGACCATCACCTTCACTTGTAACTGCGAGAGGGGAGTCTCCTTCTCATCGACGGTAACCCGGAACGTGACGCTGTCGCTACCGAACAGCACCGAGTCGGTGAGCATTGTGGCTTGAATAACGGGGTTGCCTTCCGGGTAAATCTCCCGGAAATTCTTCGGTTGGCACGCCGCCATCAGCAACGCTGCCAATGCTATGGTTAGATACTTTTTCATATTTTCAAATTATTAGTAGCCCGGGTTTTGTACAAGATTAGCATTCTTGTCGAGTGCCGTTTGCGGAATAGGCATCAGCCTGTGCTCCGGCACGAACGGACGAGCCTGACGGATGCGTCCCTCGTCGCGCGAGTCAATGCCGTTCATTACTTCCATCAATTTGCCAAAGCGGATGAGGTCAAACAATCGTTGTCCCTCCAGCGCCAGCTCCAAGCGACGCTCGTTGAGGATGGCGTCAAGCACCTGCTCCCGGCTGCCTGCCTTCGACAGATCCAGTTCAGGCAGGTTCACACGGGCACGTATCTCGTTGACGATGGCTACAGCCTCGGTTAACTGATTATTGTGGGCAAACGCCTCGGCTTTCAGCAGCAGGATATCCGCACCGCGGAGTTTGATGATGCTGTTGTATGCCGAGCGGCACTTGTACATAAATGCATAGTTGTTAGCCGGATAGTAGTTGCTCCAGTTGCATGCGTCCCATGTGATCGTCTGGTCACGACGGATAACGTCCCCCTCACGGTTGAAGGCGTTGATCAGGTCGCGGCTCGGCGTGATCCATTTCGCCCACGTGAAGTTGGACTCAGGATCCGACATGTCACGCCCGAACATCCATGTTACCCAACTGCCGCTGCCGGTATAGTATTGCATCTCAAGGATGGACTCCACAGAGTTGCGGAGCACCGCGTCTTTCTTGTCTTCGTCGTAGCCCCAAAGGTCGGCGAAGTTTTTCTCCAGACGGATTCCGTCGCCGGAAACCTTGTTGCAGTACAGCACGACATTCTCCCAATCGCCGAGCTCGGCGTATAGTTTGGCGAGCAGCGCGTAAGCTACGGTCTTGCTCAGACGCGTCTTGTCGGCGGGATTGATATCCGGAGCGTAGGGTATAGCCTCCAACAGGTCTTGCGCTACGTGCTTGTAAGCGGAATCCTGGGTTACGGGCTTTGGGAAGTATATAGGATAAACCTCCTCGATGTTCGCTGCGGTTATATCCGGCGCTTCGGTCAGGTTTAGAGGAATATTGCCGAACCAGTGCGCCAGATCGAACAGCATCATGGCGCGGAAGATCTTCGCCTCGGCTTTCCATTGGTTGCGCTCTTTCTCCGAGAACGTCGGGTCGGGCACGCGGTCGATATTGGTGATAACGACGTTTGCCTTGGCTATATCCTCAAGATATCGATCCCAGTCGCGGGCTATATCCGGATTGGATGCATCCAGCGCGTTGGTCTCAACAGGCACAACTTCCGCACCCGTAGTACCTGCATACGCATTGTCCGTACGCGACTCGCCGAACAGCAGGTAATCCAGATACCAGTGCTCCTGACGATCACGCATCACGTTATACAGGTTCTCATACACAGCCATGATAGCTGCACGGTCTTTGAACTTCACACGGGAAGTATCGGAATCCGATTTGGATATATTCAATTCCGACTGGTCGGACAGCGGTTCGCGATCCAGACTGCATGCTGACAACAGAGTTGCCGCTGCAATACTAAATATATAAATATAGTTTTTCTTAGCCGCAAGGGCACGATTAATTTCGTTTTTCATTTTCGTTTTCCTTTCCATAATTAACCGTCCAACTTAGAATTCAATATTCAGACCGAGCACAAACGTGCGCGTCTGCGGATAGGTTCCGTAATCCAATCCTTGTACCGTACCGGAGTTACCGCTCTGGTTGACTTCGGGATCCATGCCCATGTATTTGGTCAGCGTGAACAGGTTCTGCGCCGAGAAGTACGGTTGCAGACGCGTCATGCCGATCTTTTTCATCCAGTTGCCGGAGAACTCGTAGCCGATAGTCAGGTCTTTCAGACGGATGTAACTGCCGTCCTCTACAAAGTAGTCGCTTATCTTCATATCAAAGCCTGCTTTCGGGATGCTGGTGATCATACCCGGACGACGCCAGCGGTCGAGGATGCGTGTGGATTGGTTCTTGGCGTCGTACATACCTTCCGTCTCAATACGGCTGGCATTGAAGATGTCGTTGCCGTACGTGCCTTGCAACAGGAAACTGATGCTTACGCCGTAGAAGTGGAACGAGTTGGTCATACCGAAGGTGATAAAGGGGTTCGGGTCGCCGATGTATGTACGGTCGTTGGCGGTTACCTCGCCGTCACCGTTCGTGTCCAGATAGATGAGCTCGCCCGTCTCGGAATCCACACCGCCGGTCTTGTAGCCGTAGAACGAACCCAGAGGCATACCCGGCGTATTGCGTACGCAGTACTCAGCTAATACGTCCGTCACCTTGGCGTCGTAATAAACTTGGCTGGTAGCGAGTTTTTCCAAACGGTTCTTGTTATGCGAGATATTGAGTTGGGTATCCCACTTGAAGTTCTTTTTCACGAAATTGTGCGAAGTGATGCTGAACTCAACACCCGTATTGCTCATATCGCCCTCGTTACGCTGGATCGAGCTTACGGCAGCCGAACCGGCGGGCAACGATACCCACATCAGCATGTTCGTCGTATATTTGTAGTACCAGTCAAAGGTGAACGACAATCGGTTATGCAGCAGTGTCCAGTCTAATCCGACGTTACCTTGCGAGGTAGTTTCCCAAGTCAGGTCGGTGTTACGCAGCGAGCTCTGGCTGTAGGTCGGTACGGCGTGCTCGTTGCCGGTCTTCCACCAGTCCTGACGGTTGATGCTGTAGCGCTCGAGGTATGCATAGTCGCCTATACCGGCTTGATTACCCGTTTGTCCCCAACCGCCACGGATCTTCAGGTCGTCAATCCAGCTCACGTCTTGCATAAACGGCTCGCCGGATATACGCCATGCTGCACTCACTGACGGGAAGAATCCCCAGCGATGTTTAGGAGCAAGCTTGCTCGATCCGTCAGCACGGAAGTTGGCGGAGATCAGGTAACGGCTGTCATAATTATAGCTCACGCGCGCAAAGGCTGACAGGATTGCCCATGCCGATGCGCTGGTACTGGTCGATCCCGGGTCGATCTTGTTCGCCGCGTTCAGCGTCTGGATCGTGCCGTCAGCGTAGTGGCTGCCGTAGATGCCCGCCCAGGAGTACATCGAGTTCGTGTAGGACGAACCGAGCATCACGTCCAGATTATGGCTGTTGAACTGACCGTTGTAGTTGAGCACGTTGTCCCAAACAGTTACGAGATCCGTGCTGCGGGTATCCGTACCCTCGCCGTACTGGTTACGTCCCCATGAGGTCTTCTCGGGGTCGAGGAACGAGGTGTATTGGTTGATACGAAGATCCTCGGTGAAGGTTGTAGTGTATTTGAATGAGTGAACAAAATCATCGGCACGCTCGAACTTCTTCGTATCGTACAACGTGAATATACCTTTGGCACTTGCCAGCAGGCGGTGTTGCTTGTTGTGCTGGTTCTTGTAGCGCTCGATGTTCTCCAGCGGGTGAGTGATATTGCTCACGCCGTAGAAGTTCGTGTAGTAACGGTTGGGGTTCTCAGGATCATAGATCGGCGCGTAAGTCGGCGTGTTGATTACCGACAGCACCAAGCCGCCACGGTTGGCACCCGTACCGGAACTGATACCGCCCTCATTATCGCTGTAGCCGTACGCAACGTTAGCACCTATATTCAACCACTTGGTCACATCCACATCCAGCGCAGCGCGGAAGTTGTAGCGCGAATACTTGGTGGTTTTTACTATACCTACCTCATTGGTGTAACCGCCTGACAGGAAGTAGTTTACCTTGTCCGTACTACCGCTTACGTTGAGTTGATAGTTCTGCGTCGAACCGGTGCTGTACGTCTCGTCAAACCAGTTCGTCTGGTCGGTCAATCCGTCAGGCAACACTACGTTCGACCCCAGATCCTGCAGGTACTCTTTGTACTGCTGGAAGTTCAGACTCTCCATGCGGTTTGCCACTTTTGTCCAGCCGCCGTACATCGAGAATCCTACTTTCACGCGCTCCTTACGTGCCGCACCGGCTTTCGTTGTGATCATGATCACACCGTTGGCTGCACGGCTACCGTAGATGGCTGCTGAGGATGCATCTTTCAATATCTGCATGCTCTCGATGTCGTTCGGAGCAAGGAAGTCGATATCGGTCATCGGCACTCCATCGACTACGTACAACGGATCGTTGCTCGCGTTCATAGATGTTGTACCGCGCACGCGTACAACCATGCCCGTACCCGGTTGACCGTTTGGCTTGATTACCGTCACACCGGCTGCCTTGCCTTGCATGGCTTGAGCGGCGGAGGTAATGGGCAACTTCTCCAGATCCTCGGTGCCAACTGACGAAATAGCGGTCGTCACGTCACGCTTCTTTTGCGTACCGTAACCGATAACCACAACCTCATCAATCACCTCTGAGTCCTCGTGCAATTGCACGCGAACGGATGTCCTACCGCTCAGTGCTACGGTAGTGGTCTTCATTCCGACATAACTGATTACCAACGTGGCATTGGCATCAGCCACTTCAATGCTAAACTGACCGTCAAAGTCCGTTACGGTTCCGTTGGATGTGCCTTGCTCAAGCACACTCGCACCAATAACAGGCTCATTGGCCTCATCGGTTATGATGCCCGTTACTGTCACTGTTGCCAATAGCGGTAACGCGAACAGAATGAACAAAGCAGTTGTAAATAATTTTTGCTTCATCGCTTTTATGGTTTGGTTAATATGATACAGATTTACGACGTTCATGGTACGAAATTCGATGCAAAATTACACAAAATTTTTCACATATGCAAGTGTACACAAGCACGATATAACCGCAAAGTGGATGCTAAAAATAGTTAAATGCCTTATCCTCAGCGATTAAGCCGTGCGATAGGCCCTTAAAAAAGTGGCAAAAAAGTGATATGCTAAGTTTGCAAACTGCACTATATTTTGTACAATCGTCTTGCTCGGACTGCAAACATTTGCATTTCTGCAAAAATTATTGTACCTTTGTATCACCTTTTGATTCTATGCTATGACAACGCGCTATTCAACCTTGTTTTCTGTAATACTACTGGCGGCATCCTTGTCGCTGCATGCAGCCCCTGCTTCCCCGTACACGGCTCCTGTGGATTCGTTGCTCAAGGTCTATGATGCGATGGTATCCGAGTCCGATCGCTATGTAGCCCGCCGGCAAGCGGCTATCGACTCTCTGGAGGCTTTGCCTTTCTCGGCTGCGCACGCTTTGCAGGTTGCCGAACTGTACGTGCCCTATCGCTCCGATTCGGCGTTGCACTACTACAACCTGGCTATTGGCGCAGGTGATGGCGATATGGCTGTCCTTGCTTCTATCCGGCGCATCCGACTGCTGGCATCCATCGGCAATTACGCCTCTGCATACCGCGAGCGGGATAAACTCGGTCATATACCCCCGCACCTGCTGCTCATGTATTATGACGCGTTGTACAGGCTCTACAGCGAGGCAGCTATGGTCTCACGCCTGCAATCCTATACCGACTGCTACAACGCAGCCGCTAACGCCTATTCCGATTCGCTGATTAACTTCTGCGAGGAGCACAATGTGCGCCCGACGGAGTATTACCGCCGCTGTATCACGCGCGCTAACAACCGCCGCGACTTCCTCTCCGCCATGGCTTACACCGATTCGGCTTTTGCGCGACTCACTCCCGAGATGCACGATTATGCCATCATCGCCTTCGAGCGAGCCGTCATATACCGCGAAACGGGCGACAGACAAATGTTCGTGCAGTGGCTCATCCGCTCGGCTATAACCGACGTACATTGCGGTGTGACCGACAACGGCTCGTCATGGATGATTGCCGAGGAGGTATATAACAGTGGCGACCTCAAGCGAGCGCACCGCTACATCAACTACTCCGTAAGCAATGCCAACATCTTCAACGCCAACCCCCGTTACCAGCAGGTCGCACCGCTCGCACTCATCATCAGCCGCACCTACGAGGATGAACAGCAAGAGTTCAACTTCCGCCTCTGGGCTGTCGTATTCCTGCTCATAGCCGTGATCATAGCGATCGTCGTCGCGGTAATCATCGCCCACAGGCGTAACAAGGAACTCCACACCCTGAACGCGCAACTGCTCCATCTCAACAACCAACTCCGCGAGAGTAACATGGTCAAGGAGCAGTATATTTGCCGCTATCTGGAGGTGTACAGCAACATGATCGACCGCATGACGCGCATGGCGCGCAAGACCGAGAAAGACCCTGACGCTTTCCTGCGCAAGGAGATGGCGGTGTTCTACCGCGACTTCGACCAAACGTTCATCGCCCTCTATCCGACATTCATCAACGAGTTCAACGCGCTGCTGCGACCCGACGCACGCATCACGCCCAAACAAGGCGACATCCTCACCACCGAACTCCGCATCTTTGCCCTCATCCGTCTGGGCATTGATGCCAGCGCCAAAATCGCCGAACTGCTGCGCTACGCACCCAACACCATATACAACTACCGCGCACAGATCCGCAATGCCGCCATCAACGGCAAAGACGAGTTCGAGCAATGCGTCCGCCTCATCGGACGACATAATCTGTAATTATTCTCTTCCGTCCTGGATTACCCGTACAATTCATCCAATGGATGGAAATTTGTGAGGTCCCACCCCTTCCCATTCCGAACAGGGTCGTTAAGCTCAGCAACGCCGATGGTACTGCGCATCGTCACAAACTTCACAAATATTTGCGACAAAAAACCTTGGAAAAAATGTCATTATTTCCAAGAAAATCCACTAAAATCATAAAAAACGCAAATATTTTATATTTTATTGAAAAAATATTTGTATATTTGCTAAAAATGTTGTATCTTTGCAACGTGAAAAAATGTTGCACCATGAGAAACATAATTATTACTATTGTAATTTTATCATTCATTCTGATGAGTTGTAGTACGCGTCAGGAGCAGTATCGTATCGGTGTGAGCCAGTGTCTGGATGATGCATGGCGACAGAAGATGAACGATGAGATGGATCGCGAATTGCTTCTGCATCCCGAGATGACACTTTCTCACCGTATTGCGTATGGCAGTAATGAAATGCAGTGTGCGCAGATAGATAGTTTTATCCTCGAGCGTGTTGATCTGCTTATCGTTAGTCCCAACGAAGCAGCGGCTGTGCAGCCGGCAGTTACACGTGCTTATCGTGCCGGTATTCCTGTTATCATAGCCGATCGTCGTGTGCCCGGCGATGAATGGACGGCATTTATTGGAGGGGATAATTATCGTGTGGGACAACTGATGGCTGATTGGCTTTTATCCATTCAGGTCAATGAGAAGCAACCCATTCATGTGTTGGAAGTGGCAGGTCTTCCCGGTTCGACACCAGCAACCCTCCGTCATCAAGGCATGATGGAATCTTTGTCTCAATTTGATGCAGTACAGCCGCAGATAGAGTCTGTCATGGGATCTTGGTACAAAGAGGATGCATACAAGGTGGTTCTCGAATACTTGCGCACACACAAGCACGTAGAAGCTATCGTGGCTCATAACGACCTGATGGCACTTGGTGCAGCAGAAGCCGCACGTGACAGCAAAGGATACGGAAAGGGTAGTGTACGTATCATGGGAGTGGATGGAATCATGCTGGGATTGCAAGCAATTGTGGATGGAACCATTGAGTGTTCTGCAACCTATCCATCTCGCGGCGACATGATTATTGAAACGGCAGCGCATATTCTATCGAAAGAACCTTTTGTGCGCGATACCGTATTGGAAACAATGCTGATTGATGCCAGTATAGCTAATCCTATGTTGGCGCAATACCATGCACGTATGCACGATTTGGAAACCTTGCATATTGTCCAGTTGCAATCTGAGTCTCGTTGGCAGCAGATAAAAAACGTTAAAACCATTTTTATTGTATCCACGGTTTTGGTGGTAATCTTTTTCTTCCTTGCACTTGGTTTTTTACTCTATTCCCAGCGCACTCTAAAAAAAGAAATCAAACGCGACATTCTACCTCAACTGGAAGAGGTTCAAGAAGCTATCCAACTCAGCCGTCGCGATATGGCGTTTGGAGAACGATTGAAACAGATTGTCGATGACCATTTGACCGATCCCGATTTGAATGTGGAGTTCTTGGGTGGCAAGTTGGCTCTAAGTCGTACACAAATTTTCCGACGTGTCAAAACAATAACCGGAAAGGGTCCGCTTGATTATATACGCGAACGTCGGTTAATACGCGCAAACGAGTTATTACGTACCACCGATATGACCGTCCAACAGGTGTCGTTGGAACTCTGCTTCTCCAGTCCGGGGTATTTCACCAAGTGTTACAAAGAGTACTTCGGACATCTTCCAAGTACGAGATAAAATGAATAATCCCTACTAAAAATGTTGCAAAATATGAG
>CAJOFU010000026.1:0-13092 GCA_905233935.1 Paludibacteraceae bacterium
CGGAGAATGCGGTTGATAGTGGCAACGGAAGGAGGAGTTATTCCTTGCTTTTTCAAGTGGTGCCAAATGGCATACGCACCTGACTCTAAATAAGGAGACTCTTCCAGAACTTTGCGAGTTTCAACCACTTTTTCCTCTAATGTAGAGGATACCATGTGTTTGTTACGCGGAGCGTGAGAGTGCGAGGAACACCAGTTGTCAGACTGTGCATCGTAGCGTTTAATCCACTTGTGTACCCACTGACGAGTCCGACCAACTTCGCGAGCAATCGCTGATACTTTTTTACCTTGCAGATGGAGCGTAATGGCTTGCTTCCGTAATGCTTCTTCGTTTGCCATAAAATTAGTGTTGTTTTACGGCAAACAAATGTACAAAAAATATGTCAAAGAACCAAATGTATAATAAAAAATTTAAACGTTTAACAACTCAAAAGTGTAAACGATCTCGTGATACAAAAGTGTAAACGATCTCGTGATACACGGCACTTTAATGAGTTAAAAACAGGTAAACTTCACTCCTTGTTGGAGTATGTTCAAAACGATGATACGTTGGACCTGGATTTCAGAGAAAATTCTTTTACGTTATATTATCGCGGCGGTGAGATCCTGAAAGTAGAAAATATAGGTGAATCTTTTGAATGGAGGAACTTGAATGAAGAGTATCTTCATGGAGATAAATTGGATTGTAACGCCGAGCAATTTGAAGAATATCTACCAAAAGCCAAGCACCTCATTGATAAACACATTTATATTGCGACTAAAATCCATCTCGGAGAGAAAGAGATTCAACAACTTGTCGTGAAGGAGAACAACTATTCCCCATTTTCTAATGATACAGACTTTTTCATTGTAGATATGGAGTATGCTGAAGGGAATAGCCGCTTTGACTTGATTGCTTTACGATGGGACTCAAACGTTGATGCAAGAAAGAGCAATAATGTATCTTTGGCTATTATAGAGGTTAAACAAGGCATAAAATCAATAATGTCTTCTTCTGTAAGTCCTGGTCTCCGAAAGCATCAACGGGATTTCAACGCATTTGTGGAGAAAAAGAGAAAGGCAAAGAAGAACACGTTAGAAGCATTTTGTGATGACATGTTGAAGATTTTTAAGCAAAAATGTGAATTAGGACTTATAAAGGCAAATGACAAGATTAATAATATCACACAAGAGTTTGACTTACAGTTAACTACTCCTCATTTGGATTTTATCTGTTTGCTCGCTAATTTCAAAGATAATAGCCGCGCGTTAGATAGAGAGCTTATTGGGATGGAAGAATGCAAGTTCATTTCTTCATCATATATGGGATATGGATTATACGCTAATCATGTTTTTACCATCCATCCCAAATACCCTAATATGAATACTATTTATAAAGATTCAGAAAGACAAAGGCAACAAGATTTGTACTATCATCAGAAACATTTGGGTAATTCCGGTATTTTCGGATTGGCAAAGAATGAGGGATATTGGAATTTCATGGATGAGCATGGAAATGTGACAAAGACTGTTTCAAAGTGTAAATTTATTTTGAAATCGGAAGATAGTATTTGTAATTTATATCCGGATATTCGTGACACTTCAATAAAATATTTTAAACAACAAGATATTTCATGGTGGCGTCAGGAAGAAGACGGGTATTACCCTTCCGGGCATCTTACATCCTCGCAAAACCATTGTTTGAATCATCTGTTTGCGTTACGAACGAATCCGAGTGCAGTCAAACAGATTATATAAAATGATACCGGAATGACGTTTGATGAGGTTCTCCCGTCATTGATAGATTACGATCCGAATAGTTTTATCTCTTTTGAGTTCGCATTTCATAATACCGAATGGCTGCAAGAAAACGATAAAGGATCACTACGTGGAACTATGTGTACTTCTATTGATGCGATGATTTTTGCTCGTAGGGGAAACAAAAAATGGTTAATCCCGATTGAGTGGAAATATACGGAACGATACGACAGAGAGGACAAAACAAATCGCAAGCGACTCGATCGTTATGCACATCTGATTGAAACCTCTAACCGATTACTAATTCCCTCTGAAGATGTCGCTCATTCGGTGTATTTTATTGAGCCAAATTATGAACTCATGCGCCAAACAATACTTTGCGAACAAATAATTGCTCATGGATTTGCCGATGATTTTATCCATTTATATGTTATTCCAAAAGAAAATACAGAGTTGCGCAAAGCTGTGGAACTTGAGTTTATACCGATGCTCAATGATTCTTCTAAGTTCAAGATTATTGATCCACAGGATCTCCTTGCGCCTCTAAAGGACAACGACAAATACGCAGATTTGTTAAATTATCTTAATAAGCGTTATTGGTAAAATGGAAGCGGTAACCGAAAAAGAGGGATTGCGAAAGTATCTAAGTGAAATAGGCTCGCCTTCACGCGAAGACCTTGTTGCGCTCAATGCCATGTGCTACCCCGGAACTCTGGAAAAGATTCCGCATTACATTGCGCGCAAACAAGGCAAAGAGCCTATTGAATATATCCATCCTGTCATGGAAAAACACCTCAAAGAGACCTACGGAGTTCTCGTTTATCGGGAACAAATAAAATCGCTTTGTCAGGACATCGCAAACTTTACCAGGGAAGAGAGCAATGAACTTTGTGAACTGATCTGTCGATTGATGATTTCGCCGCGTATTGATGAATTCCATAGGAAATTCGTTGAATAAGGAAAGAAAAACGAATACAAAGAGCAAACCCTCGAACGTATTTGGCTCTTCTTGGAGCGCAATGCTCTATATATAAGTTAAGATGGCATCACTACATATGTCACAGCTAATCCATGGTCGAGCCGTTATCGGGGCGGCATCGTATCCCACCGCACCCTATATATACTGTGTATATATCCCGTGATTTTGATTCCTACACGTAAAATTTTGAATTGGCACCCTGGCACACTTCCTCATTTTCACTCTTGACTTGTATTAATTTCTACAAGAGTTAGCTTGTATAAATTTTCTATGGCTTGTATAAATTTTATACTATCCGCTGCCGGCATAACAAATCCCGCCGACAAATTGCCGGCGGGAAGAAGAATAGAACGCGTGTTTGTTGTCGAATCAATAAGTGCTTAGACTCCCAATGCGACTGCCGGGGAGATGTTGAGCTTGAGGCACATCTGACGGGCAAGCGAGAGACTTGGCTCTGTTTTGCCATGCATGATCTCGCTCATACGAGGTGTGCTGATGCCTAACAGAGCAGCAACGTTTTTCTGGTTCAACCCCATCTCGTACATACGAAGCTTGAGAACGGCAATCAGAGATGGCTTACCTATCGGATAATGCACATCCTCATAATCCGCTACAAGCTCAGATAGGAGATTCAACTCAAGATTCTCGGGACTATCCTCGGGGACACCATCGCCCCATGTGAGTGGCAACAACTCCTCAATGCGAGCCATTGCTGCCTCATATTCCTTTTCTGTTTTGATTTGTGCTGCCATAATTTAAAGGTTTTGAATATCGGTTATTTTATCATATTCCGCGTGTGTGCCGATAAAACGGATGAGTACTTGCTGCGGTGTGAACCGAACAACGACAACCAAACGATAGTCATTGCCCTTAATGTTGAATACATAATGCTGGTTGCCTACATAATCAACGGAATTGAATGTCTGACGCATGTCTGTCAGATTATGCCATTCTGCTTCTTCGGTTTTTGTGTACCACTCTTCCAAGGCATCTTTGGCTTGCGGGTGATTGGTATAGTAGATTACCAGGGCTTTCTTTGCGATTACTCTCATTGCTTGTCATTTGTTTTATGCAGCAAAGATACAAAAAATATTCCACAAATCCAAACAAAATTACAAAATACGTAACTTTGTGAGGGCTTTTTTGCAAAATGACATGTTGATTCGACAATATTGCTGCCGCTGAACCGGCATTGTACATTTATCTGCCGGTGAGATTGATCTGTGTGACAAAGTGCATCAGAACTGGTTCGGGCACAACGTTTTCTTTTGTTAAGTTTCGCGAAACAATAAAAATTCCCATGTTTTTGCCCAAATATTTGCAAATGTCAATTTTTTTTAGTACCTTTGCGGTCGCAAGCGACGATGTTAGCGGATTAGTGGGTTAGCGGATAACAACGACAACAATACAAACAACGATAACAACGATGAAAGTTCTATTGATCAACGGTTCGCCGCGCAGGAGCGGGAACACGTTTCTGGCACTGACGGAAGCGGCGCAGGAGCTGGAGCGCAACGGTATAACGACGGAGATAGTAGGTGTAGGCACCAAGCCCGTACGCGGGTGTATAGCGTGCTCGACCTGCAAGACGAAAGCCGATAACCGCTGCATCTTCGACGACGATCTGTGCAATACGGTGTCCGCCAAGATGGCTGAGTGCGACGGTCTGATTGTCGGTTCGCCGGTGTATTACGGTCAGCCTAACGCCACGGTGCTGGCGTTGGTGCAGCGGATGTTGTACTCCAATGGTGCAGCGTTCAACAGCAAGCCTGTAGCGGGAGTAGCCGTCTGCCGCCGAGGCGGTGCTACGGCGGCGTTGCAGACGCTGAACATGCCGTTTCATCTGGGTAACATGCCGATCGTGACGAGTCAGTACTGGAACATCGTCTACGGACGCCTGGAGGGCGAAGCCGCCCTCGATGCCGAAGGTATGCAGACCATGCGCTCGCTGGCGAGGAACATGGCGTACCTGCTCAAGGCGACAGCTGACCAGCCCAAACCCGAGTACGAACCCCGCCAAACGATGCACTTTATACGTTAAGCTGTTAAACTGTTAAGCCGTTAAACTGTTAAGCTGTTAAACTGTTACTGTTCAATGAAAGATTTCATCAAGCGCATATTCATGAACGACCATGTTATATTGGGCGTAATATTACTCAATACGGTCGTTATCTATCTGCAGGAGTCAGGCGTCTGTCATCCTGTGATTTTCGGCCTGGACATAGCCTGCACGTTGATCTTTGTCGCCGAGATGGTAGTCAAGCACATTGAATTGGGTGCAAAGAGTTATTGGCGCGACGGTTGGAACAGGATGGACGGCATACTGGTTATCGTGTCGCTGCCGTCGCTGGTCACGCCGTTTGTTGACGCATCGTCGGTTGACTTTTCCGTTCTGCTGACGCTGCGGTTGATGCGTGTGTTGCGATTCTTCCGCGTGCTGCACTTCTTCCCGAAGATCTCGCAGATCGGCGCCGGACTGAAACGTGCCTTGCGTGACTCGGGAGTGGTGTTGCTCGGATTTTTCATCCTGCTGTTTATCTTCGGCATGATCAACTGCAGCCTGTACCGTGAGGTTGCACCGCAATACTTCGCCACGCCGCTGGATGCCATCTATTCCGTGTTCCGCATCTTTACGGTCGAAGGATGGTACGAGATCCCTGACGCGATCATGGCAGCCACCTCTCCGCTTATCGGCAAGCTCTCGCGGCTGTATTTCTGCTTCCTGTTAGGTGCGTTCGGGTTGTTGGGTATGTCGTTTATCAACTCGGTGTTCGTCGATGCCATGGTCGAAGACAACAACGACGACGTCAAGTACCAACTCGACCGCATCGAGCGCAGGTTGGAACAGATGGAAGAGAAACTGCTTAACAAGGAATAACCGCCAGCAAGCCATGACGAAGATCCTGTTTGTATGCCACGGCAATATTTGCCGCTCGCCGATGGCGGAGTACCTGTTCAAGCACCTTGCCGCGCAATCCGGCAGGTCGGCGGAGTTTGAGGTCGCCTCAGTCGCCGTATCCACCGAGGAGACCGGCAACGACATCTACCCGCCCGCCCAACGCATCCTCACCGCCCACGGTGTACCGTTCACCCGTCACGCCGCACGCCGGATCACCCGTGCCGACTACGCCAGCTACGACCATATAGTCTGTATGGATCGCAGTAATCTCCGTCTGCTGCGATACCTCATCGGCGAGGACACTGCCGGCAAAGTCTCGCTGCTGATGGAGTGGTGCGGCGAGAGCCGCGATGTCGCCGACCCGTGGTACACAGGTAACTTCGAGGTCACCTACAACGACTTGCTCCAGGGCTGCACAGCTATGCTCAACAGCAAGAATTTGTAAAAATGGTGTATTGCGGGCGGAAATCGGCAAAAATCATCAACTTTCGCCCGCTTATAGATGTATAACGGGCGGAAATCGACAAAAAATGCAACTTTCGCCCGCATATAGATGTATAATGGGCGGAAATCGACAAAAAAATGCAATTTTCGCCCGAAAATATTTGCATATATCATTTTTTTTTCGTACCTTTGCATCGTTTTTCAAAAAATGCACTGAAATTATGGTCGGCAGGAAACAGGAATTAGCGGATTTGCGAAATTACTACGAGTCGGGGAAGGCTGAGTTCGTAGCGTTATATGGTCGCCGAAGAGTTGGTAAGACATACTTGATAAACGAGTTTTTCGAATCGCGCTTTGCATTTTATATTACGGGTGTTATTGACGGGGACAAGAGCGAGCAGATAGCAGCCTTTACCAAGGGGCTGCGTAATATCGGCTATACGGGGCGTGTACCGGGCAGATGGATGGATGCCTTCTTTCTGCTGGAGGATATACTGCAGAAGAATATGCACGCCGATGAACGTTGCGTTATCTTTATCGACGAGTTGCCATGTTTTGATACACCTAAAGCGGGGTTTGTCAAAGCGTTAGGACATTTCTGGAACAGTTGGGCTCAACATCACAAGAACATCATGCTGATAGTATGCGGCAGTGCTACATCGTGGATGCTCAAGAACATCATAGACAATCACGGCGGATTGCATGACAGGATTACCCATGAGATGCACCTTCATCCGTTCAATTTGTCAGAAACGGAACAGATGTTACAAAGCCGCCAAGTGCATTGGGACAGACTGTCAATCATGCAGATGTACATGGTATTAGGCGGTATTCCTTACTATCTGGAGCTGATTAAGCCGACGGACAGCGTTGCTTCGGCAATAGACAGGTTGTTCTTCGGTCGTGATGCAAGCATGGCAAACGAATATGACCGGTTGTTCAAATCCTTGTTCAAGGATCCTACACCATATATGGAGATTATTCGTGCCTTGGCACTTAACCGGCAAGGTATATCGCGCGAAGAGATACTGAAACGTACATCCATGACGGACAACGGACACTTCTCGGAATACCTGACGAACCTTGTGAAGTGTGATTTTATCCGGTATTATTTTGTGAAGAACGCCAAGATCAAGAAGAACGACGGACTATATCAGTTGACGGATATGTTTGTTATCTTCTATAACACATTCCTCACCCGTCCGATTGCGGAAGATCATTTCTGGAGTACGCATATCAATACGCCGCGAGTCAACAACTGGTGCGGATTGAGCTTTGAGCGCGTATGTATGTTGCATATACCTCAAATAAAGCGCGCGTTAGGAATTGACCGAATAGGTGTGGAATACTATACATGGCGTAGCAAGCGGAGTCCGGAGGGAGCACAGATTGACTTGCTGCTGGAGCGCGCAGACAGGATCATCAACCTGTGTGAAATGAAATACAGCACCGGAGAGGTTGTGATCGACAAGGATGAAGATCTGAAATTACGCAACCGGCAAAGCGTATTTGTAGCCGAGACCGCTACGCGTTATGCTGTAGTGCCCGTGTTGGTGAGTACGTACGGTATGAAGACCGATATATATTCCGGCGGCATTTGTCAACAGGTGGTAATGGATGATTTGTTCAATGATGTAAAACAGAATTGATATGTATTTTGACGAACTACCGCTTTCTGACGAGGTGCTGGATGCGCTTTGGGATATGCATTTCGACACGTGTACACCCGTTCAGGAGCAGACTATACCTATCATCCTTGAGGGCAGGGATGTGATCAGTTGTGCGCAGACAGGCACGGGCAAGACGGCAGCGTATATCTTGCCGTTGCTGACTAACCTGCAGTGCGACAACCACGACCCGAACAAACTCAATGCGATTATCATGTCACCCACGCGCGAACTGGCGCAGCAGATCGACCAGCAGATGGAGGGATTCGGCTACTATGTGCCGTTCTCGTCGGTAGCCGTATATGGCGGCAACGACGGCGGGAATTTCTCGACGCAAGCCAACGGCCTGAAGACCGGCGCAGACATCGTCATCGCCACTCCGGGACGGCTCTTGAGCCACATGAACATCCTCGACATCGACTTTTCGGGCGTGAAGTACTTCATACTCGACGAAGCCGACCGGATGCTCGACATGGGATTCTACGACGACATCATGAAGATCGTGGAGCAGTTGCCCGGGGAGCGTCAGACGATCCTGTTCTCCGCCACGATGCCGGAAAATATCCGCCGTATGGCGAAGAAAATCATGCACAACCCTGCCGAGGTGAAGATAGCTATCTCGCGTCCGCCGGAGAGCATAGCCCAGCGTGCACTGTGCTGCTACGAGGCGCAGAAGATCCCGTTCATCATAGGGCTGCTGAAAGAGCGGCGTCTGAGCAAGGTGATCCTGTTTGCCGGCAAGAAACAGCGCGTGAAAGAACTGACCGTTCTGCTCAGCCGCCAAGGGCTGAACGCCCGCGCCATGCACAGCGACCTGGAGCAGAAACAGAGGGACGAGGTGATGCTGGATTTCCGCAACAACAAAGTCGATGTGCTCGTAGCCACCGACATCGTGGCGCGAGGCATAGATGTGGATGACATACCGCTGGTGATCAATTTCGACGTGCCACGCGACGCAGAGGACTACGTTCACCGCATAGGCCGTACGGCGCGCGCCGAGAACAAAGGCGAGGCTATCACCCTCGTCACACCCGAAGATGCGCGCTACTGGGGGAAGATCGAGCGATTCCTGAAGAAAGACATCCAGCGTCTGACGCTGCCCTCCGCACTCGGCGACGCTCCGGATAACAGCTTGTATGCGCAGCCCGCAGACGGACACCGGCGCAAAGGAAGACATGGGAAAAGACCGTTTCACTCAAAGAGTAAAGACCGCTTCGCTGAAAGACAAAAGAGTAAATGATTAAATTGTAAATGACTAAATTGTAAATAATTTTATGCGTACCCAAGAAGAACTGCAAGGCGTGAGCCTGCTCGGCAACAAACGTGCCGCAATCCCGACTACCTACGCTCCGGAGATCCTCGAAGCGTTTGTGAACAAACACCCCGACAACGAGTACCTCGTTACGTTCCATTGTCCGGAGTTCACAACCCTGTGTCCGCTGACCGGTCAGCCGGACTATGCGACGATCGTTATCTCGTACATCCCGCGCGAACGGATGGTGGAGAGCAAGTCACTGAAACTCTATTTGTTCTCGTTCCGCAACCACGGCGACTTCCACGAGGATTGCGTGAACATCATCATGAAGGATCTGATCAAACTTATGAATCCGAAGTACATCGAGGTGACAGGTCTGTTCACTCCGCGTGGAGGCATACGTATCTACCCGTTTGCCAACTACGCCGATGCCGACCACCAGGAATTCCGTGCACAGCGTCTGCGTGAGCAATGCGCTACTGCCCTGAGAATGTCAAATGACAAATAAAAATGTCAAATCACAAATCCCAAATCACAAATGAAGGACAGTATAATCATTTTATCCGGCGGAATGGATTCGGTAACCATGCTTTACGACTTTGCCGACCGCATCGCCGTGGCGCTCAGTTTTGACTACGGCAGCAACCACAACCGCAAGGAGTTGCCGATGGCAGCCTACCATTGCGAGCAGCTGGGCATCGAGCACATCATTATCCCGCTGGAGTTCATCAAGCAGTACTTCCACTCGTCGCTGCTGTCCGGAGCGTCAGACATCCCCGAAGGCAAATACGACGATGTGAATATGCGTTCGACGGTTGTACCTTTCCGCAACGGGATCATGCTCTCTGTGGCAGCCGGCTTGGCTGAAGATCGCGGACTGAGCCGCATCCTCATGGCTAACCACAGCGGCGATCATGCTATCTACCCCGACTGCCGTCCGGACTTTGTGAACGCTATGGCAGGCGCTGTACGCGAGGGTACGTACAACGGCGTGGAGTTGTTCACACCCTACACCCATTGGACGAAGACCGACATCGCCCGCCGCGGCAAACAACTCGGCATCGATTACGCCAAGACGTGGAGTTGTTACAAAGGCGGCGAGAAACATTGCGGCAAGTGTGGCACCTGTCAGGAACGTCAGCAGGCACTCCGCGAAGCCGGCATAACTGACACAACGGAGTACGAATAGGGTGCATTTGACATGAGCAGTTGACGATATGCTCGTTTTTCGGGCAATATATGCTCTTGGGCACGATTTTTGTTACTATTTTTAAGGTGAATATGCCGAATATTATAATCCGATAATTAAAACTGCAAAGATATGGTACGTGAAATTACTGATGCGAATTTGAAGAGTTTGCTGGCTGAAGGCAAACCTGTAGTGGTTGATTGCTGGGCGCCGTGGTGCGGACCGTGCAAAATGATGCATCCCGTTATCGACGAACTGGCTGCCGACTACGAGGGTAGGGCAATCATCGGCAAGCTGAATGTGGATGAGAATCCGGAGACCTGCGAGGCATTCGGCGTGATGAACATCCCGACAGTTCTGTTCTTCAGAAACGGCGAACTGGTTAACCGCAACGTAGGTTACACGCCGAAGCCGAGATTGCAACCGCTGGTTGAAAATCTTCTCTAATTCAGGGGTTCGGTAGCTCAGTTGGATAGAGCAACAGCCTTCTAAGCTGTGGGTCTCGGGTTCGAATCCCGACCGAATCACAAACAATCGGAGCGGTTTGGGCGTCAAGCTCGCTTGTAAGACCAAAGCGGGCAGATTGTTTGGGCTGATTGCTTGCAAGCAGCCATGGGATTACGAAGAAATCCCGGTCATACAAAGAATATTGTAAAAAGATATATGCGTCAATTAAAAATTACCAAATCCATCACCAACCGTGAGTCGCAGTCGCTTGACAAGTTCCTGCAAGAGATCGGTCGCGAAGACCTGATTTCCGTAGAGGAAGAAGTCGAACTGGCGGGGAAGATCCGCAACGGCGACATGGCAGCAAGAGAGCGGCTGGTGAACGCCAACCTGCGATTCGTCGTTTCGGTGGCAAAACAATATCAGAACCAAGGATTAAGCCTACCAGACCTTATCAACGAAGGAAACGTCGGACTGATCAAAGCCGCCGAGAAGTTCGATGAGACACGTGGTTTCAAGTTTATCTCCTATGCCGTTTGGTGGATTCGTCAGTCGATCCTGCAGGCACTCGCCGAGCAGGCTCGTATCGTACGTCTGCCGCTGAACCAAGTAGGTTCGCTCAACAAGATTCAGAAAGCCTACTCGCGCTTTGAGCAGGAGTTTGAGCGCCGTCCCTCAGCCGAGGAGTTGGCGGAAGAACTGGAAATGCCTATCGACAAGATTGCCGAGGTGCTGCGTATGCAGGGACGACACGTCAGCATGGATGCGCCGTTCGTCGATGGCGAGGATAACAGCCTGATTGACGTGATGGAGAACCAGGACTCTCCACGCGCCGACCGCGGGCTGATCAGCGAGTCTCTTACCCAGGAGATCGATCGCGCATTGGCTACCCTCAGCGACCGCGAACAACGGATCATCCGTAAGTTCTTCGGCGTCGGTACAGGCATACAGGAGAAAACCTTGGAGGAGATAGGCGTAGAGGAAGGTCTGACACGTGAGCGCGTGCGCCAGATTAAGGAAAAAGCCCTGCACAACCTTGCGCAGAACTCGCGCAGCAAAGTGCTACGCACGTATCTCGGCTAATTGACGATTGAACGATTGACAATTGATGATTGATTGACAATTGGAATTATTGACAATTGAGAATGGCTAATAAGAGGAAGATCATCAACGATCCGGTATTCGGGTTTATCTCTATACCGAATGAGTTTATTTACGACGTATTGCAGCATCCTTACGTGCAACGTCTGAACCGCATACGACAGCTTGGGTTGTCGTATGTCGTTTATCCGGGCGCACAGCACAGCCGCTTTCTGCACTCCATCGGTGCAATGCATCTAATGAGCGACGCCATCGCTTCGCTGCGTCAGAAAGGCATCGAAATATCGCAGGCGGAAGCCGATGGTGCTATGGTCGCCATCCTGCTTCACGACCTCGGTCACGCGCCGTTCTCGCACGTGATGGAGCACACACTCATCGAGGGTATAACCCACGAAGAAGTGTCGCTGCTGATGATGGAAGCCATCAACCGCGAGATGAACGGCGCGCTGGACACAGCTATCGCTATCTTCCGCAACAAGTATCCCAAACACTTTCTGCACCAGTTGATATCCTCGCAGTTCGATATGGATCGGATGGATTACCTCTGCCGCGACTCGTTCTTTACGGGCGTGACGGAAGGCAGTGTGGCTTCGGCGCGACTGATAAAGATGCTCAACGTCGTGGATGACCATCTGGTGATTGAGGCGAAAGGCATCTACTCGGTTGAGAAATTCCTTATCGCACGCCGGCTGATGTACCAGCCCAGCACAAAATAGAACGAATAGCCGACGACGAAATGCATCTTCACCATGCCGATGAGCGCACCAAGGTGTGGAGCTGTTCTGCGCACCGGCGTTGCATTACTTCTTGTATCAGCATATCACGGGCGAGATGTTCGCGCATGACAGTTACGCCCTCAACCAATACGCCCTGCTCGACGACTCGGATATCCTGTCCGCCATCAAAGCCTGGCAGACACATCCGGACACCACGTTGCGGCTGCTGGCGGAAGCGTTCGTCAACCGTCGGCTGTTCAAAGGCAGACTCTTGCAACAGCCGCTCAGTCTTCAGGAACGCGAACAACTGCAACAGCAATACGCCACACGCTTCGGTATTTCGCGCAGCGAGGCGGAATATTTCTTCGAGGAGCATATATCCACCTCGAACACCTACAGCGAAAAGGACGACAGCATAGACATCCTCTACAACGACGGCACAGTGCGCAACATAGCCGAAGCGTCGGATATGCTCAATCTGCAGACGCTCACCTACAAGCCACAGAAGTTATACTTGTTCTATTATCTCTAATCATATGCAATTCACCGCCCAACAAATAGCAGCCTTCGTATCTGGCGAGATCATCGGTTCGCTTGACGTGCAGATTCATGATGTCAGCCCGATAGAGCAGGGTGTAGCAGGCACGTTGTCCTACGTC
>CAJOFU010000026.1:13112-78554 GCA_905233935.1 Paludibacteraceae bacterium
TGGCAAGCACCGAAGCGTCGGTTGTGCTGCTGACGCGCGACTTGTACGATCCCTCGCTCAATACGGCTGCCACGCTCATCCTCGTGCCCAACGCACGTCAAGCAATGGGGCAACTGCTGCAAGGCGTGGCGGAGTGCCTGCGTCCGCGCAAGCAGGGCATAGAGCAGCCGTCGTTCGTTGCCGAGGGCGTCACAATCCCCGAAGATGCGTACGTCGGTGCGTTTGCATATATAGGCAAAGGCGTAAAGATAGGCAAAGGTGTACAGATCTACCCGCAGACCTACATCGGCGACTACACCCGGATTGCCGACAACACGATCATCTACTCCGGCGTGAAGATCTACGACCACTGCACCATCGGCAGGGATTGTATCATCCACTCCGGCTGCGTCATCGGCGCGGACGGTTTCGGCTTTGAGCCGGATGCCGAAGGCGTGAATCGCAAGATTCCGCAGATAGGCACAGTGGTTATCGAAGATGACGTAGAGATAGGTGCGAACACGACTATCGACCGCGCTATGATGGGCGAGACGCGCGTCAAGAAAAACGCCAAGATCGACAACCTCGTGCAAGTGGCACACAACGTGCAGGTCGGCGACTCAACGTTCCTCTGTGCTCAGGTAGGCATCGCAGGTTCGACAACCGTAGGCAAACATTGTATTCTTGCCGGGCAGGTAGGCGTAGCCAACCGCCTGACGGTAGCGGACAATGTGGTCTGCGGTGCACAAACAGGCGTAGCAAGTTCCATCCGTCAAGCCGGGCAGTATCAAGGCTCGCCGGCTATTGACGCAATGAACTGGCGGCGTTCGTCCGTGGTGTTCAAGAACCTGCCGGAGATGCAGCGCCAACTCAACCAACTCACTCGCGACAAATGAAACAGCATACATTAGCCCGCCCCTTCTCTGTGGAAGGCAAAGGTTTACATACAGGCATCTATCTCCACGCCACGTTTGCGCCGGCTGCGGAGAACTACGGTATTCGTTTGTGCCGTAGCGACCTGCCCGACCAACCCACGCACCACGCTTATGCCGATTACGTATCGGCTACCGAACGTGGCACGGTGCTTGAGCATGGCAGTTGGCGTATCTCCACTGTGGAGCACGCATTATCTGCCCTCTATGCCATGGGCATTGACAACTGCCTGATCACGGTCGATGGCGCAGAACTGCCGATCTTGGACGGTAGTGCGATGCCCTACATCAAAGCCATCAACGAAGTCGGTATCATCGAGCAGCAAGCCGAAGCCGAAGTGTATAAGGTGACTGAACCGATAGAATATATCTCCGAGCACGGCAACCGCTTGCAACTGCTGCCAAGCGACAGCTATCAGGTCGAGGTGCATGTCAGTTACCCCTCGCAACTGTTGCAATCGCAACGTGCCGAACTCGCCAACCTCAGCGATTACCCTAAAGAGATTGCCGCTGCCCGTACGTTCTGTTTCGTTCGTGAGATTGAGCCGTTGTTGCGTGCGGGACTCATCAAAGGCGGTGATCTCAAGAATGCACTCGTCATCTACGAAACACCGATGTCACAAGAGGGGCTGGACTATCTGACCGACAAACTTGGGCAACCTCGTTTGGATGCCACCAAGCTCGGTTACCTCTCGCCGATTCACTTCCACAACGAACCCGCTCGCCACAAACTGCTTGACATCATCGGTGATCTTTCGCTGATAGGTTGCCGCTTGCAGGCGCGCATCATTGCCGAGAAACCCGGACACACATTCAACACCTCCTGTGCCCGCCAACTCCGCAACAAGATCTACCCCAAGCAACTGTAAATATTAAATCATAAATTTGAAATTTTAAATCATAAATAATATGATTCACCCTTTAGCCTGTGTTGACCCCTCAGCCGTCATTGATCCGACAGCAGAAATCGGGCCTTTCGCATATATCGAAGCCAACGTTGTCATCGGTGCGCGCACCAAGATCATGGCAAACGCCTCTGTCCTGTACGGCGCACGTTTAGGCGAGGATTGTACGGTCTTCCCCTCGGCTGTGGTTGGCGCTATCCCGCAAGACTTGAAGTTTCGCGGCGAAGAAACGCTCGCTATAATCGGTAACAATACGGTCATCCGCGAATGTGCAACCATTCATCGCGGCACTGCCTCCAAAGGCAAAACCATTGTGGGCAACCACTGCCTAATCATGGCATACTCCCATGTGGCGCACGACTGTCTGCTGCACGATCACATCATTATGTCCAACTGCACCCAGTTGGCTGGTGAGGTAGTCGTCGATGACTACGCCATCTTCGGCGGCGGCTCGCTCGTGCATCAGTTCACGCATGTGGGTGCTCACTCGATGACGCAGGGCGGCACGAAGGTCAACAAAGATATACCTCCCTACGTCATTGCGGCACGCGAACCCGTTTCGTTCTGTGGTATCAACAGCGTCGGACTGAACCGCCGTGGCTTCACGCGCGAGCAGATAGCCGCTATCCAGGACACATACCGGCTCATCTATATGTCCGGTCTGAACGTCTCGCAGGCTCTGCAGCAGATCAACGACACTCTGCCGCAGTCGCCCGAACGTGACGCAATAGTGGATTTCATTACCTCCTCGCCGCGCGGAGTGATTCGCGGAACAATGTAGTAAAAACGTACGACTGAATCGGGGCATTATCGGGGCATTATCGATCCATTGTCGGTGCATTATCATACTTTTACCGGAATTTAAACAAACAAAAATATGGAAGAACGCAGCTTGAATTTTATTGAACAGATCGTTGAGAACGATTTGGCAGAAGGTAAGAACGACGGACGTATTCAGACACGTTTCCCGCCCGAGCCGAACGGCTACCTGCATATCGGGCACGTCAAGGCTATCTGCATGGATTTCGGCATCGCCGAGAAGTATAACGGCGTTTGCAACCTTCGTTTTGACGACACCAACCCTGCCAAAGAGGATACCGAATACGTGGACTCTATCGAGCGTGATATACGCTGGTTGGGCTTCAAGTGGGGACAAATCTACTACGCCTCGGATTACTTCGACCAGCTCTACGACCTCGCTATCCGTTTCATCCGCGAGGGCAAAGCCTATGTCGATGAGCAGACTGCCGAGCAGATCGCCGAGCAGAAAGGTACACCGACCGAAGCCGGTGTAGCATCGCCTTTCCGTGACCGACCCGTAGAGGAGAACCTGCGTCTCTTCCAGGCTATGCAGAACGGCGAGATTGAGGAAGGCAAGATGGTGCTGCGTGCCAAGATCGATATGGCTAACCCGAACATGCACTTCCGCGACCCGATCATGTACCGCATCATCACCTCGCACCCGCATCACCGCACCGGACGCAAGTGGAACGTTTATCCGATGTACGACTTCGCCCACGGTCAGAGTGATTACTTCGAGGGCGTGACGCACTCGATCTGTACACTTGAGTTCGTTGTGCATCGTCCGCTCTACGACTATTTTATCGATCAGTTCGCCGGTGAGAACTTCGCAGGCTTGTCACCCTACGGACCAGACTACCGTCCGCATCAATATGAGTTCAACCGCCTGAACATCACCTACACCGTGATGTCCAAGCGTAAGATGCTCCAACTCGTCAAGGAAGGTCTGGTTGCAGGTTGGGATGATCCGCGCATGCCGACCGTCTGCGGTCTGCGTCGACGTGGTTACACCGCTTCATCTATCCGCGAGTTCATGGACAAGATAGGCTACACCAAGGTCGAAGGCATGATCGATGTCGGTCTGCTTGAACACACTATCCGCGAAGACCTCAAAGAGACTGCTCCGCGTGTATGCGCCATCTTCGATCCTGTCAAACTCGTCATTACCAACTACGAGGGCGAGGGCGAGACGATCATCGCCGAGAACATCGACGGGCACGAGGAACTGGGCACACGTGAAGTACGCTTCGGTCGCGAGCTCTTCATCGAGCGCGGCGACTTCCTTGAGCAGGCGGACAACAAGTTCTTCCGCCTCAGCCCGGGCGGTCGCGAGGTTCGACTCAAAGCCTCGTATATCATCCAAGCTACCGGCTGCGACAAGGATGCCGAAGGCAACATTACGACCGTTTATGCTACCTACGACCCGAACAGCAAGTCGGGCACGGAAGGCGGCAACCGCAAGACGAAAGCTACCATCAACTGGGTAGAATGCAACTCCGCTCTTGATGCCGAGGTACGTCTTTACGACCGTCTGTTCGCCTGCGAGAACCCGAGTGCAGAGGAAGGTGACTTCCGCGATCTGCTCAACCCCGAAAGCCTGATCGTCAAGAATATCAAGGTTGAAGGTTCACTCCGTAGCGAACTGCACGCGCCTGTCTTCGTTGATGGCGTAGAGCAAGAGAACCACTATCAGCTGCTCAAGCAAGGTTACTTCGTCGTTGACCCTGACACCACAGCCGAGCATCTCGTGCTCAACCGTACTTGCTCTTTGAAAGACAACTATTTGAAATAAACAATATGGAGCAATTGTTCTGCCCGTTCAGGCGCAAGTATGTAGCAGCCAAACCGGAGGAAAGAATCCGGCAGGCATTCTTGCGCCAACTGGTAGAACAATTCGGTTACCCGCAGTCGCTCATCGGCGTAGAAGTGCCGATTGCCGTGGGCAATGGCGTGGAGAAACGCTGCGATGCTGTCGTCTATTCCAAGTCGCTGCAACCGCTGATGCTCCTTGAGTTCAAAGCCGAACATGTTGCCCTCACAGCCGAGGTGCTCGATCAGGCAGCGGTGTATAACACAACAGTCCACGCCCCGTACCTCATCCTCGCCAACGGCAAACAAACAGTCGTAGCACATATAAACAGCGATAAACAAATAACCTTTTTAGATCATATGCCCTCATGGAATCAGTTATCACTCTGAATGAAGCCATTGATACCGCCGCATTCTACGGCGTAAATAATGCGAACATCCTCTGCCTGTGTAACCAGCATCCGGGTGTGCGCGTCGTGGCGCGAGGGTACAAACTCAAAGTCACCGGTTCAGAAGACGCTATCAAACGCTTTGAGGCTATCGTTGAGCGTTGTGAAGAGGTATGTCTGCGCCGCGGCTCGCTCAACGAAGCAACTATCCTTGACCTCATTCACGGCTCTTCGCCGGAAGCCGCAACTCAAGAACACCTTATTCTCCACGGTGTTGGCGGCAAACCTATCCTCGCCCGTTCGGTTAACCAGCGCAAACTCGTCGAAGGCTTCCAAACTAACGATCTGCTCTTCGCTGTTGGTCCAGCTGGTTCGGGTAAGACCTATACCGCCATCGCTCTTGCCGTGCGTGCGCTCAAGAACAAAGAGGTTAGACGCATCATTCTCTCCCGCCCGGCTGTAGAGGCTGGCGAGAAACTCGGTTTCCTCCCGGGTGACATGAAAGAGAAGATTGACCCCTATCTGCAACCGCTCTACGATGCCTTGCAAGATATGCTCCCTGCCACCAAACTCCAAGAGTATATGGAGCGCGGCACGATTCAGATTGCACCGCTTGCCTTTATGCGCGGACGTACCCTCTCTGATGCCGTGGTTATCCTCGATGAGGCGCAAAACGCTACGGTTCTGCAACTCAAGATGTTCCTTACCCGAATGGGCTTGGGCAGCAAGATGATTGTCACCGGCGACCTCACGCAGATTGATCTGCCGACCTCACAACGCTCGGGACTGAGTGACGCTATGGCTCGTCTGCAAGACATCAAGGGTATTCAGATCGTGCAGTTCAACCAACAGGATATAGTTCGTCATCACCTCGTAACCCACATCGTCAAGGCTTATGCTGATTAACACCTATTCCGCTGCATCCGTCGGCATTGATGCCGTCATCGTTACCGTGGAAGTGCACGCCACTCCGGGGTACGATTTCACTTTGGTCGGTTTGCCGGACACAGCCGTTAAGGAAGGGCATGAGCGTATTCAGTCTGCCATTCAGGTTTCCGGCATTCGTCAGCCGCAACGACAATATACCATCAATATGTCACCTGCCGACCTCAAGAAGGAAGGTGCGGCGTTTGACTTGACACTCGCTATCGGACAACTCGCTGCCACCGAACAGGTGCAGAGTCGTCTTCTCTCTGAGTTCCTTATCTTAGGCGAACTATCCCTTGACGGGCATCTTCGTCCCGTACACGGCTGTCTGCCGATCGCTTTGGCTGCCAAGAACAACGGATTCCGGGGTGTCATTCTTCCCGCCGAGAACGCCAACGAAGCCGCTGTGGTGGATGGCATTGAGGTCTATGGATTTGAGTGCCTGACGGATGTAATCGGATTTCTGAACGGCACACAACCCGCTCAGCCAACCCACGTGGATGTCGATCAGCTACTCAGCACCTACGCCTTCCCCACAGATATGGACTTTGCCGAGGTGCGCGGACAACAAGAGGTACGCCGTGCTATCGAAATTGCCGCCGCAGGCGGACATAACATCATTATGATCGGGCCTCCGGGTGCAGGCAAGTCGATGATGGCGAAACGTATTCCTACCATCCTTCCCGCAATGACTCTGAGCGAAGCCCTTGAGACGACCAAGATATACTCCGTTTCCGGCAAACTGCGCAAGACAGTCCAACAGCGTATCAATCCCACTTCTCACAGCGATAGCGGTCCCACTTCTCACAGCGATAGCGGTCTCACTTCCCACAGCGACAGCGGTCTCACATCCCTTATCGTCCAGCGTCCTTTCCGCTCACCGCACCACACCATCACCGATGTCACTCTCGTGGGCGGCGGCAACAACCCGCAGCCCGGCGAGGTCAGCCTTGCCCACAACGGGGTGCTCTTCCTCGACGAGTTGGCTGAGTTCAAGCGCACAGCTCTTGAAGTGCTCCGTCAACCCCTCGAAGACGGACATATTACCGTAGCGCGTAACAAACTCTCGGTCGATTACCCTGCCCACTTCATGTTGGTGGCTGCCATGAACCCTTGTCCCTGCGGGCATTACGGCGACCTCAAGCACCCGTGTACATGCACTCCGGCACAACGTCATCGCTACATGAGCCGCATCAGCGGTCCACTACTGGATCGAATCGACATCCAGTGCCACATTGACGCAGTCGGTTACGATGACCTGCGCCAGAAAGCCGATGGCGAACCGTCAGCCGTTATCCGTGAGCGCGTACGCAAAGCGCGTGACATCCAAACCGAGCGTTTCCGTGGCACAACCATCCACTGCAATGCACAGATGACGCCAAGCATGGTGCGTTTGTACTGTCAGCCCGACGAGCAGGCGGAGCAACATTTGCGCGTGGCAATGAACATGTACGGCTTGTCGGCACGTGCCTACGACCGCATCCTAAAAGTCGCTCGTACCATCGCTGACCTCGATGCCGCAACGCATCCCGATCTGCCGCTCACCAATACGCTTAATACCTCCCAGCTGCTCCAAGCCATCCAGTTCCGCCAACTCGATCGTGCCGACTGGGGCGAATAATAAATTCGCTTAGGAAGATGAATGTCAGCCACAGAAACATTTAAGTCTTTACTCCTTATTCCTTACTCCAATAAATCAAATTAACCATGAACGAAATCATCCAGAACTTCATCAACACCGATTGGGTAGGTGTTATCTCAAAGATCGGAATAGCCTTTATCTTAGGCTACCTGATAGGTATAGAACGCGAATTTCATGGCAAGGTAGTCGGTACACGAACCATCACCCTTATTGCCATCGGCACTACCCTGTACGTGCTCATGTCACCCACCATCTTCGGTGGTGACAACTCCCGTGTCATTGCGCAGGTCGTATCGGGTATAGGTTTCTTGGGCGCCGGTATTATCTTCAAGAACGGCGATACAGTCAAAGGACTAACAACCGCAGCAACCGTGTGGTGTGCTGCGGCTATTGGTGGCTTATGTGGTTTCGGGATGTTTGCCGAGGCGATATTAGGCACTGTAACCATCATGATTGTCAACATCTTCTTCCGCCATCGTCTCTCTAAGATGGAGAAGGAAGAGAAGCAACATTCAAAAGCCCAGTAACTCTTATCTCTTATCTCTTAACTCTTACTTACCTATTGCACCCTTCTGCCGTCAACGGTATATAGGTGACCGTCAAAGCTGCGGATGTACATCGCATCGTTAATCAATACGATGTGTTTCTCTATGGTTTCTTGGCTGTCAGTCTGAACATTCTCAACATCCTCGGGCACTTTACGTGTGTACTTGAAGATAGGAGGGTTTCCGTCATCGGCATCACTCGTGGTGTAGAATGTATTGTTATCCAGCCAGCAGATTGCCTCTCCTTGCCATTCATAAACGTAACAAGCCAGCGGAGCTGGATGTTTCTCACGCCTCAGCGTTTCTGCAACACTCTCGCCGTCTTCACGCTTGAAGAGTAAGGTCCACGTCCATGGAGCTTGGATGTTATTGTGGTTCTTGATGAGGATATACTTGCCGTCAGGCGAAATGTCTGCACCGGTCACAAGATGAAATCCTTTCCACGGTCGGTTATTGCTACTCTCGCCGAGGTCGGAACGCAAGCCAAGATCACATTCGTAGGTCAGGGTCTGCGTCTCATCGCCGTAGTCCAGACGGAAAGGCAGACTGAATACCTGACACACGTTGTAATACACCTTGGTGATAACGTACAGTATCTGCTCTCGGTTGTCGTACATCAGTGCTTCGGCGTTGTGTTTCTTGCCATCCGGATAGACGTATTTGATCTGATTCGGGGTGATTGTAATCTCCGGTGTATTTATCGGATCAATAGCCGGCTCCTCAAACCAAACGATGCTGTAACTGCCGTCTGTCTCTTCGTTGTCACCGAACGCTCCGATGAACAGGTAGTTCTTGCCCTCGTACACGCCGCCGGACATGTCTTCCCAGTCCCAGCGGATAGTCTTCGACATTTTTAGTTTGCATGCACGATTTGCACCTTCTTCGTCGGTGGCGATTATATACTTGGCGGTTTCATCACTCTGCATCCAAATATACCCGGGCGTAACGCGCGAGCATGCAATGCCGGATACTTCAATTATATTTGCCTCAATGTCCAGTGTGCCGCATTGGCTGCGTTGCCAGTCTTTGTTCCACTCCAGTGTGTCGCCGTAATACACAAGCGGTTGCTGTTTCTTGACTGCACCGGCAGTCATGCTGACGATGAGCAGACAAGCAAGGATAATTTGCGATTTGATGTTTCCCATATATATTCCGTTTTCTATCATAATACCGACATATCGGTGTCACGACATGTCGGTATCATGATATGGGTAATGCTTACTTTACCTCTGCACCCAGAGCATTGAACGTCTTGCCGTCACGAACAAAGAATACTTGTCCGTCACGAACAACCTTAGTCACTTTGCTGTCAGCATTCACTTGCCCAAGAGCCGTCTCGTCTTCAAGAACAGTCAACTTGACGTTACGGAGGAAGAATGCGCCTTGCGTTTCTACAGACGGATTAGCGAGGAAACCAAGTGCCTTGAACGGCTTGACAGGAGCTTCTGCAGTACTGCTTTCCCACAATATGTCTGTCGGCATAAAGTTCTTGCTTTCCCATTCTGCATTCCACGACGAGATACTCAGGTCGGCTGCATTACTATACCATTGACCGCCTTCGCTGTCTTCCAGATACACGATAAACGAAACCCACGATTCAATCAAACCGTCACTCTTGTAGTCAAAAGCAAGTTCCGTTACATCCAAATCATCGAGTGCATAAATCACTCCGCCGGCTCCCCATGCGCCCAAATCATAGTTGACTTTGAGTTCATTGTCTTCCAATGCTGCAACAGCACCGTCGGTTTCGGAATATTTGCTCAAATCAATGACCAAATCCTTAGCATTGATAGCGATTGCTGCAAACAAAGCAGCGATAATTAGTAAAGACTTTTTCATATGCATAAAATTTTAACGGTTTAACATCATAACAGTTTAACGGCTTAACAACTTACCCTTACTTCGACAGCGCGTACATAGCGAACGCAGCGCAGCATATACCTGCAATCTGCAGCGGGGTAGGGATAACGCTCAGGATGATCAGCGAAAGCAGCACCGTCACCATCGGCGACAGACCTTCCATCGGCGATACAATAACCGCCTTGCCGTAGCGGTAAGCATATACCAGTGTCAGTGCACCGATAGAGTTCAGTATCTGTATTCCAAAGCAGCCTAGGCTCTTGCCCAATACCTCTTCGCCGGCAAAGAATGCAGCGGCATCCGGGCTCATGAACCATGCTACAGGTATAAGCACCAAACCGCTGAGTGCCATCCAACAAAAGATTGACTCGGCATCCATCGAGTTGTTCGCAAACTTCATAAAGAAACCTTGAATACCCCAAGCAAACAACACTAGCACAGCCAGCACTATCCACAGCCAGCCGCTTACAGGACTGTCATCGCCGCCCGTCTGGATTGACAGCAGCAAGATAGCTGCCAACGCCACAATAATACCGGCAATCTGCCACTTCGTGGCTTTTTCTTTCAGGAATACAGCCGCCAGAGTGATAACAATCACTGGCGACATCGAGATAAACGGGAAGATAATATACGCCGGTCCGATAGACAAAGCCTTGAACAGCACCAATTGTCCGCCTGCGCCAAGCAATCCCACCGTACAGCCAAGCAACGCTGACTTCCAGTCATGTAGGAACTTGCCCTTGTTTATTACCAGAGCCACAATAGCACATGGCACCATCGTCAGTGCCCAAAGGATATACACTACGGTCTCAGGAATCCCTGCGCGATCCATCTGCAAGTCCGAGAATGCTCCCCACACACCCCATGTCACCACGGTGATGAGGATAAATACTAACCAAAGTTTGTCTTTCATATTGCGTATATTATTATAGATTACGTTTTTTATTATAGAATACGTTTTGATAAAATTCTGTTCAGTAGTTGATAAAATTCTGTTCCAATTTCACTGTCGCCCCGACAGTCAACCGACGGTCAACCGACAGTCAACGCCAATGAGACTACTTGATCAACTCAAAGTAAGGTAATCGCTCCAACGGCACTTCAATGCGATATTTTTGTCCGCCTTTGTACTTCTTACCACGCTCATCGCGCCAAACACCGACAGGTAGGATAACATCGCGCTCAAGACGGTCATCAACCACTGGTGCAACCAGATACTTATCGCCCAACATAAACTGGTCTTTCACCTCAGCCAAGCCTTGATGCGGAAACTGGTACTCCATCAATCGTACGATCGGTTCGCCGGTTTCGGCTGCTTTATGCGCATATTGCATGATGTACGGCGCGAAATCTGTGTGCAACTTTGCCATTCGTTGTACGATGGCGAGGTTCTCCGGCGAAAGAATACGCCACGGCGCAACAGAGAACTGCATCATCGGCATCAGGGCATGTACCTGCGCCGAACGGACAATCAGTGCCTCATTGAACTCGTCGGAATTGACGTGAAGGAACGCTGTATATTGCCCGCCGCCGATCATATCCGGGCAAGCGTAGGCGTAACCTAATAAGCCTGCCACGCACATCTGCGGGATGAGTTGCTGTACGGCTTCCCAACTGTAGTCTTTGTCGCCCAAACGCTGTACAAGCGGCAGACCTCCCATCTTCCAGCAGGCGCGGTACTCATTGAAGGGGAACTGCAACCCGATCTTCGCCCACGAGGCGGTGTGATCCACATTCGTGGCATTCGCATCGAATGCCCGGAGTTGGACTGAGGCGTAGCAACTGTTGTCACCGGCATCGAACTTGAACCCGTCAATGCCGTACTCCGCCTGCGCCTGTTTGAGCAGACTGACCAAGTGCTCCGCTGCCTTGGGGTTCGTTAGGTCGTAACAAGCAGAGTGACCGTTCCACCAGTCAAGGATCGCTGCCGTGTTGCTGTCGCGGTTCTTGAGCAGGTAGTCGCTGGCGGCGAGGTCGCGGTACTCCGGCGTATCAGGACTGACGAACGGACAAACCCACACCATGACTTTGAAGCCCAATTGGTGAAGTTCGTCGATCATCGCCTTTGCGTCAGGGAATTGCTCTGCCTTGAAGTGGAAGTCACCGTAGTAGCGCTGCCAGTTGTCGTCAATCATCAGCACACCCGGCGGAAACCCGTTGTCAACCACGGCATGAGCGTACTTGAGGATAGCCTCTTGGTTCTGGTCGTACATCAGTTCAATCCACGTATTGTACTGCGGACGAACGAATAGCAGTGTATCGGGCAGTAGTCCATTGAACGGAAAGTACCTTGCTTGTGCGCCAAGGTACGCATCGCGCAGGTTCTTGCCTACACGGATAGGTGCCAAGGGTATAGACGGACGCAGATGACCGTTCCTGGTAGTGAAGTTAAACGGCTGTTCTGACCATATATAGTAGCCTTCTGAAGACAGGAACAGCGGCGCCAACTGATTGTTGGCATCCTCTGTGTTGAGGTCAAACAGTGGCTGGTTGGTAAACGGCTGTTCATGCCCCAAGCCGACGGATACACCCCACCACAATTCATCGTCCTGTGCCATCACGGTCATCGCGACTGACAGCAGCAATGCAATATTTGCTATCCTCTTTATCATCCTAATCGGCCTATTACTCCACCGTAACCGTAGTCAGGTAGTTGTATCCGGTCTTCTCGTCCCAGACGTTCTCGTTTGCCAGACGAATCGAGTAGCGCGGATCATTATGCAGCGACTCGTACGGGTCGGGCAGATTCAGATACCACTTGTATTGTCCCGGAGTCATGTCCTTGAGTGTGCAAGTAAGCACGAACTTATGCTCACCCGGCAACCAGAAACGTGGATCTTCGCTCTGCGGGAATATAAATTTCTCGCCGGTGGAGACGTTTACAAAGATCATTTCAAGATCACGCTTGTTCACCGGAGCAGCAAAGCCAACATTGCGTAATACGAAGTTCGCCTCAAATTCGCTTCCCACTTTCGGCTGGGGAGTGATGTACGCTCTATCCAGAACAAAGCGGTAGCCGAGGCGATGAAGGATGGTATCCATTGTACCATCGGTGCGCCACATGCCGGTAACCGACTCACGGTAGTCGCGGTTCAAATAGGTCCAGTGGTATTTAGCCATTTCCGAAAGAGCATGTTTTCCGTTGGAATAACTGCACTTCTCGCAAGTCTCTCCACCCATCATTGTATATTTGGTATCCTCTGCCCAGAATGCACGTTCGCTATCCTTGTTATATGTTCCTACGTCAGAAGCCGATGAAACGAAGCAGTCATTATGTCCGCAGATACGCGCCTTATTAGTGTTTTTGTACGCCTCAGCAGCCGTCAATGGAGATGACAACGAATCCCCGCGCATCTTCAGATAACGCATTTTATAGGCGGGAATACGCAGTCCCACTTGGCGCGATTCAGGTGCGGCACGCAACATGTGTTCCAGCACTTCCCAGCGCATCTCAAAGTCCGCATCTCTGGTAGGATTCATCTTATAGCCGGAATCGGTGTAGTACCACTCGCCCCAAGAGCCCAAGAAACCGCATTGTACGCAAAGAATGATATCAGCATTCTCCTGAAGATAAGGAGTAATCTGATCAATATGGCGGTGTATCCATTCAGGGGCTGCATTCCATGGTTTATCCTTGGTATCCATGCTGCTCTTATATGAGAAACGAAGTACGACTTTAGCGCCGCCTTCGCGTAGTTGATTCATGTTATACTCCAAGCGGTCCAAGAACTCTTGGGGGATATCGCTCTCCATATAATCCGTCAGATAGTAGGAGTGCAGATAAAGTGTCATTTTGTTCGCCCCTTTGCGCAGACTCCCCATAACGGAAGCATTGCAATGCGCATTCAGATCGGAAGAAACAAAATAGGATTGTGAGAAAAGTCCACGCTCCGGATTCGCAATGATAGAATCCGATTCGGTGAACACGATTTTTGTACCTTTGGGTTCAGGTTCATTATTGCCGTTGCATGCTGCAAGCAGCAAAGCCATGATTGCTATGGGGAATAATTTTCTCATAACGATAAGATATAAAAAACGGTACCGGTGCGGTGCACGGTGTGCCACCACACCGATACCTTCAATCAACATTGATTAAGCTTAATTTGTGTTGTTTGTCAAAATTGACTACGTTCCGGAAACTTATTATTTGTCAATCTTAACGACTAACTTAGCTGTGTAGCCGTAGGGGTTGTCCTCTGTCGGACTAACCAACGGAAGAACGCCTACAGAGCTCCAGTTCTGTTGGATATCGAAGCCGAGACCAATCTGCTCCTCGCTCCAACCCTTCTCGGCGGGAACGAGTTCGCGCATAATCTCAATCTCAATCTTTCCATCAACGAACTGGCTGGTAGTACCTTGGAGTTCGCCTTCACCGATGATTGCACCCCACTTGTCATCAGCAGTGTGCTCTACACTCGGGTCAGTCCACTGCCAACCGCTGCCACCAACTTCGCCCCACCATTTGAATACACCGGGAGCAAAAGGAATAGCAGCCTGAGCCATAGTTGCAGTTTCATCCGAGCTGGAGAATACAGCACCCTCGAGGAGGATATCAGCATTCGGATCTTTAAACTGGTCGCTATAACCACCGGTAGCATCGCTGTTGTCGGTGTTGATGTAAACGTGGAACGGAACCCACTCCAGATCAACGATGTCTTCCGGATTCGGTTCTACCTGGAGGAAGATGTAGTACTTGTCAGCATAAGCTTTAACACTCTTTAAGCCCAGCAAACCTGCACCTTGCGGGCATTTTGCCTCAACTACAAATTCAGCGGGGAGTTTGTCCCAGTCAGCGAGGCTGTTATCGCTTACGCTAATCGGCTTAACGTACTCAGCTTCTTCGCCGCCGCCTCCACCTGAAGGATCTTTTTTGTTGTTACATGCAACAAATGCAATAGTTGCTACGCACATCAATGCGATTTTCCAATTTGCTTTCATAATGTTTAATGATTTAATTGGTTAATAAATAATGTTGATTGTTGTTTTTTATATGAGGATTAATATCCATCGTTCTGCGGAATTTTACTTACCGTCCATTCGTTATAAGGAATAGGATAAACGATATGTTTCTCTGTATCCCATCTATGCTCCTTCCAAGGTTGTGCACCCGGATAATGACGAACCATATCGCACTTGTTACGATATACATCGTGCATACGGAATCCTTCCCATGCCAACTCCATGCGACGCTCATCCAAAACGATTTGTTCTACAGCCGTCAATGAAGTGCCGGAAGCGCTCATTTGCTTATCTACATATCCATGCAGGTTATCCGGTGCAAAGTCCGCAGGGATACCGGCGCGCTGACGAATAATATTAACATCAGCCAATGCATTCGCAGCTTCACCCTTATGAGCGTACGCCTCGGCACGGTTGAGGATAACTTCTGCCCAACGGCAAACTACCGGCGAGGAAAGCATTGGGTTGCCATCCTGATAGCTGAACTTCTTGATGAAAATCATCGGAATCGTGAAACCGGTACGCAGTACCATCTCCGGCGAAATGCGGCACATGTAATCCTTGCCACTTATATTCACGTAGTATTCGTAATACTCACCGGCTGCGTCGGCAATTCCTGAACCGTTAATCTTACGTTTCTCAATGGTGTTCGAACCGGTCTTGAAGGAATAGTTTCCTTCGCCGTCATCCGTCACCTCCGCACTCATTATCACTGCACCGGACTCTGCACTGATAGAAGCGGGATCAGGATAGTAAACCATAGTTCTGGTCGAGCTCGCTTTGTATTGCGGCCAAATGAATGCTGTATAGCGGATATCGTTCGGATAGCGTTCGTACAGATACATCAGCGGGTCTGACGGATAAATCTCACCCCAACCGATACCATCCTTGAGGTACATCGAGCCAATTGACGACTGACCGCGATCATCCACCAGGTCATGTCCGATGCAGAAGAGAGTCTCTTTCGAAGTCTTGGCATTGATGAAGTAGTTCGCAAAGTCTGCATCCAGTTTGCTGGCAGGATCAGCACCGTTCAGTGCCTCATTAGCAGCAGCTATACAATCGTCCCATTTCTCCATATAGAGATAGGTGCGGCTGAGTAAACCAAGAGCAGCCTCTTTGCTCGGATAACCGGCATTGCCACGGGATTTGCCCATCAGGTCAGCTGCCTTACGGAAATCTGCAGCAATTTGGTCATATACCTCACCTACGGAGTTGCGCACCGTTACTTCCGTGCTAAGAGAAGTGCGCAGAGGAATACCCAAGTTGTCGCGTCCATGCGAATAGGGCTTTGCACAAAGGGTTACCAATTGCAAATGCATCAACGCACGTGTGAAATACGCTTCGCCAAGGAACTGATTCGACTCCGGGTTGCCTTGTTTCTCCAAGGTCTCAATCACCTGATTGGTCATGTAAATAATCTTGTAGCCAACCATCCAGAGTGTGCCGATGTTTTTCAGACCATCATTCATCACGTAGGCAGTCGCTTCGTAGAGCGGGTCAGTGGTGTGCGCTGACAGACAAATGTTATCAGCAGGGAACTCAGCCAACTGGTAGTAGTGACGACAATAGGTATTACCTGACTGATAACCGAGGAACTCCACTTCGTCTTTCATCAGCGCATAGCAAGCATCCATGATATACTCTGCACCGTTGGGATCTTGCAGCAGCAGGTCGCTATTCATCTCGTCCGAGGGGAAATAGTCGAGATTGCAACTGCTAAAACCGAGCATCACTGCGAGTGCTGCGGTTAAATATAATGCTTTTGTTTTCATAATCTTCATAAATTTAATTGTCAATTCTAAGCTTTCAATTGTCAATTAGAAGGAGATCTCTAATCCGCCTTGGAATGTACGACCTACAGGATAGTTCTCTGTGTACATGCCGGCAAGCTTGTCGCCACTGGTCTCCAAGGAAATTTCCGGATCCATACCCGAGAAGCGGGAGATCGTAAAGATGTTATCTGCACTGAAGTAGATGCGGCACTTGGTCATGTGCGCTTTCTTAATCATTTCAAGCGGGAAGTCGTAACCTACCGTCAAGTTCTTAAGACGGAAGTACGAACCATCTTCCAGATAACGGGACGAAACGGAGTTAGCAGTCTTGTTTCCGTTCAGCTGAGCCTTCGGGTGAGTAGCATCGTCACCAGGCTTTGTCCAACGGGTCCATCCGAGTTTCGAGTTCTCGATAGACATCTGGTTGTAGCCCAGATATGCACCATCCGCATCGTAAGCTTGACGCGTGTAGTTATAAATAAGGCTACCGTACGTGAAGTTGCTATTCAAGTGGAGGAATATACCGTTCCAACTAACCGTCGTGTTCAAACCGCCGGAGAAAAGCGGGGTAGCTGTACCTACGGCGTGAGGCTTCGTGCCGTTGTAGTCGTTGGTGGTCGTCTTGTTGCCGGAAGCATCTAATACGTAGTCGCCATTATCATCCACTACATACCACCGCGGATCACCGTTAGCGGGATCAACACCTGCCCACTCTTTCATGTACCATGTGTAGATGTCCTGACCTTCCTTAATCAACTGGTTAACAGACGATGCCTGTTGCTGAATCGGTGTATGATCCGGCAAACTTGTCACGCGGTTCTGGTTGAAACCGATGTTGAAGCCGATATCCCAACGCCATTTGTTCTTATCAATGGCATTGATGTCAAGACGGTACTCAATACCGCGGTTGCGAACGGCACCGATATTTTTCGTGATCTCATAGAAACCTGTCGAAGGAGCAACCGGTACGCTCAGCAGCAGACCCGTGTTATCCGTCTGATAGAGGTCGATAGACATATCGAATTTCTTGATAAACGTAATATCAATACCGAGAGCAGCCATGTTGGCGGTCTCCCAGTGCAGTTCAGGGTTAGCCAAGCGGCTCGGCATAGCACCGACCTCACCTTGATAAAGCAGCGGACCTCTGCTCCACTGGTCTTGCAGAATATTAGTGAAGGTATAGCTCGACAGATACTTATAAGCCGGGATATTGTTATTACCCGTAATACCGTACGAAGCACGCAGTTTCAAGAAGGTAACAACGTTCTGCTTTTTCATAAATTCCTCATTCGTAATCAACCAACTTACTGCTACCGACGGGAAGTGACCTACACGATGACTCGGAGCGAAGATTGAACTTGCCTCGGCACGATACGTGGCGGTAATAAAGTAACGCTTGTTCCAGTCATAGCTGGCTTGCAAGAATGCTGCCCAACCTGCTCCCGGAATAGTATATCCGCCTACGCTACGCATCACACTTACATTCAGCACGTCAATACCTGCCGGCATATCCGTACCTGCAGCACTCGTATATTCCGAACGCCAGAGGCTATATTCGAATCCTGCCATAGCATTGAAGCTATGAGCGCCCCATTGATAACCACCTTTCAATATATTGGTAGTACCGAAACTCCGGCTCATTGCTACGCTCTTGCCGATATAACCTTTTGGATAGGATGTATCATATACGCGCGGATCAATGTAGGACGAGGAGAGAGAGTTACCTGTACCGAACGTATTCGTTGTCGTGAAGTGTAACCAGTCGGTGAAGTGTACACCAAGTTGGAGAACACCCGAGAAGTTGAAGTCTTCACCTTTTGAATAGTTGTAAACCGACGAATGCAGCGAGTTCCAAGTCTCCTGGCTCCACCATTTGCCTCCGTTGTCGGGACGAGTACCTTTGTCAATACGAACGTATTTGTCAGTAGTATTGCCATTCTCATCATATTCGTACGGGCTGTCCCACGGCATCTTGCCATAAGCATCAGCCATCATCGTCCACGTTGAGGGGTAATCTACGTAAGATTTGGAGAAGTCCACCTTGATGTTCATATCCAACCACTTGGTGATGTCCGCTTTCAGCGAAGCGTGACCGGATACCTTTTTCATTCCTGTTGATTGGAATGTTCCTTTCTCATCAAAGTAATCAAGCGATGCATAATACGCTATATGCTCCGAACCACCGTGAACAGCTACGTTGTAGTTCTGGATAACGCCGGTGTGGAAGAACTCATTCTGCCAGTTGTAATCTTCTAAAGAACTGAGTTTAGGATAAATGGCACTGAAAGCACCCGGGCTGTACATCGACTTGTGGTAGTAGTACAACTCACTGGCATCCATCATTCGGTAGTTACCGTACAATGCTTGCTTGGCACCGGCTGTGGCACGTAAGTCAACATGAACCTTGTCGCCTTTCTTACCGGACTTTGTTGTTACAACGATAACACCACCTGCTGCGGCTGCACCATAGATACCCGTTGAACCGGCATCCTTCAATACGGAGATAGACTCTACGTCGTTGGGATTGAACGTACCGCCCATTACACCATCGACTACATATACAGGATCACTGCCTGCGGTGATAGACCCTGTACCACGAATACGGATCTGTGCAGACTCACCCGGTTGACCGCTGGCGTTCGTAACGGTTACACCTGCTACCTTACCTTGCAACATGTTGCCGATATCGGGAGAAGTTACGTCAGTAAGTGCATCACCGGATACTGTTACAACGGCTGAACTCAACTCAGCACGTTTCACTGCTGAGTAACCAAGAGATACGACCTCTTGCAGTTGCTGTGCGTCCGACTCCATAATAACTTGCATGCTGGGGACGGCACGTACCGAAATAGTCTTGTAGCCGATGTACGAGAATTGTAGCACGGCTTTGTCGGGCACCGTCATTTCGAAGTTACCATCGAAATCGGTAATTGTGCCTTGTGTGGATCCCTCAACGAGGATGCTCACACCAATCAAAGGTTCCGAGCCGTCGGCGTCGATAACCTGGCCTTTGACGTCGATGTCGGCGAACGCCGAAACAGCAAACATCAAGCTCATTAAGATTGCTGGAAATCTTTTCATGGGTTAATAAATTTATGGTTTGTTGTTATATAGTCGAAAGATAAAAGACCGTTTCACTCAAAGATAAAAGCCTAATTAGCCACTACTTTGAGTAGGTAACTGCGTGTGAAGTTCACGTCAATCTTCGGGTTACTGCCGTTGACGGTGAACTCCCGCGGCTCGTCAGCGGTGTACTCGATGGCGGTGTAAGTTTTGGCGGGATCGAGTCCGCGCAGTTCAATTGTGCCGCTGAATGTCGGTTCGGGAACAGTCACCTTATCAACATGCTCGGGATCCATTGCGCCTAACGGAGCTTCAGGATTGAGATAGAAAGCGTAGTACAACGCATCATTCTGGCGGATTACATGTCCCTCGGGGTAGTCAAAGCCCCATGTGTAGAGGTTGAGGTATTCGCCACGCGCGAGGTTGTTCTCCTTATAGATCTTCATCCACTTGCGGAGCAGTGCTTCTTTCTCCGGCGTCAACAGGAACGGACCTTCCTTCCAGTCGGGGTTGTCTTTCGGCCATGTGAACTTCGTACCGATAACCGAGCCTGTACCGATCTGCGAAGCAAAATCATCACCGCCATCGGTTAATTCAATGTGGTCGCCGTAATACGCCAGATCCGGAGCCATTGCCGCGTAGGCTTTACGCTTCATGCGCACCTGGCACGAACTCATCGGATCGCTGGCAACAGCTTGATTGATCTCAGGTATAATCCAATAGTTAACAGCGCACCCGCACGGGCAGATCTGAATCACTGCGTCCGGCTTAATCTGGCGTGCCTGTTCGTAAATCTTTTCGTAATACGTGTACATCTTCTCCGGAGCTTCCCACGCATTCGTGAGGCCAGTATTCTCATTGTAATCAGGCAGACAGCAGTTCAGGTGCTGACCGTCGATCTTCAATCCGTCGAAGTTCCAGCGCTGCATGAACATCTTCAGCAGATCTTGGGTATAAGCATCTACAGCCGGATTGATAGGCGACAGATACCAACTGTCCCACCATGTGATATACTCGTGTGCCCACTCTTCTGTCATCAGCAACATCTCGGGGTGCTCCTTGACGAGTTTCGTGTCCGGGTCGGCTGCCAGCGGCGCCCACCACAGTTTGGCTTTCATGCCGCGTTTGTGTACCTCATCGGTGATATGACGCATATCGGCATCGCCTCCGGGGAAATACTCGTTGGTGTTCCAGTCACCTTCGGCTATCTGATAACCGTCATCAATATCCACCCACGTAAAGCCAAGTTCTGCCACCTTATCCAAAGTGCCTAACACCATGTTCATCTTAAACGGACGTCCGTAGCCCCAAGCGCACCACACCGGCTCAAACGCTTCTGGCTCACTGGGCTGCATCTTGATGCCCACGTTGGCTTGCATGTACTCGGAGAATGTGCGCAAGGCGTTGAAGTAGTCGCCCTTGTGGCTATAGCGGAATGAACGGAAGCAAACGAGTGTATCGCCCTTGGCGAGTTCTTGCGGCTTGGGCAGGTCGTAATGCAGGCAAGTGGTAACCTTGTTGTCGTAACGCTTCCACTCCACGGGCATCGAGATCATTCTCAGTACCGGCTCGAAGAGTCCGATAGCTATACCGCCGTCACGTTGCCAGAGGTCGAGCACGGGGATTCCTCCGCCGTAGTCGGTATTGTTCATGCCGAGGTAGTTCTGCTGCTCAAAACCTTCCTTAACCGGTAGCACCCAGTCCTTGCGTGCCGCGGTGGATGAAGGCTGCAATGACCAAACGACATCCTCTTTGGCTGTCACCTCTGTGCGGTTGAGTTCGTAACCCTTGACGGTAACCGGCTTGCCGAGGTTGATGAAGCGGGTCTCAATCACTTCGAGTCCCGAGAATTCGGCAACGGGAGTGACGGTTTGCTGTTTCACTACGTGCAATCCATTCTGCTGATAGGGGAAGGACTGCATATCCGCTTCGGCGCAGATCAGTCGCTCCGTGTCCGCCTTCGGCTGGCAAGCAACCATCATGGCTGCAATAGCAAGCAAATATATACTGCGATGTTTCATATTCGTTTTTATTTGGGTTTATTTCAGTTTGGAAGTTTGTCCCTTTAGGGTGAGGATTAGTGCGGTAAGGTGAACTGCAAATTTATTTGTGAGGGCATCTTATCGGACTAAGCCTCAATGTGCGATAGCACAACAAACTTACAAACTGTGTTTATTTATGTTTATTTTCCTAATAAAAACATTACTTATATTCGTTCAATATCCTCAAAGCATTGTCGTGGTAGATCTTCTTTAGCACTTCGTCCGGGAGGTTGAAGCCTGACAATGCCCAATGGTAGTTGTACTCGGGTACGTAGAAGTGCTCGTCGTTGGTCTCGAGTACGCGGAAGATGCCGTGGTACATCTCCGGCTCAAAGCCGTTGTCCGTGCCGAAGAGTACGCGGTCTTGATACTTGATGAGGAACTCGCGTGTGGCGCGCGGCGTGTGTGCGCTCTCGGCTACGCGAGCAGATATATCGACATAAAGGTTAGGATACTTATCCAATAATGCGCCCAGACGCGGCCAATCGTGCGACATGTTCAGGTAGTGGCAAGCGATGAACAGCGTGCCGGGATTCTCGCGAACAGCGTTCTCGAAGGTAACCATCAATTGGTTGTAACCCAAGCAGTTGGTGGTGTCCACGTGCCAAGCTACGCCGTTAGGCAGACCGTCGTTCTTGTCGTCCATCGGCAGGTACATCCAGATAGGTTCGGCTATATGAATACTGATCGGCATCTCAGTTCGCCGGCTTTGCGGATAAGCGGTTGGATGCGCGGATCGTCAATATGGATATCTCTGCCTTCCACGGGACGGGCGTAGGTGTCACCTTCGCCTTTGTCTCCGAGTTCGCCGACACCTGTTGCGCCGAGTTCGTCATGATAGCGGGCTAACAGGTCGCAGGCTTTCTGAATGCCTTCCTCGCTCATGTCCGAGTAGTCAAAGCAGCACCAGAAACGGAAGCGGTCTTTGTAAGGCGCATAAAGCTCTACAACCTCTTCAAACGGGCGACCGATCCATGAGCAGTGCATGATAGCGGTGTGCTCCACGCCTACGGCGTCCATCGTCTTAACCCACTGAGCGATCTGCTCGGCATTCTCCACATAATCATGGGAGTGCATATCAATAATCGGGAACTTACCTCGGGTAACTTCGGTCACAGGCAGGTTGTTCGCTACGTCAGGGAAGAAGTCACGTACAAGAACTTTGTCCAGCGGCGATGCCGACTCTTCGGCAGCTTTCGGAGCATTGCATGCCGCAAGTACCAGTGCGGCGGAAAACAGAAGGATTAGATGTTTTTTCATGTTATTGCGGTTTATGCGCGTAGGCGCAACGTTTAAATTCGGCACAAAGTTACAACTTTTTTTTGAATTTTCCAAATTTATTATTATGCTCTAAAGCATATTTTCGAAACATTTTTTTGTAAGGTATATATTTATAATATATTAGGGTGAAACAATTGTTCTTTCGGAATGTTTCGAAAAAAAGAATCGAAAGATTTTATTTGCAAATGTCGAAATTTTTTCGTAACTTTGCACGCTGAATCATTCTGAGTGGTATCAGTCAGAGCATTACTACTTAGACGGTGACGGAACAATATATATGTTTTAGTCAATGTATATATTTGGGCATTGATATTTTATTTATGTTTATTGCTGATGTGGTCTGTTACTCGAAGAGTTGTGGCTTAGACTGATTAGCCGCACGTCAAGCTCGCTTGTAAGGGCGGTTAAACAGACTAAGACACAAAGCACGATAGTGCAACAGACAACATCAGGGTTAATTTAGGTTTATTTTCAAACACTCAATATACCATGAATGCATCATCGGCAAAGGAACGCAGGGCGTTGATTCTGCAACTGTTGGAACAGAAAGAGGAAGTGCAGGTGACTGAAATAAGTCGCCAGACAGGCATCTCCGAAGTAACTATCCGCAAGGATCTGACGATTCTCCAGAACCGTCATCTATTGCTCCGCACCCGCGGCGGCGCGATGCGCAAGCCAGTAGAGAACAACAACGAGGAGACTGCCCTCGACCGCAAGCGGCTGTTCAACATCAAGGACAAACAGCGTATCGGCGAAGAGGCAGTGAAACTCATCAAGGACGGTGACTTCATAATGCTTGACTCCGGCACAACCACGTTGGAGGTTGCACGCAATCTCGGGCAGTTCAATCACCTACGCATCCTCACTAACGCCATGAACATCGCTACAGAACTGATGCAGTACAAACGCTTCGATGTTGTGTTGTTGGGCGGCAACGTGCGCATCAACAGCCACTCGATGGTGGGGCCTTTGGCACTCTCCGTACTCCGTAACTTCCGCGGCTACAAACTCTTCCTCGGCGTGGATTCGTTCTCGATGGAGAACGGTGTATCAACGCCCGATTTGGAGGAAGCATTGCTCAACCAAGTTATGGTGCAGCAGGCTGGAAAGGTCATTGCGGTGTTTGACTCATCGAAGTTCAACAAGCGCAGTTACGTGCATGTGGCGGATGTCAAGGAGTTGGACTACGTCATTACGGATAGGGCTATACCCGTAGGCCTGCCGTCGAAACTCAAAGCTGCTGGCGTAGAGGTCAGGATGGTATAAGCAAAAAAGGTGGCACCTCAATGAGATGCCACCTTTTTTAATTAGGGTTGCGGATTACTCCATTTGTCCCAGAGCGTTATAACGAACGCCGTTGAGGATAATGTAGAGTTGTCCGTTCTCAATAACCTTCACAGCCTTAACAGCAGCGTTGGTGTTCTCAAGACCTGTGCCATGGTTCGGAGCTACATAGATGCAGCCGTGCCACCAGTCTTCACCACCTTGGTTGTCAGGACGGAAGTAGATGGTCTTTGCGCCGGCGTGGTTAGCGTCAACTACATAGTTGTTGCTTTCGCCACCGGGGTACCAAGCGGTAATAACGTCGTTGAGGACATTGACTACTTGGATCTCGTCGTTTTCAGCCAGCGTTACGTTGAGCATGAACTCACTCGGGTTCTCAAGATTCGGTGAGAACTTGTTCTCAGCCTTCAAAGCTGCTACATCCCAACCGTCCACGCCATTGATACGACCGATGAGGTAGAATCCGTCAACCAAAGTGGGTTCGGGAGCCTCGGTCTCTTCGATAACTACGTCGTAGATCTCAATGATATCACCTGCCTTAGCAAAGCCGAAGTCAAGAACCATGATGCCGTTACCACCGGCTACACCGGCAGCTTTCTTATCGAATACGAACTCAACACCAGCCTCCAAAGCAGCGTCAGCGACATAGATCATCTCTGCGTTGTCCTGATACTTGACGGTTACGTTCTGGAGAGCATTGTTAGACTTCATCTTGAGCGCTACGCGATAATACTTGCCAGCCTCAGCAATTGGACCGTGGTACTTAACCTGTGCACGCCACTGATCGTATTTGTCCACCTTGATGTAAACGGTAGCCTTCTTTGCATCTTCGTTCCACTCGAGATATGACTCTGTCTCGGCATTCCATGTGTCACCTGTAGCGAACCATGTCTCATACGGGTTGGTGTTGACATTTTCAGCAACATAGATGCAGCCTGCATGCCAGCCTTCGCCACCTTGATAGTCCGGACGGAAGTAGATGTCCTTGCTATCACCGGCGTGAGCGAAGTCAACTTTGTAGTTTTCACCCTCTCCCGGATACCAAGCACCCAGTGCGTTGTTAGCAACAGCTACAACTTTAAACTCGTCGTTCTCGGCAAGTGCAGTGGTGAGTACGTACTCTTTGTCGTTCTCCAGATTAACGGCGAACTTGTCAGCAGCAGTCAGGTTATGGATATCCCAACTGTTCATAGTACCGATGAGGTAGTAGCCGTCAACGAGGTCAATAGTCTTCGTTTGAGTTGTGTAGAAGTAAACGTTGTTGAGCCAGAATGTAAGGTTGGCTGCGTTGTCAATCTTAATCTGGTAAACATTGCTCCAGTTGGTAACGCCTTCGAATTTCGAAAGAGCGATATCAATGCTGTTCCACTGTTGTCCCTTGAGTTCAACGGTTACGCCAACTTCGGTGCCACCGTGGATAGGAACGACGCGGATAGAAGCGTCAGCGGCAATCCATGCATCGAGGTGGAGAGCCTCCATCTCCGAGCAGTCCATACCGGTGAACTCCATTCCGAAGTAGCCCAAATTGGTGGTTGCGTACTTCTTACCAAACTCTTCTTGCTTATATTGCGTACCTGAACCCCACTCGCCGAAGTTGAAGTCAGCACTATATTTAGCAGAGTAAACAGCCTTAACTTGATATCCTTGGAGAGTAGGCTCAGCGGGAGCAGCGTCCGGAGCGTCAAGAACAACAGGAGCAGATGGCTCGTATTTCGACCATTCGCCTGCAACACCCGGGTCACCCCAAACAGCGGACTCAGAAGTAATAGTGTACAAATCTTTCTCGTCAGTCGGGATTGTCAGATCACCTGTCTTTGCGCCCCAGTCAGCAACGTTACCTTCGCCATTTACGCGGGTGAAGATACACATATGATAGGTGTTGATGTCGAGCTCTACCGACCAGAGGTCAGCTTCACCCTCAACCGGAGTCATGCGCTCACCCGGCCATGCAGCTTTAGCATTGCCACCGTCATCCCAAGTGTAAACACCAACAGCAGCGCCGTCAGCCTTCCACCAGGCTTTGTCCATCTTGCAGTAGATGGTCTTCATGAGCGGCTCAACCGGTTCAGCAGCTGGCCACCAGCGTGCGTCACCGAGGTTGCTGTTGTCAGCACCTGCAGCAATAGCGGGCGATGATGCATCAAGAGTGAAGTCGTTATTTGCTGCATCTTTGAATTTAGGATCAGCAGCAATCTCACCGGTAACGGTCGGACCGGAGGCGTGAGTCATGTTGAATACCAAGCAGTTGTTAATAGCAGCACCTGCATAGAGATTCGTTGCAGTAGCACCTTCTGTCGGGAAAGCGAAGATACTGTTGCTGATGACAACATCAGTCGATTGCTCAGAACGAACCGGACCATAGTTATAGAATGTGCAGTGGTCAATACGAATCTTGGCATCGGCTACTGCAGAACCGCCATTCTTAACATCAATAGCTCTGTTGGATGAGCCTGTGCCAGCAAACGTGGAGTGCTCAATGGCCAATTCAGCTAATGGTAACGGACTACTACTACCCGTCTCAACATAAATAGCGGATCTTGCATTGTCATGGAAGAAGCATTTCCTGATTACTAATTCTTTCATGCAACGATCAGCACGTTGAGGATAGATGACATAACTCTTCCAGTTGCAAATTTCGCAACCAATCAGCGTCAATGTCTTGTTTTCGGAGTTGTCGTACGGACGAATGAAGTGGTCATTGGCACCTGCGCCCTCATTGTACAAACCGCCATCAAACTTAATACCAATGAAAGTTACTTGAGCCGAGTTCAACAACTTCATGTAGTAGTGCTGAGCAACAATCGGCGAAGCACCTTCAGCAGCTTGGATTGTGAGGCTCTTGTTCAGTTCCACAACTTCCGGCTCTTGGTAAACACCATCAGTCAGGATAAGTACATCACCTGCCGATGCACTCTTTACAGCTTGCCTCAAGACATCAGAACCAGGTTCCAATGTCGTTTCCGCAGCATTTACTGCAACTGCAACAAGCATTGCAGCGAAAAAAGATAAGATCTTTTTCATACAAATTAGATTTGGTTAATAAATAATGGTTAACTTATAGTTGTTTTTCTTGGTTATTGTGGGCAAAACTCCGAGTCAATACCGACTTAACTCCGATTTACCCCCGATTCTCTCGTAGGTTTTTGCATTGTTTCAACCAAAAGGGATTGAATGGCGCTATCGCAAAATCATCTACAAAGTTACAACTTTTTTTGCAAAGTTGCAAATTTTGAGAGCAAAAAAGTACAAAATATTGCATTTTTTAATAGTTTCCCGCGAAATTGGCTTCGCGAGAAACTATTTTTTCATTTATTTCACGTTCTCACCGAGCACGTTGTAGATCTTGCCGTCACGACGAATGAAGAGTTGACCGTTGCTGATAAATTTGCAGCCGTCTGTGGTTACCGGTTGCGGAGCGAGGTCCTCATAACCTGTGGGTACGGTGTGCGGTTGTGTGCGTTTGACCTGCATGGTGTTGAGCAGCGTAGCGTCGCCGTTGCTGTCTGCCGTGTAGGAGTTGAACTCCAAGCAGTCGGACTTGACGGTAATCTTCGTGAAACAAGGTGCTTCGGGCTGGGCGAACATTCCGGTGAACAGATCAAAGTAGTTCTGTACTTTGTGTTTGCTGTAGTAACTTTGCAGTTTGTCGCGGTCGTAGGGGCTATATCGTTTGCGTCCGCAGGTAGCACCGATGAAGTACAGCGTGCCGTCGTCCACGGTATATGTGCCGCCTTTGTAGCCGGAGATGCTGACCTTGCTGTTCACCTCCACGGGTTCGCGGTCGGCGATAGCACTGAGAATAGGCGTACGTGTATCGGGATTGACAGGTCCGATGACCTCGTAGGTGTGGTCATGACCTTGCAGCAGTAGATCGATCTCGCACTCTTTCATGACAGGCAACATACAGGCGCGGAAGGTTGGTCCTTCCTCATCCTTGCAGTGACCTGAACCGCAGAACACGTTCTTGTGCACAAGTCCGACGCGGTACTTCGTGTGCGGATACTTGGCTACCTGCTCCTTGAACCAGTAGCCTACATCGTTGGTCAGGTATTCCGATGTTTGCACACTGTAACTATAGTCTCCACGCCAGTAGTCTTGCTTCGAATAGACGAGGAAAAGTACATCGCCATATACGAAGCTGTAGGTTATACCTTCAAACTGCGGCTTGACGGCAGCCGTGATGTTGAAGGCGTTGTCGGTGTTGAAGTGGTAAGTGTAGTTGATGTTCGGGCTGTCATCGTGATTGCCGTCGGTAGGTACAACCGGCATAAGCATCAACACGGGTTTTAACGCCTCTTCGAACCAGCGTTCCCACTCCCACTCGCTGTTGGCAGCCGTGCCGGTATCGACAAAGTCACCCGGGAAGACGCAGAACCGTGCATCGGGGCAAGTCTTAGCCACCGCCTCGGCACACCAGCGCGCATAATCGACGTACTCCTGATCCTGAATATGGCTGTCGGACATATAGATGAAACTGTACTCACCCTGATCATTGTCCTGGGTGCGGAACTGTGCTATGTCGCTCCAGTGACCGTCATAACCGACGCGCCATGAATAGGTCGTACCGGGAGTGAGATTCTCGGCGAGAGCCTTGTGGCTGACGTAGGTGAACTTGGTGTTCGACGGGAGTTGTGCCGCTTCGATAATACCGGACTTCTGCGCCGCATAATGCAGCGGTTTGGTGGTGGTCGGTGTGGCTTCTACGGTCAGCACATCTGTGCCAGACGCAAAGTCTTCCGCCGTGGCGTCCGCCTTGGCTATCAATTGCACCTCACCGTCGGTGATGCCGCCGTTGGTGAACCAGCAGAATGCCATCCGTGTGAGCGGGTCGCCGTTGATGTTCGCGATCATATTGTAAGGTTCTTCCTTGCCGATAAGATTAGCAATTGCCTCGCGCATAGCTTGCAACTTGGCGGTGATAATAGAATAGTCGCTACATTTGGCACTGTCAATGCGTGCCGCCTCTTTGGCTACGAGCAGCGGAATGAAACTCGGGACGGTATAGTCCTCTATACTGTAGAGTTCGTCTGCCTCCAACACTTCTTGAGGATAGTGATAGACGGGTTTGGGGGTAATCGTCAGTTGCGCCGAAGCCGAGTGACCGCCGTCAAGTGCTATGGCGTGAACGGTTGTTTGCCCCACGGCGAGCGCGGTGATGATGCCGTCGGCATCCACGCTGGCGATGGTCGGGTCGTCAATGCCCCATTGTAGCCGTTTGTCGGTTGCGTTACTCGGGGTGAACAACACATCGAATGCGCCGACCTGCTCCATCTCCACGTTGAGGTTCTGCGGCGTGAGCGTGATACTGGTGAGGCTGGCCGATTCTGTCGGCGGAGCTTGATCGTACGCTCCCGCTTTGCCAATCAGTGGCGAGCCGGCAGACAGACTGTAGTCGGCGCGGCGCATAGCGATCGTTTGCAGGCTGCTCTGCGGCAGTCCCGCAAAGTCGGTAGGGTTGACAAAATGCTGCATCCTTCATTGCAGCGATGCAGCCTTCCATCATCGGGTTGTTGTGTACGTATACACCGTCGAATCCGTCATTCGTATAGTTGCCGGACGAGTTGCTGGTTGCTGCGATGAAGTTCAACGGATCGGAGAGATCGGATGCCTGATTGCCCCAGAAGACCGAGTTAAAGACCTTCGCCACGGAGTGGATGCCGGCATAACCGCCTTCGCTGTAGTTGTTACAGACGGTGCAGTGGTCAACCTTGCCTGACTTGTTGTATATACCTGCTGTGGCAGGCCATGTGGGGTCGTTGGCTTCGCAGTTATGGATGACGCAGCAGCTGACCGTACCGCCGTTGTTGTACACGCCGCCGTATTTGCCCGCGCAGCCTCGGATGATGCAATGCTCCACTGTGCAACCGCTGCTGACGCACACACCTCCGCCTTCCTTGGTAGAGGTGCAAAGCTCGATCAGGCAATTGCTGAGTGCGGCATCGGAGTGCATATACACGCCGCCGCCCGAACTGGTGCTCGTGCAGTTGCGGATCACACAATGGCGCAGCGTGATGTTGCCATAGATAGCAGCTCCGCCGCCGCTGTGTCCGTGCGAAGCGTTTTGCAGCACCAGCCCGTCCACCACGGTTGGGTTGGTGAACGCCTTGCTTGCCGCTATGAGCCTGTTGCCGACATTCTCGCCCTCAATGACAGTAGGGTAGCGGTCTATATCTTGTTCGCCGGTGGCAGGGTTATAGCTGCCAAAGATGTGCTTGCCGTCAACAAGGGTGATAGCAGCAGGGTAGGAGCCTTGTGCAATAAAAACTGTATCCCCGACAGCGGCTGCGGAGAGTGCTTTCTTGACGGTTAGCTTGGCGGTTGCCCACGAGGTGCCATCCTTGCTGTCTGAACCGTCAGGGCGGACAAACATGTTGGCTGCGTTCGCCCCCGAAAGGGCGATTGCAGCCAACATGATAAGAAAACTACGTTTCATAATCAGTTACTTCACGTTCTCACCGAGCACGTTGTAGATCTTGCCGTCGCGCTGGATGAATACCTGACCGTCGCGGATGAACTTCTCGCCGTCGCGAACGTTGGGCTGATACAGACTCTCGCAGCCGGTAGGCGTGCCGTGAGGTTTGGTGCGCTTGATGTTGATGGTGTTGAACTCTTCCTTGTTACCGTTGTCGTCGGTCTTGTATGTAACGACTTCAATACCTTGGTCACTTACGTTGAATCGGCTGTAGCTCGGGCTTCCGGGCTGACCGAAGCGTGAGGTAAACAGGCTAAACAAGTCTTTCACATTGTGGTGCTTGTAGTCGAACAGGATTGCCGGATCTTCGGTGTACTCATCCTCCATCTTCTGCTTGCTGTACGGATAGTAACGTTTACGTCCGCAAGTAGCACCGATGAAGTACAATGTGCCGTCATCCACGGTGAACGTACCGCCGGATTTACCGGTCATGTTCGTGTTCGTATTCACCGCAACGGATTCAACGTCGGCAACTGCACCCTCAACCACTTTGCGGGTATCCGGATCAACAGGACCCATTACCTCGTAGCAGTGGTCGTGACCTTGGATAGCGAGGTCGATCTCGCACTCCTTGAAGATCGGTAACATCATATTCCTAATAAGCGGGCACTCATCATCCGTGTGGTGACCGGCTCCGGAGAAGATGTTCTTGTGCGAAACGGTTACACGGTACTTGGTGTTCGGGTATTTCTCTATCTGATCGAGGAACCAGTTGCGTACATCTACTGACAGATACGACGATTGCATGCCTTCTTCCGAGGTGCCCGGCGTTCTCCACCAGTCTTGCAACGAATAAACGAGGAATAGTACGTCGCCATATACGAAGCTGTAGGTAATGCCTTGGAATTGCGGCTTTGTTGAAGCCATGCTGGCGAAACTCCAGTCGGTGTTGAAGTGGTAGTCGTAGTTCAGACTCTTGCTGTCGTCGTGGTTTCCGTCGGTCGGAACGAACGCCATTTTGTTCAATGCCGGACGCATCGAGCCGTCGAACCACTGCTCCCACTGCCATTCGGAGTTGGTGTCACCGCCGGTATCGGCAAAGTCACCCGGGAAGAGGCAGAACTTGGCGTCAGGCTCGTTCTTGGCTACTGCGTAAGCGCACTTGTAGGCTTCGTTGATATACTCGTAATCCTGAATATGGCTGTCGGACATATACAGGAACGAGAAGTCGCCTTGGTCAGCATCCTTGGTAACGAATTGTGCAATCTCGCTCCAGTATTCGCCAAAACCTACACGCCAGCTATATACCGTGCCCGGCGTGAGTTCGGTAGCCTGTGCCTTGTGGCTGACATAATCGAACTTCGTGTTACGCGGCAGACCGGCAGCAGTACAGATGTCATATTTCGGGCTCTCGCTTGCCTGAATAGGTGTGTAGTGCAGGCTGGTTGACTTCGTTTGAGCATTGACGGTGATGACGCAGTCGCAGGTCTCAAAGTCCTCAACCGTAGCATTCGCCTTCGCGATCAACTGCACCTTGCCTTCGGTTATACCGCCGTTGGTGAACCAGCAGAAGCCCATGTGCGTAGCCGGGTCGCCGTAGATAGTAGCAATCTGGTTGTACGGCATTTGTTTAACTTGTAGATTAGCAATCGCTTCGTTCATTTTCTCGAGATTACCGGCAATAGTCGGCAGCAACTCCTTGTTGTCATCATCCAAGCTGTCGATCTTGGCAGCGGTCTTCGGAACGAGGAACTTGATGTAGCTGGGTACAGTGTAGTCTTCCATCTTATACATCGCCTCGGCATCCAACACCTCTTGCGGATATCTTACAGGCGGTTTCTCTTTGATGATAACCGTAGCTGAAGCTGTGTAATCGCCATCCAGAGTCTTGACGCGGGCAGTTGTCGTGCCTGGCTTGACACCGGTCACTTTGCCGTTTTGGATGGTAGCAATAGTTGCATCATCGATCGACCATTCTACGCGTTTGTTGTTTGCATTCTCCGGCTCAACTTGGGCTACCAGTGTACCGGTTTTGCCTTCTACAATCTCAATCGAACTCGGCAGAATGCTTACACCCGTAACAGGAATTACTACTGCCTCCGGATCATATTCGTAAGCACCTATATCATAGCCGTCACCCTTCGGACGAGCCACACCTTCGATGTCCTTAGTAGGAGCGCTTGCTGCGTCAGCCTGATCCAATAATTTAGTCGAAGCATCGGTAAGCGAGAAATCGGCTTTGGCTACGGCGGCCATCTCTACCTCCGTCTTCGGCAGACCAACGAAACCTGTCGGGTTGCGGAAGTTAGGACCATCAGCGTCATTATTGTTTACTGACAAGCCGGTAGTTATACCACCACTGCCTACATCACCAATATTCTTGGTAGCTCCTGTAGAGGCATCAACGTAATTGACATATTGATAGGTTGTATTGTTTCCCCAAAATACGGTATTCGTCACGCGCCCCGTTGTACGGCTACCGGCATAGCGGTCGCCGAAGTTGTTACAAATGGTGTTATTAAAGAACGAACCGGCTCCATAGATACAGCCGTTATAGGTCGAGTAGTTGTTATAAAGCACGCAGTTTTGTACTATGCCGCTATTGTTACGGATACCACCGATACTACCTTTACATCCGCGGATGATACAGTTCTCGATAATACCTGCACCTTCGTTGTTGTAGATACCACCTACGCCGCTCTCTGCACCGGTACAAACGCAGTACTCGATCAGGCAGTTACGTACAACTGCCGGATTGGTAGCATTGCCTTGCTCCATCCAGATTGCACCGGCGTTCGAACCACTCTCGCAGTTGCGGAAATGGCAGTTCTGTACCGTCATATTACCGCGCATATATACGGCCGCTGCACCCCATGTGCTGTGTTTTGCATTCTGGAATACCAGACCGTCAATCATAATAGGATCAGCGGGAGGATCATCGTATTTGACGAGCAGCCAGGAGGTCAGACCTGTTCCGTCCAAGATACTTTCGTACAATTCCAAGTCCCGCTCACCGGTCTCGGCATTGTAGCCGCCCATGTATGTGCAACCACTCTGCGCAGAGATAGCCTCATTATATACACCTTCGGCAATAAACATCGTGTCGCCGACACCTACACTCCAGATTGCTCCGGCGATAGTTGTCTTAGCGTGTTCCCAGGATTTGCCATCTCCGTCGTCACCCGTCGGAGAAACGTACCTGTTGCTTGCTGACGCGCACAGCACCGCTGCGCTAAACGTCAAGAGAAATAGAAATCGTTTCATATAATTAGAATTTGGGGTTAATAATATCTTCACTTAGTAACTTTTTCAACTTTTAACTTTCGAACTTCTTTCAACTCTCAACTCTCAACTAATTCCCCGGCACTCCGTGCTCCTTCGTGCGAACCACTTTCATTGTATTGAACAGCGTCACGTTACCTTGGTCGTCATCGGCGGTGTAGGAGTTGAACTCGATGCAGTCGTCCTTGACGGTGATCTTCGTGAAGCTCGGAGCCTCGGGCTGACCAAACATGCCGGTGAACAGGTCGAAGTAGTTCTTTACGTTGTGGTGATGGTTGTCAAAGATCACAGCAGGGTCTTCGCTATAGTCACTCTCCATCCGCTCACGGCTGTGCGGATAGTAACGCTTGTGACCGCAAGTAGCGCCAATGAAATAGAACGTACCGTCGTCGGTGCAGAACGTACCGCCCTTCTTACCGGTCATGTTCTTGTTTCTGTCAACCTCCACCTCTTCGACATCGCTGATGGCGCTCAATATCGGTGTGCAGTCGTCGGGATTAACCGGACCGATGACCTCGTAGGTGTGGTCATGACCTTGTAGGGCGATGTCAATCTCGCACTCTTTCATGGTCGGCAACATGCAGTTGCGGAACAACGGTGGCTCATCGTCGGTCGAGTGATCCGAACCCGAGAACAGGTTGAAGTGCGCCAGCGAGATGCGGTACTTCGTGTCAGGATTCTCGGTCACCGACTTGCGAAACCAGGAACTTACGTGGTCGGTCAGGTAGGTTGACCAGGTTCTGCCGACCTGATCGTACGACTCGCGCCAGAAGTCTTGCATGGAGAAGACGAGGAATAGCACATCACCATATACGAAGTTATACACGATTCCCTCAAACTGCGGTTTGTCGGTTACGGTGTAGTTGAACTCATTGTCGGTGTTGAAGTGGTAGGTGTAGTTCAGGTTCGGACTGTCGTCATGGTTACCATCGGTCGGCACAACCGTCATCGCATTCAGCATCGGACGCATCGAGCCTTCGAACCAGCGCTCCCATTGCCACTCCGAGTTGGGAATACGCAGAACCGTGCCTCGGGCACAGTCTTCACGGCTGCAAGTGCACAGCGGCGCGCTTCTTTGATATATTGTGAGTTCATGATGTGGCTGTCGGTCATGTACAGGAACGTGAACTCTCCTTGGTTGGCATCCTCGGTGCGGAAATGTCCGATCGGACTCCAGTGACCTTTGCCTTCGGTGTCATTGTAACCTACACGCCATGAATATTCCGTGCCGGGGGTAAGGTCGGTGGCTGTGGCTTTGTGGCTGATGTACTTGTACCGCTCGTTGCTCTCAATGCCCGAAGCGTTGACAATATATCTTGCCTTGCCGCTATAGCGCAGGCTCTTTGTCTGCTTAGCCGCAGCCTGAATAGTGGTAACACCACCTGCCTCAAAGTCCGCAGCCGTAGCATCCGCCTTGGCTATGATCTGTACCTCGCCGTCGGTTACGCCATCGTTAGTAAACCAGCAGAAGCCCATTCGGGTCTTCGGGTCGCCGTTGATAGTGGCAATCATGCAGTACGGCTCGGTCTTCGGCACGAGGGCTTTGATTGCCTGACGCATGGCCTCTATATTCTCTTTGGATGAGTCGTTGGAGCACGACTGAATAGCAATCTTCAGCATCGTGTGGCTGGGAACAGTCCAGTCAGCAATGGTGTAGATCGAGTCCGCCAACTCCCACTCGGTCTTCGGCACATATACCTCAGTCGAGTCTTTGGGATCTTTGGGATCCGGTTCAACTGCCGGGTCAGACTTACATGCTGCAAGCAGAACAATGCAGCACGTCATCAACAAGTAATAGATTTTTTTCATTGTTGTTATTTGTTTTTCGATATATCGATATTTCGGTATTTCGATATATCGGGGTTAATCATTTCACCACCGTCAATGTGTTGAACAATTCAATCTTCCCGTTCGGCAGCACCTTGAACGACTCCATTAGGATATCCTTTTTCCTTATTGTTACGCGCGTGTACGAAGGCGCGCCGGGCTGCCCGAACATGCCGGTGAACAGATCGAAGTAGTTGTCGATCTTATGAATGTGCTTGCTGGCATCCATCTCTTCACGGCTGAGTGGTGTGTAACGCTTCGCGCCGCAGGTCGCACCGATGAAATACAGCGTAGCGTCGCTGACATTGTACGTGCCGTCTTTCTTGCCCGTTGCATTCCTAACTGGATCCACCGCTACTGACTGCTGATTGCTGATGGCTGACAGCTGCGGCTTGCGCGAGTCAGGGTCAACAGGCCCGATAACCTCGTAGGTGTGATCGTGCCCTTGCAGCACGAGGTCAATCTTACAGTCTTTCATCACCGGCAGCAGCGTGGCACGCAACAGCGGCGTTTCTTTGTCTCTTTGATGATCCGATCCCGAGAACAGATTCTTGTGCACCAGCCCCACACGCCACTTCACCTCCGGCGTGGCGGCTACCTGACGGCGGAACCAGCCGCCCAAATCGCGCTCCAAGTACTCCGACGTACCGGCTTGGTAATCGTACTCCCCACGCCAGAAGTCTTGTTCGGAGAAAGCGATGAGTTGCATCGGCCCGTAGGTAAAACTATAGTTGATTCCCGCAAACTGCGGACGCACCTGTGTCGTCAGGTTGAACGTGGTATCCGTATTGAAGTGATAGGTGTAATTCAGCAGTGGGCTGTCGTCATGATTGCCGTCCGTTGGCACGAGCGGCATCCGCCTCAGCACGGGCTGCAACGCCTCTTCAAACCAGCGTTCCCACTCCCATTCGCTGTTCTTGTCTGTGCCGGTATCTACAAAATCCCCGGGGAACACGCAGAACCGTGCATCCCGTTCGTAACGAGCCACCGCCTCGGCACACAGGCGCGCAGCGTCGATATATTCCTTGTTCTGTATATGACTGTCGGTCATATAGATGAAACTGAACTCCTCCTCATTCTCATCCGCCGTACGGAAATGTCCGACTTCACTCCAATGTTCCCCGTAACCTACGCGGTACGAATAGTCAGTGCCCGGTTGGAGGTTTTCCGCTACCGCCTTATGACTCACATAACGAAACGCCGTGCGTTTGTCCATCTTCGCCGCCTTCAGTATCCCCGAACTCGATATCGCATAATGCAAGGGCGGGGTAGTGGTGGCAGTCGCCGAAACGGTAAATGGCACTTGACCTTTTGCCCAAATCTGTACTTCACCTTGCTCTACACCTTCGTTCGTGAACCAACAAAATGCCATTCGTGTCTTCGGGTCACCGTTGATGTTTGCCACTATGCAGTACGGCTGCTCTTTCGGTTGCAACACTATCGTCTCATCCGTCAGGTGCGCCACAAAACTCGGTACACTATAGTTTGCTTTCGTGTATAGCGTATAGTCCTTGTTCGGGTTCACTCGTTTCGGTCCCTGAGGCATTGACGCGATACGATGAGTCGGTTTGCCGATGCGGTAGTCCGCTACCAGCATCATCGCTTCTTCCTCTGCAGCCTGAGGCACTCCGGCAAAACCCGTAGGATCGACAAAATGCGGACCATCCTCTGCCTCGTTGTCGGCATTCAGCCAAGGCTTGTCAAAGAAGTGCTCCTCAAAGCCTTCGTCCGCACGGCTCGTGCCGGAGATGCTTTCGTCAGAAACGTAGTTCGTGGGGTCAACGAATCCGTACTCGTTCACATTGCCCCACATCGTGCAGTCATAAACCGAACTCTCCGAGTGAATACCTCCATAGCGGTCGCCGTAGTTGTTCGCAATGACGCACTCAATCAACGTACCGTCGAAGTTCGCCACACCACCTGCGTCCGGCCATTCGTGCCCCGTAGCAGTACAGTTGTGGATAACGCATTCCTCCAACCGTGCGCCGAGTGCTGAGGCTTCCGGCAGATCGCCCTTGATCAGCACTCCACCGCACAGCACGCCGCTGCAACCGCGCACTACGCAATGCCGCATCGTCACCTTCCCGCGCAACCACGCTGCTCCGCCACGCTCGTTATGTCGTGCGTTTTGCAGAACAAAATCCTCAATGCGCGTCGGCTGTTGGCAGTCGCGCTCGCAACTGATGAGCCGTGTACCGAATCCTTTTCCTTCCAGAATAGTCTTCCGACTGTGGTCGCAATCGCGTGCCAATGGTTGGTCGGCTACACAGCCGCCGATGATGGTCACGCCGTCCTTGAGCGTGAACGCTTCGCTGAACGTTCCCGCCTCCACGAGCAGTGTATCGCCCGCGCGGCAATCATCCAGCGCAAGACGGATACTGCCTTGTGCCCGCTCCCAACACTTGCCGTCATCATCCAGCCGTCCTCCCACACGCACATACCACGTAGCCGCCGACGCTTGCAGCGTCAGTGCTACGAGTAGTGCTATGTTCAAAAACCGTTGCAATTTATTTATGTTTATCGCTTTTGAGTGTTTTGCTCGAAGAGTGTGATAATGGATGGTGAAAACTATCCGAAAGTCTACTTTCGAGGAGTTTTTAGCGGCCATTAGCACAAGTCGCGAAGCGACAAAACACTCAAAAGGGTTTATTTGGTTTATTTTCTTAAATAAATCACTGCCAGCCGAAACGTTCGCGTCCAACGCGCTCTACATCCTCCCTGCTGGTGAAAGCAGTCGTACCGCCGGCAGCGGTCGTGTTCACCGCACCGGTCATATTGCCGTACTCCTGGCAGCGCGCCAGATCGTCGCCTGCCGCCAGCCTTGTGATGAATCCCGAGTTAAACGAGTCACCGGCGCCGATGCAATCGACTACGTTCTTGTTCAGCAGCGCCTCTTGCTTGCGGTCGGGTTGACCCTTGCGCATCAGGATGCTGCCCTTGCTGCCGCACTTGATGACGGCTGCATTCACGAACGGGCGAATCTTCTCCAACGCCTCGTCAAGGTTAGCGCTGCGTGTCAGGAACTTCAGCTCGGTCTCGTTCGGCATGAATACCGTTACGAGCGGCAGAATCTCCTCAAGATTGATGTCCCACTGCTCGGTCGGATCCCACTGGCTGTCCAGAGAAGTGGTTACGCCATTCTGCTTGCAGAGTTCAAGGATCTTCTTTAGGTCACGTTTCACACCGCTTTGCATGAAAATGCTCGAGATATGAATATGTTTAGCCTGTTTGAATACCTCGGGATCAATATCGTCCAGCGACATATAGTCCATCGCACCCTGATAGGTCAGGTTTGCGCGGTCCTCGTCGTAACTCATGCAGATCGTTGCGCCCGTAGCGTATTTGTTCTGACGGATCAGGAATCGGGTATCCACACCTTTCTTTTGCAGGCTGGTCTCTACCAGGTCACCGAAACTGTCATCACCGATCATGCCACAGAAAGCAACTTTCGCACCGATTGCCGCAGCATTGGCGGCAAAGATTGCCGTCGAACTGCCTAAGGTCAGCGTCATCTGTTTGGCAAACTTCTCTTTGCCTACTTCCGGTTCGCCTTCAATCTGATTCAGTATCAGATCCACATTCAACTCGCCTAATGCAATAATATCAAATGTTTTCATGATTGTTTTTAACTTTACACTTTTAACTATTAGACTTCTTTCAACTCTCAACTGTCAACTCTCAACTATCACAGGAACTTCTTCCTGAACGCCTCAATCATCGAGAACCAGTTTTTCGGATAGTCGTGTGTCATATTCGGGTAGAAATGGTACTCGCTCTGAGGGTTGTTAATCAAGTTATACGGAGCAATATTCGTGTGCGGCGGACATGTGCCGTCCTTTAGACCGCTCGTCGCCAGCACAGCGCAAGAGATGCGCGTCGCCAGGTTCTTGGTGTCGTAGTACGACAGAAATGCGTACATCTCGTCGGTACTCATGCCGGCTTTCTTGGCTGCGGTCTTGGCAGTCGAACCCGGCCAATCCACAATCTTGAAGTAGTCGGGAAAATCGCCTAAGAACGCTACGTTCGGTGTAATCGCCGTAAACGGTATATCGCTCAATCCGGCTGCTGCATAACACAGCGCACCGCCTTGGCTCGATCCCTCGGCAAACAGTTTGGTCATATCGCTCGTCTCGCGCGTTGCCATAAACCGCACCGCTTGCACGGCGTCCATAAACGCTCCGCGGTAATAGTAACTGTCCTTATCGCCGAAATGGTACGCAAACCAATCCCCGTAGATATTGATGCAGTCTTCGTCAATGCCCGGGTTCTTGGTCGAGGCTGGTCGGTTGTTCAAGTACTGACCGCGATGGGACAAGTAGAACTCCGCGTACTTCGAGTTGCCGCCTGACGGACATTCGCACTTTGCCTTCGTGCCTTGTGTGTCGTAGCCGTAGTAGTGAATCAGTACGGGATGTTTCTCGCCGTCCGTCGGCTCGCAGTAATACCCGCGAATCTTCACCGGCTCACCTTCCAAACCGTCCGGCACAGAATACATCTCCACCAGATACACCTTACGCGCCGACGAACTCTTATCCTCAATCTCCGTCAGCACAGCGTTCATATCCACTGCCGCCAACTGATCCTTCGCCGTCTGCCAGTATTCGGTGTAATCCGACTGCATATCCGGCGCCGAAACAATGTCAAACGGATCAACGCCGAAATTGAACATCCTAACGTTCTTGCCCTTCACAAAGCAGACAGCGCGGTAGAACCCGGGATTCATATTCTCCTTGAGCGTCACCACGTAGTTCGTTTCCTTGTTACCGGCAACCGTCATCGTATCCGTCAGCTCCAGCGTCATGTCCTTCTTGTCCGCCGTGATGAGCACCTTAATCGGCAATTGCGCTCTTTCAGCCTCGGCATTCACCACCGGCACATTGAAACTCGGCTTACCGCTCCAGATCAGGTCTTCCGGCTCTTGCACATATTCAGGATTCGGATCAACCGGCTCAACTGGATCAACCGGCTCTTTCGGCTTCTCGCAACCGCACGCACCCAACAGCACGGCGGTTACAAGAGCCCACAGAAATATCGAATACTTCTTTGACATATTGCTTTCGTTTGTTTAGTTCTCGGCGCTTCAACTACTTCAAATAGTCATTCAGGTTGACAATATTAAATGCGTTGTAGTACTTGTCCATGTTGTGCTCAATGCGCATCAGCACAATCTCCTCGGCCTGAATACCCAGACGCTCCAGGTTGTCATACAACATCTGACGGGCAACCAGTGCTTCCGGTTTCTGCCAGATATAGCGGCAACCGGTCTTCACGAGCCAGAGCTGACGATCCTCTGTGCAGTCCTTCAGGTCTTTGCCTACCTCCTCGCCGTGCAGCCATTTTTTCCAACGGTTGCTCTCATATACGCATTGCCACAGCACTTGTGTCATGTTACTCAACTGTGCGATCTTGCCTTCGGCGTGCAGTTTCTTTTCTACTTCTTCCAGCTCAGCAAGTGCGTCGTACTCGTTCATCGTGAACTCCGGACCAACGTTTGCTGCACCCATTCCCGCCTTCGGGTAATCCTCGGGGTTCTCTACATCGTCAGAATAATGTCCTTTGATATAGCTGCCGTACGGACGAACCTTTGCTGTCAGGTTTCTTGCTACCTCCGGATCAAAGAATGTCGTGTGCAGGTCTGTACCCACCTTACCTACGATAAAGCAAGGCCAAATATCATCCAGACCAACCTCGTGCAAACCGGCTTTCAGTCCCTCAAGGAACGTGTCGAACGTCTTCTCGTCAGCCAGACCTCCATGCACTTCCTCTGTACCTACCTCATAACTGATAGGAGCGATGCCGTGTGCCTTGCGGAAATCCTCGGCGTGCTTGATCAACTCAACCGTACGTTTAACCACTACGTGGATATCAATGATCTCGCCTTTCGGAAGGAAGATATCCACCGTAGGATCCACGTGAATCAGGTCATAACCTGCAAGGATCGCTGCCTCGTAACTCTTCTTTACGCCGTTCATTGCGCGCTCGGTGTCCCAGCGCTCAACGTTCTGTTTGTCTTTCAGCCACGGACCGCCATGGTCGATTGCCACTACGTACGGACCTGTGTAGTTCACTGCCGCTGCTTCGCGGGCAAGGATCTTCGTGAATACCTCTTGTGTCATGCCGGTGTAACCGCCGTCGCAGTCCACTTGGTTGAGCGTCGTCGCGAAGTAGATCGGCGAATTGTTACGTTTCGCTGCGCGGAACGATGCCTTGATTACTGACAATGAGTTCGGGCACGCTGCAAACAACGTCATCGGAACTCCGGTTGCTTTCTTTCTCTCCTCCATTACGCGGAGAATGTTCTCAGTCTTTGCCATATTCTTTGATTTTTTTATTCCTTGTTATGTATCGACCAATCTTGGGCGATCTTATTCCTTGTTATGTATCGACCAATCTTGGGCGATCACTCGTATATCGTAACTCCCTCAACCACACGGTGTATATTCCCGCTTACACTCGGCGCATCCGGATTCAGCCCGTGAGCCAGCGAAGCATAGTATCCTAACAACTGCCCAACCAGCACGTAAGGCACTATTCCGTAGAAGTCATTCTCCTTCGGCCCGAACGGCATCCTTACCACCAAATCCGCCTTCACCTCAGGCAGCTCAGGCGCCTTGCCGGCAATCACGATGATCTGTGCCACAGGCTTGTTGTTTGCATCCACCTGCTTAACCAGATCGCGCTCGTAACGTTGTACCTCTTCCTGTTCCGTCATCAGATATACGACAATCGACTTGCTGTTCACCACAGCTTTCGGACCGTGACGGAAGCCCAAGAAACTGTCGAACTTGCAAACCACTGCACCATCTGTCAACTCTTGCAACTTCAGGTGGCACTCCTCAGCAATGCCCTTCAGCGCACCCGATCCGAGGAACACACCCCGCTCAAACGGACGCGAAGCAATCTCTTTCAACTTCTCCTCGTACTCTGCAATCACCGCCTCAGCGTTCTTTGCAGCTTTCTCGATCTGCTCTACGTCTTGCTCCAGCGTGTCAATATGCCCGAGCATCAGGCAGGTCAGCAGCATCGTCGAGAACGAACTCGTCATTGCCAGGCTCTTGTCGTCCGTCTCTTCCGGCAACAGCAGCGACAGCACATTCTCGCGCCCTGCGGCTTGCATCGCTAACTTGCCGTTCTTGTTGCAGGTGATATACACATGTGCCACGTTCTTGCACAGTTTGTTTGCCAGGTTCACGGCTGCCACACTCTCGGGACTGTTACCCGAACGGGCAAAACTTACCAGCAGCAGCGGACGCTCAGCATCCAACAGGTACTTTGCGTGTGTCACGATGTCCGTTGTCGGCACGCTGCGCACGTTCCGCCACAGCCCGCGCATCACAGGCTGCAATGCATCGCCGATAAACGCCGACGTGCCCGCACCGGTCAGCACGATGTCCGTGTCAGGGGTCAGATACTTGTGCATAAATGCGCGAACCTCTTCCTTCGCTGCCAGCAGCGCCTGTAACTCCTTGCGCCACATTGCCGGCTGCTGATGAATCTCGTTAAATGTAAATTGCGTGTTCATGTTTGTAAGGTATTTAGTATTATTTTGTATCCGCAGTATTGTTGAGTCTATTGTTTGTGTCCGCGGTTTATTTGGGTTTATTGCTGTTTGTTTGCGTCCACGCCAGTGGTGAGGATTTGGCTGTTCGGGGCTCTGCAAACATGTTTGCGAGAGCACCGGAGCGGGCAAAGACTCATAGCGCGAAGCGCAGCAAACAAATAGTGTTTATATAGGTTTATTTTCAAAAAGACCGCTCACTATTTTAAATTCGTGGCACAAAATTACAAAAAAAAATCCACTTTTCGAAACATTTCCCTATGCTCTATAGCATATTTTCGAAACCTTTTCTCCTAACTCCCGCAATATCAACCCCTTGCACATTTCGTTTCCTCTTTCGCAACCTTTCGAAAAACAACACGTCTCCCAACTCCCTGCCTCATATAATTCCCGACACATTTTTGGGCACACATTTTTTGCACACAATCAGCCAAGTCTGCCATGTTTCGGCACACTTTTTGTTCCCATTTCCACAGATCCTTCGTGATTGTAGTATGTGACAAGTAGGTAATCAGTAGGTGAATAGTAGGTAATTAGTAGGTGATAATTACTCTGTCTACCCTCCCATTGCGGTATCTTACACTACTGTCCCTATACTCACTCACCCGGATCGACCATATATGGGCGATTAAGTACTCACCAACGCAAGTATCGACCATATATGGGCGATTAAATGTTCACCCCCTCCAAGCATCGACCTGGAGGATTGCCTTGACTTGGCAATCCGAAAAGGGAAGGCTGGCGGGGAGCCAAGCCGACCGAGAGTCAATTGGGCGATTAAATATATTATACTATGGCTAAAATCTCCTACAACGCTCCTGTCGAGTACATGACCGGCGCGCTCGACAGTGATCACAAGTTCATCCAACGGCAAAAACACATCCGCGACACCTACGGTATAGTCACTTATACCTGTGCCACCGAAGCGTTCATCGTTTCTAATCCGCGCGATTATACACATACACCTCCACAAGGTGCCGAACTCGCTCATCTCCAACACTTTGGCGAGGCTTCCCGCCGTACAACCGCTCTCCTTAGCGCACTCAAACCCGGTGCCAACCCCACCGATGAACAACTCGCTCTCATCGGTGACTACCGTATCCGTTTTCAGGCGCAGATTCACGGCAATCCCGACCCGCAAGCACCGCTTGACAAACAGGGCAACCCTCGCCGCTACTGCCGCTTCGACAACTTCGTCCGTGCCATGATCTACCAAGAAATGAAAACCACCAACCCATAAATTCATTGCAATTCGTTTAATTCGCTTAATTCGTGAACGGATTTAGTTCATTGTAGACTTTCGACTGTTTGGCTCTCGGCGCTATTCCGCCGAGTGGTTTCTATTTTGACTACTCTCCCTTTCGAAACGTTGCGAAATGCGAAGTTTCGAAACGCCATAGTCCGCAACCATCTGTATATAAGCAATTTGCCAGCAGCAGCAAAACCCGCTGCACGTTTTTATGTTTCATAACATTATAGGTACGCGTGCGTATATGAAATAATTTTCGTAACTTTGCATCGTCATTTGTGGCTCAACCCGCGCGGTTGATACATTCAGTTAACTTAAAATCAAAATATTATGAAAAAATTATTCCTACTTATTCCTGTTTTGGCGTTCTCGCTGATGGCAAGTGCCAATGTACACTACATTACGACTACATCACCTCACTCTTCTAACAACCTGCGTCAGGCCATTAGCGCCGCAGCAACTGGCGATATTATCGAAATGGCTGCTGGCACGTACGAAGAGTCTGGGGACTACCTTGCTTTCACTGGTAAGGAAGTGACTGTACGTGCTGCTGAAGGTGCAGAAGTTATTATTAAAACTGTGTGCCCTGTTCGTTTGAAAGAAGGCGCTAAGGCTGAGTTTATCAACGTCAAGTTTGATTGTAGTACAATTGGTAGTTACGACTATGTAATTGTACCTGCCGATGATACAGACAACAAACGTGTCGTTCTCACAGGTTGTGAATTTTATGGCTGGGATAAAAACAAAGCCATGATTGAGGCCACATCCAGCAGAAGACTGGCTGCGATTACAATTGATAAATGCTATTTCCATGACTGCATGAAGAGTGTTGTTTTCGTTGAGAACACTGGTTCAATCGCATTGAGCATCACCAACTCTACGTTTGCAAACATTTCTACCAATACTGAGTCGTTCTCAGCAGGCGTTATTGATAGCCGTGCAACCTCTGGTTCATTCCTCGTTGACCACTGTACATTCTACAATGTACAGGCAATGAGTACTGACTATGCTGCAATTGGTAAAGTCGGTTCCGGAACGACTGCGGTTGTTTCCAACTGTATCTTCGCAATGCCGACCAGCACAAGTGGTGTTAGAACAATTCGTGACGCAGTTACCGCCAATAACTGTCTCATTTACAATTATTCGAGCGACTCAGGTTATGGTATGCAGGGTAATGTTACAAAAAACAATTGTGTAATTGCCGATCCGCTCTTCACAGACGCAGCTAATGGCGATTTCTCTTACTCTGGCAACTGGGTAACGATGGAACTTTCTCCGGCACGTGGTGCAAGTACTGATGGCAGTGACCTTGGCGATCCTCGATGGTATAGTGCAGAGGTTCTTCCCTCTACAGACTTCGCTTCCCCGTATCAATTTGTAGGCGCTAAAGCGCAAATATCCGGCAATATTTGGTATGATGGTACAATTGATAACTTGTACTATAATGACAAATCTGAGTGCGGAATTGCCAAATGGAAGATTCATGCTACCAGAACTTGCGTTTTGCAACCAACGCTGAATATGACCGAAGGTTCATCAAGTGGTCACATTTTCAGAGTTGAATTGTTGGACGCTGACGGTAATCAAGTTGCAGAAGTTGCCGAGCCGGCTCAAAGTAGCCATGATGGTGATATTAATCTGCCGAGTACGATTACTATCCCATCTGAGGGCGACTACACGGTTATTTTACACAATGATAAAGGCTGGTCTTCTGCCAAGATTGATGGCGTTACTTTCGCTTACATAGGCGGTGCAGTACAGAACATGCCGGGCACAACTGACATTGACGACGCTTGGTTCTCGTCTAATGGTACACGTACAGCCGGTGAATACATTTCTATTCCAGCCGGTCATCAGGATGAAGGCTGGGTGAAGTGGAACGTTGCTTTTGCAAGTGCAGGCAACTATAATGTGACGGTAACTATAGATAACGAAAACGGTCACAACTACACTGTTGCCCTCTATGAAGATGAAGATGACGAAAGCCCGATTACTTTGAGCGAAGGTGGTCAGAAGAGTACTATCGGCACTATTGAGTTAGGTGCCATGGAAGTGCCCGCTGGCAACTATATTATGAAAGTAACCAACGCTATTCAGTATTCTGATGCCAAGTTAGTAAGTGTTACTTTCGCTTACGCCGGTGGTGGAGTTATCGAATTCGGCAAAGCTTCTGCCGGATCCCTCTTGGCAAACGCTGACGCTATCGTTTCTGACGACTGGAGCATTGAGGGTGGCAAGATTACCCACGCCGAAAGCAAAGCCACAACAGGCTGGGCGAAATGGAATGTGGATTGCCAAGACTATGGCAACTACAATGTAACCGTCAATATATCTTCTGACAACGGTCACCTCGTACGCGTTGAGATATTTGAGAACGAAGCAGAATCGGCTATCTACACCTTGGACGAAACAAGTGCTACCCAATATCACACCGGTGATCAGGCAATCGATCTGGGCAATATCGTTTTGGATGATCGTGAATATGTAGTTAAAGTAAGCAATACCGGTGAATACTCGCACGTTCAAATCGCAAGCATTGTCATTACCTATCTGAACGGCGCGCGCGCTACGTTGCCTGCAACTTGTACTTTCTCGGATCTTATGTTGAGCGAAAAAGCACATATTACATCTGATAGTTTGTGGTTCAATGTAATTGGCGACTCCAACCCGGTTGGTCAGTGGGCTAAGTGGAATGTGAAGGTCGCTTCTGCCGGTACTTTCCTTTTCACAATGAATGTAAACAGTTTCAACGGTCAATCCTACAAGATCTCTATTCTTGACGGAGAGACAGTAATTGATGCTTTCGAATCAGGCTCTGTAGGTGAACAGAAGCGGACTATCAAGCACTATTTCAACTTGGCTGCTGGTAACTATACGGTAAAATTGGAGAACACCACAAGTTGGTCGCGTGGTCATGTCGGTAGCCTTGTTGTTACACAGCCTTCGCTTATCACCATTGACGAAGCTGCAACAAGTAATTCTGTAATTCATGACAATTATAGAGATGGAAATCATGATATACAAATCACTCGTACCATCACTTCCGGTATGTACAATACCATCTGCCTGCCATTTGATGTAAATAAGTCCCAATTAAAAGCCATCTTCGGTAGTGATGTTGCGTTGCTGGAAATGTCAACTGCTTCGTTGAGTGGTGATGTATTGACCTTGGTGTTTGATGATGCTACAAGCATCTATCGTGGCACTCCGTATCTGATCAAGACAACGAAGACTGTATCTAATCCGGTCTTCACGGATGTGGTGATTAAGGAAGAAACAGGTCAAGCTACCAGCAAAGACGGCGCTGACTTCATCGGCTCATTCATCAAGACAACGATTGATGCCAGTGAATACAACCTCTTCCTTGGAGCAAACGACAAACTATACTTCTCCAACAATGATGTAACCCTCAAGGGTATGCGTGCGTACTTCCAAATAAAAAACAATGGTTCGGGTGCACCGATCCGTCAGGCACGCATCGTTGAGAAAGACAATGTTGTTACAGAACTTGAACTCATCAATGGCGAATGGCAAGACATCAAGTCTGCCAACGGCTTGATTAAGACCATTGAGAACGGACAACTCATCCTTATCCGTGACGGCAAACGCTACAACGTAATGGGAATCCGCTTCTAAAGGATGAAACGGATAAATGAGTAAGCAAATCGAATATTAACTGATTAAAATAGTAAATGTTATGAAAAAGCTCTATATTCAACCCAACACGCAGTTACAGCTGATGAACATCTCTGGTCTTATTTGTGCTTCAGGCGGCGCAGTGTCATCTGTTTCCAATGCTGCCGGTCTTGAACTTGCTCCGTCACCCGTTGACGATATCGACCCGATGTAATAACGCTGTAATACCCTCAAGTGCCTTGCGCACTTCCCTACAAAGCAGGTGGTGTGTCCCTTGACGCACCACTTGTTGTGTTCTATTCATAAAAAAAACACTGATTGCTGACAAGAAGCAATCAGTGCAGGTGTAAGAGAATTTTAGCGAGGCAAATAGTGTCCTCGAAGCGAATGAACGGTAACAGCCAACCTCTCCTCATCAATGGAATAGACAATTCGATGCTCATCATTGATCTTCCGGCTATAATTGCCAGCCAAGTCGTATTTCAATGCTTCCGGCTTGCCGATACCTGTCTTGGGGTGCTCTTCAATATCTTTTAGCAGTCGCGTGATGCGATTCATCAAAATCTTCTGACCACTCTTTTTCCAGGCTTCTTTATCTTCATCGGCGACTTCTGTGAATTCAATCTTGTACATCAATCCCACAATTTGTCGAGTTGAACAACATGTTTCTTGCTCTTTTCCGATTTGCGGATTTTAGCCACAAACGCAGAATCGTACGGACTATCTTCTACATGAAAGAAGTCCAACATTTTTATAGAGGTCAGAAATTGCGTAGCACGTTTATCCTCCGGATTAAATGATAGCAAAACCGTTTGTGTAGGTGCCTTGCGTAATGCTGCTGTTGCCATATCTCTTATATTTTATTAGCGGATATTTAGTATCACAAATTTCGCTGCAAAGATAATGTTTTTTTTTGACATTTGCAAATAAATGTGCAATAATTTGAGTTTTTTATGACTAAAAACTTGCTAATGTCATTTAATTTTCGTAACTTTGCACCATATTTTCATAACCATCATCAGCAATGACCCTCAAACAGATATATTTTGCCGGAGGGTGCTTCTGGGGAACAGAGCACTTCTTTAAGCAGATCAACGGCGTAGTGGCGACCGAAACAGGTTTTGCTAACGGCAATACTGCTAACCCGACGTACGAAGAGGTTTATACCGACACCACGGGTTATGCCGAAACCGTTCATGTCACGTACGATGCCGATGTTGTCAGTCTTGAATTGCTGCTGCGGATGTTCTTTGCGGCAATTGATCCCACCAGCCTGAACAAACAAGGGCACGACGAAGGTACCCGTTACCGCACCGGCATCTACTACACCGACGCTTCTGACCTGCCGCTGATTGAACGAATCTATGCCGAGCAGCAAAGCAAATACGCTCAACCGCTGGTGGTCGAGAAACTGCCGCTCAAGAACTTCTTCCCTGCCGACGACTACCATCAGGATTACCTCGACAAACATCCCGACGGCTACTGCCACCTGCCCAAAGCCCTGTTTGACTTCGCCAGAAACGCCAATGCCTAATAGTGATACAATATTGAAAAGTGTAGTTTTGAGGCTCTAAATTATATTGAAAAGTGTAAATATATAATCTAAAACACCATGAAACGGTATATATTTCTCCTTTCTACTGCACTTCTGTGCGCGACTGCTATCCACGCTGTCACAATCAATGTCACTCCTGGTTCAGGAACACTCAGAACGGCTGTCACCAATGCCGCAGCTGGCGATGTACTCATTCTCACCGATGGCGAGTACAATGAGTCATCATCAATCAAGCCGACGGTTGCGTTGACTATCCAAGCCGCAGAAGGCGCCAAACCTGTGCTCAAACTATCCAGCCGCCTTGAGATCAAGGCAGACTTTGCGCTCAAAGGTGTCACGATTAAGAGCACGACAGATGTGATCCGCTGTGTCACTGCTGACGCACATTATAACCTCACAATCTCCGATTGTCTGTTTTGTCTCGGTGGTGAAACCGCCACCACGTCGGCATCCACACCACCGGTTATCACGGCAATTGGGCAGAAGAGCCCAAGCAGATAGTTCCGCTCTTTGAAGAATATGCCGCAGCACCATACAACAAACGAATCATCTCTCTCTCCGGCGACGACCACTCGTTCGAACATCAGTACAAGGACGGCATCCACTACTTGCGCCCGGGTTGCGGACGAGATGCCAACTACTCCCAACAGAAGCATCTGCAAGACTACAAGCACTCGATGTTCTACAAGCAGATTTCTTGTTTCTCGACGCTCGATATGTCTGCCGACGCCTCGACCATCGCTCTGACGGCGTACGACTCGGTCGGAAACATCTTCTACACCTACACGTTCTTGCACGACGGCGAGGTGATCACGCCTTCCGTCAACTTAACGGTTCCTACTGCCGAGGTCGATGTCGAGGACTCCATCCAACTGCGCTGGTACACCTTCGACCCCGCAGGTGATGCCAAGGTGTCGTTCTATTACTCGCAGACTGCCGATGCAACATCCGTCGAAGGAATGAAGCCTATTGTAACCGATCTGCCGGGCACTACAGAAAAATATATGTGGCACACGCGCGACATCTCACCCAAGGGCAAGTACTACGTTTATGCGCTTGTCACTTCCGGTGGTCAGTCGTACTTGGGCGGCAACACGGCTGTGGTGAATCTGATCGAAGATACCACACCACCGGTTATCACGGCAATTGGGCAGAAGAGCCAACATACAAGGCGGTCATTACCACCTCACATGGCTCAACCCCACGCACCTCGTGCATCTTGACAACCTGCTGACCGATTGCAGCAGTTTGGATAAAATCCAGACGGCAGACGAAGAGGGCGCAACCATGTCTGTCAGTATTGCCGACAACACGCTCCGTTGCGACTACAGCATCACTTCCGCTTGGGCGACAGCTGCGGCTGACTATGTGTTCGATGAGGCAACCGACATGCACCTCACCCCCGAACTTTCCTTTCGTCTTCGGGGCAACGGCACATCAACCGCTCTGCGTATTGTGTGCAAAAACATCTCTGCCGGACATGAGGATTGGTGGTACACCGAGCAGTTCAACCTGAGCTCAACCGAGTGGCAAACAGTGACGCTGAATCTGAGCAGTTTGCAGGCTTTTGAGTGGTACACCAACACCGACGACCGCAACCGCTGCGAAGGCATAGTGCGCATCTCGTTCGGGGTATCAACCGGTGATCCGGTGAGTGGCACGTTCTATCTCGACGACTTGCATCTTACGGGCGACATCTATCCAGCGCCGGACTACGCGCAGACCGTTATCGTCCGCAAGGACAACGAGTTCCCGACCTCACCTGCTGACGGCACGGAGATCTATCGTGGCACAGATGAGACCTGCACCGACGCCTCGGCGCAAGTAGGGCAGGTGTATTTCTACGCAGCCTTTGCTGCCGATGACCGCGGCAACTGGTCAGCACCCGCAGAGAGTGCCCAGTGGAAATCGGAAAACGTGCAGACGGGCGATGCCTCTGAACAAACCAAACCCGCTGCGCAGAAAGTTCTCCGCAACGGGCATGTCTATATTCAGCGCGCCTCAAACACTTACACGCTTCTTGGCGCATCAACTATAAATTTTTAATTTTGCATTTTTATTTTTTAATTATTTAAGCACTATCTCCCCGAAGAACTCCGGGCAATGGAAGTTAGGCTGGGGTAGGGCTATCGGCTGCCAACTCAGGAAGTGGGGTTTCTTTGTCTTGTCGGCGCACTTGTAGAAGTTCACGCGTAGTGCTTGCGGGAACTTGGGCTCTCTGTCGCGGAAGATCAACTTGAGCGGAATCCGTAGCTCTACTTCCCATTCAAATAGTCCGTCACGTTCCTCAATCACCTCGCGCGGGAATGTGCAGCGACGTTCAATCTGTGCCATCTCTTCCGGCGGTAACGGCTGTACATCTTCCGTGCGGCTTAACCGACGCGAACCCACCATCGCACCGATGCAGTTTGTCTCGAAGTTCATGTAGTGCTTATCGCCAGGCACTTGGCAGAAAAACTCCACACACGAGTCTTCCCACACCGCTCCCTGGTCTTCGGTCGTTACCGCGCGCAGTTGTTCGCCCTTGACGCGATAATGCAGCTGCAACCATTCGTGGTCGTTGCTCACCTCCACGCTGACCGCCGGCTTCTCGGGAAAACTCTCCGGCCAATTGACTTTGTCTATGATGTATCTCATGGTGCAAGATATTTTATTCTACACGGATTCTCACGGATTTACACGGAATATATTGATCCGTGCTTTTCCGTGTATTTCCGTGTTCGTTAATTGATCCTCTGTATAATCTCTCTCATTTTGTCTGCCACTTTCTCTTGCTCCTCAACCAGCCTCAATTGTGCGCGTGTGCGAACGAGGTTGTGCTCGGGGTACTGGATCTTGTAGTAGGTGTCACCGTTCAGGTAGTCGGTAAAGAACCGCACGGTCTGCATGTAACTCAGCAGACGACAACCGTAGGGCAGCAACTCTTTCTCAATGTCCGTCAGGAACGTAGCCTCACGAAGGTAGCCACGTGCGTACGCCTCGAAGATAGCCAGATCGACGTGGATGTTCTCAAGGTTAGGATCATCCTCTGCACCGGTGTTTGCTGCCGTACGCATAAAGTCGCCGAAGTCGCTGAGCACGAAGCCCGGCATAACGGTATCCAGATCGACGATACACAGCGGTTTGCCTTGCTCGTCAAACAATATATTGTTCACCTTCGTGTCGCAGTGGTTGATGTGTTTGGGCAGTTTGCCTTCACGGAACAACCGCTCGGCGAGGCACATCTCCTCGCGGCGTTTGTCAATCCATGCAATGATGTCTGCACACGCTTCATATCTCTGATATCTGATTTCTGATTTCTGACTTCTGACAGCTTCTTTGATGGCTTCATCCAGTTGCCACAGACGGAACTCGATGTTATGGAAGTTCGGTATCGACTCGCACAGCGCATCAAACGGCAGGTCAGCCAACTGGCATTGGAATCGTCCGAACGCCTCGCCCGTCAACTCGGCGGACTCGGGCGTAACCTTCTCTTGCGAACTCGCGTTCTCAATCAGCACATATACGCGCCAGAAGTCACCTTCCGCGGTCTTGTGGAACAACTTGCCGTCCTTCGTGGGCACCAACTCAAGCACCTTGCGGTCAATATCCGTCTCACCGGCTGCGGCTAACTTCTTGCGGATATGATCGGTCACGATCTGGATGTTCCGCTGCAGACCTTCCACGTTCTGGAAGATGTGGTGGTTGATGCGCTGGAGGAAGTACGACTTCTCGCCCTGGTTCTTGGCGCGCACAATAAACGAATCATTGATAAATCCGATCTTCAACGGTTGCGGATCGGCTACCTCATTCTTGATGTCAAAATGACTTATGATCTCTTTCATGGCTATATAACAATTTAACGGCTTAACAGTTTAACAATTTAACCTTCAGTTCATCGACTGAGGCGCAGGTCTTCCAGCCGAGGAATTGCTCTCCGGCTGCACGGTTCTTGTCGAGGTCATCAACATATACGGTGTGCGCCGAGTCAATCTGCGCCTCACGCTCCACGTACTTGAATATTTCTTCCGACGGTTTGCCCATGTGGATGTGGTGGGAAGCAAAGATCCGGTCGAAGTAACGCTCCAAGTGAAACTGCTCGAAGATCGGATCCCAGTGCATCTGGTTGGAGTTCGATAACAGAATCGTCCTGTAGCCCTCCTTGCGCAGTTCGGCAATATAATCCAATTTCGCTTGCGGCAATTCATCTAACATCGACATCCACGCACTACGCACATCTTCCGCCGTTGTGCCTTCGTGGCAGTACGGCAACAGCGCATCAACAAACTGCTCCGAAGTGATGTTGCCGTACTCGTAGTCGTGCATCAGTTGCAGCGTAGCGGCACTCACCGCTACCACACCTTCGCCCTCGTCGTCAATGCCGAGTACGTTACGCACGTTCTCTTCGCCCATTAGACGCTTGAAGTTACCTACGCAGCGCGGCACATTCAGGTCTATCAGCACGCCGCCTAAATCAAAAACAATGGTATTTGTCATGGTGTTTGGGTTGTATCCGTTATTCCTTATTTATAAAAAGGGTAAAAATCCCGCAAAATTTGCATTTGTGGGATTTTTGTCAAATTATCTGAGCCGCTTACTTTACGTGCTCGATCTCGGGGTCAACAAGGATACGTCCGCAGAACTCGCAAACGATGATCTTCTTGTGCATGCGGATGTCGAGTTGGCGCTGTGCAGGTATCTTGCTGTGGCAACCGCCGCAAGAGTCGCGCTCGATGGTAACGACAGCCAGACCGTTGCGGGCGTTCTTGCGGATACGCTTGAAAGCGGTAAGCAGACGGTCGTCAATCTGACGCTCCAGATCGGTGGTCTTCAGTATCAGCGTCTCGGTTTGCTCCTTCGTCTCGGCGAGGATGGAGTCCAGATCCTGACGTTTGTTGGTCAGATCCACCGTACGCTCCTCGATGTCCGTAGTCGTCTTGGCTTTCTCGGCATGCAGTTGCTCGAGGGCGGCAGTGTGCTCCTTGATGCGCTTCTGGCAGAGTTCGATATCCAGAGTCTGGTACTCGATCTCCTTACTCAGGTTGTCGTACTCGCGGTTGTTGCGCACGTTGTCCTGTTGCTCTTTGTAGCGCGAGATAGAGGCGTTGTCGTTCTCGATCTGCACACGACGGTCGCTGATCTTCGTCTCCAGATCCTTGATGTCGTTCTCGATGTTTGTGAGACGAACTTTCAGTCCCTCAACCTCGTCGGACATATCTTTCACCTCTTGCGGCAGTTCGCCGGCAAGGGTGCGGAGTTCGTCAATCTTCGAGTTGACTTGCTGCAGTTCGTACAGCGCTTTGAGTTTCTGCTCAATAGTGAGCTCTTTTTCTTCTTTTTTCATATTCTTTGTAAAATTTAAATTCTCCAATCCTTCACTCTTCAATCTCCAATCTCCAATCCTTCACTCCTTCATCACATGCACCGGCGACGCATCCGCCTCTGACATTTTGACTTCCACTTTTCCTCGCAGCAGTTCGGCGAAGATGTCTCTTGTGAAGTGCTCCGACGTCCAGTGGTCGATATCCACTGCCATGATCTGCCCGGCTGCGGCTTGCATGTCGTGGTACTTCATGTCGGCAGATAGATATGTATCTGCTCCGGCAGCAATAGCATCGGGGATGAACTCCGCACCGGCTCCTCCGCACAGTGCCACACGGCTGATGGTCGGCTTCACCGGCTCGGTGTAGCGCACATAGTCTGCGCCGAACACCTGTTGCACCTGTTTGAGCCACGCTGACCACAGAACAGCCTTCGGCAGCGTACCTATTACGCCTAATCCCACCAGTTTGTCTTCCGACGAGGGAACAAGGATGCGTATATCTTGCAGCCCCAGCTGTTCAGCCATTCGTCCCGACACACCCCGCAAGGCTTTGTCCATGCTCGTGTGCGACGAGTAGATGGCTATGTCGTGGCGTATAGCCTCTGCCACACAGCGTTCCTGTGGCGTGGAGCCTGTCAGGTGCTTGAGCCCGTGAAAAAGCAAAGGATGGTGCGACAATATCATGTCACAACCAACCCTTATCGCTTCGGCGACTACCGCTTCGGATACATCAACCGACAGCAGTACAGAGTGTATCTCCCTGCTTACATCGCCAACCTGCAACCCCGAATTATCCCACGCCTCTTGCTGTCTCCGCGGTGCTACAGATTCTATGATATCAATTATTTCTTTGAGTAACACTATCCTCTCTTCGTGCCTACGCCCGTCTTCACCGTCCCGGCAGCCGATTTGCTGGTCTTGACCGAAGCCTTTGGTGCTAATTGCTTATCGGCTTTCGACTTTTGACCTTCGACTTTCGACTCGGCAACCTCCTCGTCCTCTTTCAGCGTGAAGTCCGTGAATCCGGCAGCTACGAGCAGGTTGTACCAGGCAATGAACTTACGGATATCCGAAGGATAAACGCGGTCGCGGTCGAAGGTCGGCAGCACTTCGGCAAAGAATGCGCGCAACTGCTCGGTGTCGGCTTTCTTGGCGTCGAGCTCGATGGCTTTGAATTCGAACTTCTTGCCGGCTGCATTCAGTACCTCGCTCAGCGAAACATCTTCGCCCGTCGTGTACATCGACACCTCTGCCAGCGATACAATCTTGTCGCGCGAATAGGTTGGCATGCGTTTGCCGTCAACCAGTGACTCCACAATCAGCATATTCGTGCCGCGGCTAACTAACTTGTATAAACCCGGTTTGCCGGTGATTGCAAGAATGTTTTTAAGCATATATATACAATTTTATTTCAACGTTCAATTTTCAATTTGCAAATTTCGGCTGCAAAGATAAGAAAATATTTGCAAAAATGCAAATCTTTTTGTAACTTTGTGCGATTTTTTTGCAAAAACTGCAAACTCAATTGCAAAATTGCAGTTTCTACTTACATAAATTGTAATTTGTAAATAATTAAATTGTAAATCTTTTGCGTCTAAAGAGCGAAGTAAATATCAAGAACCGTCGGGCTACGTTCGACTATGAGATACTGGAGCGTTACACCGCTGGTATCCAGCTCTTCGGCACGGAGATCAAGTCTATCCGTGAGTCGAAGGCGAGCCTTGCTGACTCCTACTGCCAGTTTGTCGGCTCGGAGCTTTTCGCCAAGCAGATGCACATAGCCCAGTATCAGTTCGGCAGTTACGCCAACCACGATGTGTTCCGTGACCGCAAACTGCTGCTGAACAAACGCGAACTGCGCAAACTTCAGAAAGCAACCAAGGACACCGGCAAGACAATCATCCCGCTCCGCATGTTCATCAATGACAGCGGTCTCGCCAAACTCGAGATAGCCCTCTGCCAAGGCAAGCACAGCTACGACAAACGCCAGTCTCTGCGTGAGGCGGACGACAAACGCGAGATGCAACGACTGATGGCACGATAAACAATTTGAAACTTGAAATTCGAAACTTGAAATTCGAAACTTGAAATTTGAAACTTGAAATTTGAAACTTGAAACTTGAAATATATAAATTTAATGATATGAGCAAAGCATTACTAATGATTCTCGACGGCTGGGGAATCGGAAACAAAGACAAAGCCGACGCAATCTATTGCACTTCTACTCCGCATTGGAACAAACTCGTAGAAACGTATCCTAACTCCCAACTGCAAGCCAGTGGCGAGAACGTTGGTCTGCCTGACGGACAAATGGGTAACTCCGAGGTAGGCCACCTTAATATCGGTGCGGGACGTGTTGTATATCAAGACCTTGTAAAGATCAATCGTGCCTGCAAGGACGGCTCGATCCTCCAGAACCCTGAAATTCAGTCTGCCTTCGGTTACGCCAAGGAGCATGGCAAGAACCTGCATATCATGGGTCTGACCAGCGACGGTGGTGTACACAGCTCGCTCGATCACCTGTTCTACCTCTGCGATATCGCCAAGGAGTACGGCTTGCAGGGCAAGACCTTTGTGCACTGTTTCATGGACGGCCGTGACACCGACCCGCGTTCGGGTATAGGTTTCATTGACGCCCTCGAAGCCCACCAAGCCAAGTCTTGCGGCGAGATCGCTTCTATCTGTGGACGTTTCTACGCCATGGATCGTGACAAACGCTGGGAGCGTGTAAAGGAAGCCTACGACTTGTTGGTAAGCGGCAAAGGCGCTGAGTTCGAGAACATGCACGAAGCCATGCAAGCCAGCTACGATGCTGACGTAACCGACGAGTTCATCAAGCCTATCGTGCATGTTCGCAACGGTCAGCCCCTCGCCAAGATTGGCGAAGGGGACGTAGTGATCTTCTTCAACTACCGCAACGACCGCGCCAAGGAGATCACCATCGCCCTGACGCAACACGATATGCCTGAGCACGGCATGCACTCCATCGCCAACCTGCAATACTACTGCATGACACCGTACGACAGCACTTTCCAAGGGCTGCATATCCTGTTCCCGAAAGAGAACGTGACGAACACCCTCGGCGAGATCGTATCCAAAGCCGGACTCAAGCAACTGCGTATAGCCGAGACCGAGAAGTTCGCTCATGTGACGTTCTTCTTCTCCGGCGGTCGTGAGGCTGAGTTCGAGAATGAGGACCGCATCCTCATCCCCAGCCCGAAGGTTGCTACCTACGACCTACAGCCGATGATGTCCGCACCCGAGGTAACCATCGCCCTGCGCGATGCACTCAACTCGCAGAAGTACGACTGCATAATCCTCAACTACGCCAACGGCGATATGGTCGGTCACACCGGCGTATACAACTCCATCCAACAGGCAATCACCGCTATCGACATCTGTGTCAACGAGACCGTCGAAGCCGCTCTGCGCAACGATTATGAGATCATCATCATCGCCGATCACGGCAACTGCGACAACGCCATCAACGCCGACGGCACGCCGAACACCGCGCACTCACTCAACCCCGTACCGTTTGTCTATATCAGCAATAATCACAAGGACGCCAAGGTTGACTGCGGTATCCTCGCCGACGTAGCACCCTCTATCTGCCACATCCTCGGCATCGCACAACCCGCTGAAATGACAGGACATAACTTGATAAAATAGACCGCTGACGCTCAAAGAAAAAAGACCGCCTACGGCTCAAAGAGTAATTAGGCTTTTGTCTTTTGTCTTTGAGTGAACGAAGTAAACGGTCTTTCGACTAAAAGAAATAATTATGGCTAAAGAAGTATCAACTAAGAAACTCCTCGAAGAGATCATCGAAGGTATCCGTAACCGCAAAGGCGAACGCATTGTGCAGATCGACCTGCGCAAGATCAAGGAAGCCCCCGTTGAGTATATGATCATCGCCCAAGGCAACAGCAACACCCAGGTAGCTGCCATCGCTGCCGAGGTCGACGATCACGTACGCACCGTCACCCACGTTCACCCGCTTTCACATGCCGGCGAAGAGGCTGCCGAGTGGATAGCACTGGACTACGGATCGGTGTTCGTGCATATCATGCAACGCGAACCGCGGGCGTACTACGACCTCGAGCATCTCTGGGCAGACGGAAAAATTACAGAAATAGAAGACTAACAACCTTATGAGCGACAACCGAAACAGAAAACAACCCCAGCCGAATAGCCCTATCGACAAGAACAACCCGAACAACCGCAAAGAGCCCGGCAAATGGAGAGGACTGCTGACTACCTTTTTCTACGTGGCAGCAGTGTTCCTCGTCGTGAGCTGGTTCTTCGGTGACAAAGACTCCCGCACCAAGAAAGAGTTGAGTTACACGAAGTTCACCGCGTACGTCGAGAGTAACATGGTCGAGAAACTCGTCGTTTACGACGACAACTCTGCCAAGGCTACCATCCGACCGATGCACTATGCCATCGTTTTCGGCGACCAGGACAGCGGCGAAGCGGCGAAAGGATTGATCAAGACCCAAGTGCCCTCCACTGAAGAGGTGTCGAAGTTCATGGACGGCGTCAACGCTGCCCGCAAAGACAAAGGTCTCGCGGCAATAGATGTGACCTTCGAGAAGTCCAAAGACTACTGGTATCTCATTCTCGTCAATGTGCTGCCGTTCTTGTTCATCATCCTGTTCTTCTTCTGGATGAGCCGCGGCATAAGCGGTGCAGGTGGTATAGGCGGTATCTTCGGCGTAGGCAAAGCCCAGGCGCAGGTCTTTGACAAGGACAAACAGCAGAAAGTCACCTTCAAAGACGTAGCCGGACTCGAAGGCGCCAAGCAAGAGGTTGAGGAGATCGTATCCTTCCTCAAGAACCCCGACAAATACACCGCTCTCGGCGGCAAAATCCCCAAGGGCGCACTGCTCGTAGGACCTCCGGGTACAGGTAAGACCTTGCTCGCCAAGGCGGTAGCAGGTGAGGCTGACGTACCTTTCCTCTCGATGTCCGGTTCGGACTTCGTGGAGATGTTCGTGGGCGTTGGAGCGAGTCGTGTGCGCGATCTCTTCCGCCAAGCCAAGGAGAAAGCCCCGTGTATCATCTTCATCGACGAGATTGACGCCGTAGGCCGTGCGCGTGGCAAGAACGTGCTCACCGGCGGCAACGACGAACGCGAATCGACACTCAACCAGCTCCTCACCGAGATGGACGGCTTCGGTACGAACAGCGGCGTGATCATCCTCGCTGCCACCAACCGTGCCGATGTCCTTGACTCCGCACTACTTCGTGCCGGACGATTCGACCGGCAGATTCACGTCGAGTTGCCCGACTTACAGGAGCGCAAGGAGATCTTCGGCGTACACCTGCGTAACATCAAACTCGCCAAAGCGGTGGACGTGGATTTCCTCGCCAAGCAGACGCCGGGCTTCAGTGGTGCGGATATTGCCAATGTCTGCAACGAAGCCGCACTCATCGCTGCGCGTCATGACAAGAAAGAAGTGGACAAACAGGACTTCATGGACGCTGTCGATCGCATCATAGGCGGTCTGGAGCGCAAGACGAAGATCATGACCCAGGAGGAGAAACGCTCTGTCGCCTACCACGAAGCCGGTCACGCTACGATCTCCTGGCTGCTGCAATACGCCAACCCGCTCGTCAAGGTCACTATCGTTCCCCGTGGCGTGGCTCTCGGCGCAGCATGGTATCTGCCTGAGGAGCGCCAGCTCACCACCAAGGAGCACATCCTCGACGAACTCTGTTCGCTCTTGGGCGGACGCGCTGCCGAGCAACTCTTCCTCGACCACACTTCTACCGGCGCACTCAACGATCTGGAACGTGCAACCAAACAGGCGTACGCGATGGTTGCCTACTATGGCATGAGCGACAAACTCAAAGACGTCTCGTTCTACGACTCTACCGGTCGTTATGAGTACGGATTCAGCAAGCCGTACTCCGAATCCACTGCCGAGACCATCGACAAGGAGACCGAAGCCATCATTGCCGAGCAGATGAAACGCGCCAAACAGATCCTCACCGACCACGCAGACCAGCATCACCAACTCGCAGAAATGCTCGTGGAGCGTGAGGTCATCACACACGAGGATGTTGAGCGCATACTTGGTCCGCGTCCGTGGAAGAGCCGTGGCGACGAGATCATTGCCGCCAACACAGCCCTATCCGGCATCAAAGAAACCCCGGAAACTCCGGAAACTCCGGATAATATAGAACAACCCGCATAACAATGAAAAGACTTATTCTCTCTCTTGCGCTGATTCTTTCGGCGCTTGGCATCAATGCCCAACAACCTGTACCACTGCCTATTGACAGCGCGGTGCGTTACGGTCAGTTGCCTAACGGTCTGACGTATTACATCCGTCACAACGAAGAACCCAAGCAGCGTTGCGATTTCCACATCGCGCAATGCGTGGGCGCTGTACTCGAAGAGGACAACCAGAACGGTCTGGCGCACTTCTTGGAGCACATGGCGTTTAACGGTACGCAGCACTTCCCTGGAAAAGGTATAATCACCTATTTCGAGTCTATCGGTGTGAACTTCGGCGGCAACATCAACGCCTACACCTCGATCGACGAGACTGTCTATCGCCTCTCCGACGTGCCTACTATCCGCGAGGGGATCATCGACTCCGCTCTGCTCGTGATGCACGATTGGAGTTGCGGCTTGCTGCTGCTCGGCGAGGAGATTGATGCCGAGCGTGGCGTGATCCGAGAAGAGTGGCGCACAGGTGCTACTGCCCAGCGCCGCTTGTGGAAAGAGAGCCGTGCGCAGATGTTCCCCAACAGCCAATATGGCAAGCGTGACGTCATCGGCGACACCGCTGTCATCAACAACTTCGAGTACCAGGCTCTACGCGACTACTACCACAAGTGGTACGGACCGGACAACCAGGCTGTCATCGTGGTCGGTGATATTGATGTCGATGCTATCGAAGCCAAGATCAAAGCCCTCTGGGAGAACGTTCCCGAGCGCGCCAACCGTGGTGAGCGTCCGCTTTACTCCGTCGATGACAACGACGAACCGATCGTAGCTATCGTCACCGACAAAGAGGCGCAGAACACCCGCATCCAGCTCTTCTGGAAGCACCCGCAGACACCGCTCTATATGCAGGGCACAAATATGTCCTACCTGCTCGAGCGTTGCCGTGACCTGATCGGTGCTATGCTCGACACCCGCTTCGAGGAGGCTGCTATGAAACCCGACGCACCGTTCGTAGGTGCAGGGGCTGGGTACTACGAACTCGTCAAACTCCGTGATGCCTTCACTGCTATCGCTATAGCCAAAGAGGGCAAAGAGACCGAAGCATACGAAGCACTCCTCTACGAACTCGAGAAGATGCGCCGATACGGATTCACCGAGAGCGAACTCGAGATCGCCAAAGCCAACATGCTCTCCAGCTACGAGAAGGCATACAACAGCCGCCAGACGCGCCAGAACATCTCCCTCGCTCGAGAATATATCCGTCACTTTGAGGACAACGAGCCTATCCCGGGCATCGAGTTTGAGTACGAGTTCATCAAGCAGATGTTGCCGCTCGTTAACTTGGAGATGATCAATGGTATAGCCCAGACCCAACTCATGGGCGACAAGAACATCATCGTCTGCATCACCGGCGTGGAGAAGGAAGGCGTGCATATCCCCACAAAGGACATGACACTGCTCATGCTCAACGCTATGCCCGAGATGGAGATCGAAGCACCGGTTGAGGAGAAGATCGAGCGTCCGCTCGTTTCCCACACGCCTAAGAAAGGCAAGATCAAGAAGCAACGCTTCAACCTCTCGCTCGGTACAACAGAGTGGATCTTGAGCAACGGCGTGCGCGTTGTGTTCAAGACAACCGACTTCCGTCACGACCAGATCCTTATGGAGGCATTCTCGCCGGGCGGTTTGAGCCTCGTGCCGACCATCGACCTGCCTTCGGCAGCGCTTGCGCCGTCGATCATTCAGATGTCAGGTACGGGTGAGTTCAGTTACACCGAGTTACAGAAGGTGCTTGCCGGCAAGCAGGTGCGCCTCACGCCGGATATCGACAACTACGAGGAGAACATCAGCGGTTCATCCACCGTACGTGACCTCGAGACCTTGCTCCAGTTGACCTACCTCACGTTCAGTGAACCGCGTTACGACGAGCAAGCGTTCCAGACGCTGATGTCGATGCTCCAGACGCAGCTCAAGAACAAGGAGAAGAACCCCAAAGCAATCTTCCGCGACTCTGTGTCGCTCTTCTCAACCAACCACTCCGAGCGTACGCTCATCATGAACGAGCAGCTCCTCGAGCACGTCAATCACGAGAAAGCCTTGGATATCTTCCGTCAGCGCTTCGCTAACCCTGCCGACTTCACGTTCGTCTTCGTCGGGCAGATTGATCCCGAAGACCCGCACACTAAGGAACTCATTCTGCAATGGTTGGGCAGCCTGAAGGGTGTACGCAAAACCGAGAAGTTCAAAGATTGGATGGTACGTCAGCCCGAGGGTGACAACAAGCTCTATTTCCGTCGCGAGATGACTACCCGCACGGCTACCAACCGCATTGAGTACGCCTTGTACGATATCCCGTACAGCCTGTCGATGCGTCTGAATATGCAGATGGTAGGTCGCGTGCTTCATACGCGTTATTTGGAAAGCGTGCGCGAGCGCGAGGGCGGATCCTACGGAGTAGGTGTAGGCGGTAATATGAAGCGCATCCCCGTCAACGAGCAGTATCTGATCATCCAGTTCGATACCGATCCCGAGAAACAGGAGCGTATCATGCAGATCATCAACGAGGAGATTGAGACGATCCTCCGCGACGGTCCTCTCGCCAGCGATGTGGACAAGGAGAAAGCCTCGATGCTCAAAGATCATGAGGAGAACCTTCGCGACAACGATTGGTGGCAGGGTATCATCTACCGCTTCTACCGTGACGGTGAGAACGTGTTAGAGCACTATGTATCAGCCGTTGAGGGCATCACCCAGGAGTCCGTTCGCGAGACCCTCCAGCGCCTCGTCAGCGGCAACTCCCGCATCGAAGTCGTCATGCTTCCGGAGTAATCCCTTCCCGGAGTAATCCTCTTCCGGAGTAATCCCTTCCCCAAGTATCGACCAATCTTGGGCGATCGCACAACTTCCGGAGTAACTTAGGGTCACAGGCTTTCCCCTGTGACCCTTTTTCATCGATACTTCCCCGTGGTTGCAATGTATGCTCAATGTATGCTCAATGTATGCTCAATGTATGCTCAATGTATGCTCCTTACAACATCACCCCACTCACACCACAATGTATATATATTACATAGTAATATATAGTGCAACCCTATAAAAGCGCATTTTTTGATAATTTTGGATCATTTTTGACCAAATCAAATCCATTGTAAATAGTTGGTAATTGTCTTTAATTGTTGACCTAAAAAGTCCATCGCCATCTGTTTAATCTGATCAATCTGTGAATAGAAAATTGCCCATCGCAATAGTTGATAATAGTCATTAATAGTTGACTTAATATATTCATTGTAATCGTAGGTAATTTTTGACTGGTTAACCCCTCTGTTTGCAAACATTGCATTACAAGTTTGAGTTTTACGTCTAAAATCGTCACTTTTTTCCCAACTCGCTTGCATCTGCGCCAAAATTGTTGTAATTTTGTAGGTTGAAAGTTAGAAAGGTGAAAAATAGCATAAGTATACAATGAAATCAACACAAGAGTACATACGTCTTCTGCAGCAACACGCACCTGTGTTGCAAAGCCGATATGGGATAACTGCTATGTCCCTCTTTGGCTCTGTAGCACGTGGCGAACAGGGTACTGACAGCGATGTAGATGTGCTGGTTGATATGCCACCAAAATATTATGAGGCATGTGCTGCTAATGATTACCTTGAGGATATACTGCAATGCCGAGTGGATATGGTTAGACGCCATGACCGATTGACGCCGTTTTTTATAAAGCAAGTTGAGCGCGATGGAATTAGAATATTCTAAACAAATAGCTTTGATCCACGAGATCTTCAAGCAGATAAGAGAGGCTATTCTGCAACTTCAAGATTGGAATAAAGACGTGGAGTCGATGCATGACTTGGAGAAATCTCCCCTTGGAATGCAACGCTTGGCGGGCAATTATATGCTTATACAAGCAATAGGTGAAGGCATCAAAAAGATTGATAAATATACAAATGGTCAATTGTGGGATTATAGACCGGAGATTCCATGGCGACGAGTTATGGGGATGCGGAATAGGATATCGCATGGCTATTTTGAATTGGATACAGCATACATAGACGATATTATAAAGAATGATTTGTCTCCGTTGCTGAATGCGATTGAGTTCTACGTCCAACTAACGGACAAATAAATCGGACGAAATCAAAATCAATTCAATAGCAAAAAGTCTTCACCCTCGATGAAACTTTTTGCTATTTTTATTGAAAACCATTACACACCACATATTACCGTTACGCAGTTATCGATTTTAACGC